>NZ_RHJR01000018.1:0-369035 GCF_004212325.1 Escherichia sp. E13S3
ATGAGACATCAATAAGTAAGCCTGATAACAGATTAGATTAACCGGCGTAAGCGGGTTAATAAACAGAATTTGCCTGGCGGCCTTAGCGCGGTGGTCCCACCTGACCCCATGCCGAACTCAGAAGTGAAACGCCGTAGCGCCGATGGTAGTGTGGGGTCTCCCCATGCGAGAGTAGGGAACTGCCAGGCATCAAATTTAGCGTGCTGATATGGCTCAGTTGGTAGAGCGCACCCTTGGTAAGGGTGAGGTCCCCAGTTCGACTCTGGGTATCAGCACCACTTTTTAGGTTAAAGTTCGGCAGATTAGAAAAGAATTTGTCTGGCGGCAGTAGCGCGGTGGTCCCACCTGACCCCATGCCGAACTCAGAAGTGAAACGCCGTAGCGCCGATGGTAGTGTGGGGTCTCCCCATGCGAGAGTAGGGAACTGCCAGACATCAAATAAAACAAAAGGCTCAGTCGGAAGACTGGGCCTTTTGTTTTATCTGTTGTTTGTCGGTGAACACTCTCCCGACCAGGACAAATCCGCCGGGAGCGGATTTGAACGTTGCGAAGCAACGGCCCGGAGGGTGGCGGGCAGGACGCCCGCCATAAACTGCCAGATATCAAATCAAGCGAAAGGCCATCCGAAAGGATGGCCTTTTTGCTTTTCGAACTAACATTCAATTAATGGATTACCTGCGATAAAAATGCCCTCGTACGCTCTGACTTAGGATGCGCAAAAAACTCATCCGGTGCAGCTTGTTCCACTATCTCCCCACGATCCATAAAAATCACCCGGTCAGCGACGGTTCGTGCAAACCCCATCTCATGTGTTACACACAACATTGTCATACCCGACTGCGCCAGCCCAATCATCGTATCCAGCACCTCTTTCACCATCTCAGGATCGAGCGCCGACGTTGGCTCATCAAACAACATAATTTTCGGCTTCATACACAGCGAACGCGCAATGGCAACGCGTTGCTGCTGACCACCTGAAATCTGTCCGGGAAACTTATGCGCATGTTCGGCAATTCTCACCCGCTCAAGGTAATGCATCGCCAGAGCTTCAGCCTCTTTCTTTGGCATCTTGCGTACCCAAATCGGCGCCAGGGTACAGTTCTGTAAAACGGTCAAATGTGGGAATAGATTGAAATGCTGAAAGACCATCCCCACTTCCTGCCTGACGCGCTCAATATTACGGATATCTTCATTAAGTTCGATGCCATCTACCACGATCCGTCCCTGTTGATGTTCTTCCAGATGATTAATACAACGAATGGTTGTCGATTTACCGGAACCTGAAGGGCCACACAGAACGATCCGTTCGCCCGGTTGCACGGTTAAATTTATATTTTTCAAAACATGGAATTGTCCATACCATTTATTGACGTTTTCCAGCGTAATCATCGCGTTAGCAGGTTGCAGTAAAATTTGGCTCATAGTGTCCTCAATGCGGTGTACGCTCGGTGTTAAAACGTTTTTCCAGATGTTGGCTATAGCGCGACATGCTGAAACAGAAGATCCAGTAGATCAGTGCGGCGAAAACATACCCTTCTGTGGACATACCCAGCCAGGCGGGGTCAACGGTTGCCTGCTGAACGCTACTGAAAAGATCGAACAACCCGATGATGATCACCAGACTTGTGTCTTTGAATAGCGCGATGATGGTATTTACCAGCCCTGGAATCACCAGCTTCAGTGCCTGGGGCAGAATAACCAGCCCTTGAGTTTTCCAGTAACCCAACGCCAGCGACTCTGCCGCTTCGTATTGCCCTTTGGGCAGCGCCTGTAATCCGCCTCGCACGACTTCCGCAACGTATGCTGACTGAAACAGGATCACGCCGACCAACGCACGAATCAGTTTGTCGATGCTGGTGCCTTCCGCCATAAAGAGCGGCAGCATGACCGAAGACATAAACAGTACGGTAATCAGCGGTACGCCGCGCCAGAACTCGATAAAAACGACCGATAAGATACGCACAATCGGCATATGGGAGCGGCGACCTAACGCCAGTAAGATCCCCCACGGTAGCGCCCCCGCAATCCCAACTGATGCAATAATTAAAGTTAGCGTCAGCCCGCCCCATTGCCGGGTTTCAACCCGCTCAAGACCAAAAAAACCGCCATACATCAGCCACCAGACAATCAGTGGGTAGATAATCGCCCATACCGCAATATAGCGACCGCGATGCGGGAGTATTTTCCAGAACATTGGTGCGATAGACACAAGGCCAATCAGTAATGCCAGGTTAATTCGCCAGCGTTGGTCGTGTGGGTAAAGCCCATACATAAACTGACCAAATCGTTCGTGGATGAAGACCCAACAGGCACCGGCTTTTGTGCAGTCGGCACGCGTTGAGCCAACCCAGTTAGCCTGCAAAAATGCCCAGTTCAGCAATGGTGGGATCAGTTCCCACATCAACCATATGCAGCCAATAGTCAGCAGGCTATTGCTCCAGCTGGAGAACAGATTTTTTCGCACCCACACCATAGCGCGGCTTGAGTTATGGCTCGCCGGGCGCGGGGGATGAGACAGCAATACTTTTGTCATCATGACTCCTTAGCGTTCAACGATCGCGATACGGCGGTTATAGATATTCATCAGCAGCGAGATAGTCAGGCTGATAATCAGATAGACCGACATCGTCATGGCTATCGTCTCGATGGCTTGCCCCGTTTGGTTCAGCACGGTGCCAGCAAACAGCGAAACCATATCGGGATAGCCAATAGCGGCGGCAAGAGAGGAGTTCTTGACGATGTTGAGATACTGGCTGGTTAACGGTGGAATAATCACCCGCAATGCCTGGGGAATAATGACCTGGCGTAGCGTAACCGGGTTGGGTAATCCCAGTGATCGAGCCGCTTCATGTTGACCATAAGGCACTGCCTGGATCCCGGCGCGGATAATCTCGGCGATAAATGCAGAGGTATAAACCGAAAGTGCTAGCGTTAAGGCTGCCAGTTCAGGAATTAAAACCATCCCGCCGCGGAAATTAAAGCCTCGAAGGGCTGGGACATCCCAGTGTAGTGCTGCGCCAAAAAGCCATTGCGCCAGTAAAGGTAAACCAATGATCAACACAACGGCGCAAGGCCAGGTACGGCGCAGTTGTCCGGTCTTTATCTGGTGCGTTTTATTAAAACGGAATAGTCCAACAGAAATGGCTATAGCAATAACAACAGTCAGGATAAACGCAATAAATCCATCTCCCAGCTGCGGCGACGGAATATAGAGCCCACGATTGCTCAAAAAGGCGAGCTCAAACGCGCTCACTGCCTGGCGTGGTCCAGGCAAATTGCGCAACACGGCAAAGTACCAGAAGAAGATTTGCAGCAGCGGGGGAATATTACGGAAGATCTCAATATAAATTGTGGAAAGCTTTCGTAGCAGCCAGTTGTCCGAAAGTCTCGCCAGACCGATAAAGAAGCCCAGGACAGATGCGAATACGATACACAATGCTGAAACCAGTAGCGTATTGAGTAAGCCGACAATAAAAACGCGTCCGTAGGTATCGCCCTGCTGGTAATCGATCAAATGCTGGACGATCCCGAAGCCTGCGCCGCGATCCAGAAAGGCAAATCCTGATGTTATGCCGCGATTGTTTAGATTCGTCACGGTGTTGTGAAATAACCAACCAACAATGCCGACGACGGCAACAACGGCGAGGATCTGGAATAACCAGGCGCGAACCGTAGGGTTGGTAAAGGAGAGTGAGCCTTTAACGGTTGAGCGGCGATGGGGCATATAAACCTCGGAAACCATAACGCTGAAGAGAGCGCCGCCGTAGCGACGCCCGTTACCTCACACCGACTTAACGCACGGGCGGCGCGTACTGAATACCGCCGTTATTCCAGAGATTATTTTGCCCACGTTTAATTTTCAGCGGGCTTTCTGAACCTACATTACGCTCAAAAATTTCCGAGTAGTTACCCACCTGTTTGATGATGTTGTAAGCCCATTTATTATCCAGCTTCAGATCCTTGCCGTAATCGCCCTCTTTACCCAGCAGATGCGCCATATCAGGCGTAGCTGGATTAGCCGCTTTTTCATCAACGTTTTGCGAGTTAACGCCCATCTCTTCAGCATTCAGCATGGCGAAAAGCGTCCAGCGCACAATAGAGAACCATTCATCATCGCCACGACGGACGACCGGACCAAGCGGTTCTTTAGAGATAACTTCTGGCAGGACAATCCATTCGGCAGGATTACTTAATTTGATCCGCAGGGCATACAGTTGCGACTGATCCGAGGCCAGCGTATCGCAGCGGCCAGATTCCAGAGCCTTCGCTGATTCGTCTGAGCGATCGAAGGTTACTGGCGTGTACTTCATATTGTTTGCCTTGAAGTAATCGGCGACGTTGAGTTCGGTATCAGTCCCCGCCTGAATACAGACGGTTGCGCCATCCAGTTCTTTCGCGCTTTTTAATCCCGCTTTATCGTGCGTCAGGAAGCCAATGCCGTCGTAATAAGTGACGCCAGTAAATACCATTCCCATTCCTGCGTCGCGGGATGAAGTCCAGGTCGTATTACGGGAAAGCAAATCCACTTCCCCTGACTGTAAAGCGGTGAAGCGTTCTTTTGCTGTGAGTGGGGTATATTTCACTTTCGTGTCGTCACCAAATACAGCAGCGGCAACACCACGACAAACATCTACATCAATACCTGAAAACTTACCGTCTGCATCGGCATAAGAGAACCCAGGTAATCCGTCACTGATCCCGCATTGCACAAACCCTTTATTCTTTACGGCATCAAGTGTCGCGCCAGCATGCGCCTGATTTGCAACGGCAAGCAGCACGCTGGCTGCAGCCAGTGTGGCTATCATCATCTTTTTCATAATGCTTCCTGTGAGGCGAAAATTATCGTTATAGGACGTTTGGGAAACGTCTTTTACCTGTCTGTGGCCATCCTTTTATAAGCAAAAGTAGTGCCAGCTTTTGCGCACGATTCCGCGTCGCAATAAGCTGAGTGTAGACAGGAAATAATAAAAACATCGCCTCGCAATGGTGCGAAAATGAAACATACGCCACATTTTAGCGCAAAATATTTATTCGCATTTTACTAAGCAGGATAATGATTGTTAGCGTGAGCATGTGTTTTAAATGAGGGTAAAAACTAATGGATGTGTTATTTCGATAGTTCGAAATAAAATGCTAAATTAAAAGGGAATAAGCTAGCAGAATATAGTTGTATTTTATCTTACGGTGAGATTCTGTACCGTTAAACAGAGCGCGGAACTCCGCGCCCTGTTCAGTTATTTCGACAGAGCGATGATCCCCATCGTCAGGCCAGCAACAGCCGCTGCCCCGCCAGCAATAGCCCCAGCCGTTTCCCAGTTATCCTGAGTCGTACCTTTCATACAGGTATTCGTGTGAACCAGACGGCCCTGATCGTCATAAACCGGAACGCAGGGTGAATCGTGAGCGCAGCCCGCCAGCAATGCGGTGAGCAATGCGACAGGAATTAATCTTTTCATGGTGTTACCTCAGTAATAACGCTACCGCTTAATAAGCTAACTTTCTTATTAACGTGCTGAATTCCATTTTATCACCGGGAGTTATAATTCTTGTGAGATGAATAATGACAAATTATGTGAATTGTAAAAATAATGAAGGGAGAAAGAATGAATGCACTCAATTTAAAAGCTAATGAATCATTAACTCATTAATTTTTATAGTTTTAACCGCAAATTAAAAAGGCGTCCGAAGACGCCTTTGTGTTTTAATTTTACCCTTTAAAGCAACGGCGGATCACCACAAAGAACACAGGGACAAAGAAGATTGCCAGCAATGTTGCGGAAATCATGCCACCCATGACTCCAATCCCTACCGCGTTCTGCGCGCCGCTTCCCGCACCATTACTGATAGCCAGCGGCAATACGCCGAGAATAAAGGCGAGTGATGTCATCAGAATAGGACGAAGACGCATACGTACGGCCATCAGCGTTGCTTCAATGACACCTTTCCCCTCTTTTTCCATCAGGTCTTTGGCGAACTCAACAATCAAAATAGCGTTTTTAGCCGATAAGCCAATTGTCGTTAACAAGCCCACCATAAAATAAACGTCATTTTTCTGATTAAAGAGTGTCGCCGCCAGCAGCACGCCGACAATCCCTAACGGCACGACCAACATAACCGAGACAGGAATTGACCAGCTTTCATAGAGCGCCGCAAGGCACAGGAAAACGACCACGAATGAAATGGCTACCAGAGCAGGGGCCTGGTTACCTGACAAGCGTTCCTGATACGACATCCCCGTCCAGTCATAACCGATTCCGTTAGGTAGTTGTGAGGCGAGGCTTTCCATTAGAGACATCGCATCGCCGGAACTGGTGCCTGGCGCAGCTTCCCCCTGAATCTCCATGGAGGGTAGACCGTTGTAGCGTTCCAGACGCGGAGAACCATATACCCAATGTGAAGTGGTAAAGGTGGAGAATGGCACCATTTCGCCGTTAGCGCTGCGGACATAAAGTTTATCGACATCTTCTGGCAGCATACGGAATTTGGCATCCGCCTGAACATATACTTTTTTCACGCGGCCACGGTCGATGAAGTCGTTGACATACGTCCCGCCTAACGCTGTAGAAATGGTCTGATTAATGTCAGAAAGCGAAACGCCTAATGCCTGTGCTTTTTCCTGGTCAACTTCAAGTTTGAACTGCGCAGTATCTTCCAGTCCATTGGGGCGCACACTGACTAAGCTTTCAGGATGTTGCGCCGCCATGCCAAGCAACTGGTTGCGGGCATGGGTTAAGGCATCGTGACCAAGACCCGCCTGATCGATTAACTCAAAGTCGAAACCTGTTGCCGTACCCAGTTCAACAATGGCTGGCATATTGAATGGAATGACAAAACCGTCGCGGATTTTACTCAGTTCCATTTTGGCACGTTGGATTACCGCTTCCGCGCTATTTTCTTCGCCACTGCGCTCTTCCCACGGTTTAAGGCTGACAAAGGCCATCCCGGCGTTTTGCGCCTGACCGCTGAAGCTAAATCCATTGACTGTAAAGACACTTTCAACGTTCGCCTTCTCGTTCTTCAGATAGTAATCCGTCACTTCATCCAGTACTTTTTGTGTCCGCTCTTGCGTCGCGCCAGCGGGCAGTTGGATCATGGTCAGGAAGACACCCTGATCTTCTTCCGGCAAGAAAGAAGAAGGGAGGCGTAAAAACAGCACTACCATTCCGGCGACAATCAGCGCATAGATCAGTAAATATCGCCCTGTGGAACCGAGGATTTTGCCAACGCTATTGGTGTAGTGAATAACGCTATGATCGAAAGTGGTGTTAAACCAGCCGAAGAACCCCCCCTTATTTTCGTGATGCTCGGCAGAGACTGGTTTCAGCAATGTTGCACATAACGCGGGGGTGAGAATCAGCGCAACCAGTACTGAAAGCGCCATTGCTGAAACAATAGTGATAGAGAACTGTCGATAAATTGCCCCTGTTGAGCCACCGAAGAATGCCATCGGAATAAATACCGCCGACAGTACCATCGCGATACCTACCAGCGCGCCCTGGATTTGCGACATCGATTTTTCCGTCGCTTCTCTGGGGGGGAGTTTATCCTCCATCATTACGCGCTCGACGTTCTCCACAACGACTATCGCATCATCAACAAGAAGCCCGATGGCAAGCACCATCCCGAACATCGTTAGCGTATTGATGGAGTAACCAAAAGCGGCGAGTATGGCAAACGTCCCTAACAACACGACAGGTACAGCAATGGTGGGTATCAATGTCGCCCGCATGTTCTGCAAGAACAGATACATCACCAGGAATACCAGGATAATGGCTTCGAACAGCGTTTTCACCACTTCCTGGATAGAAAGCTGGACGAAAGGCGTGGTGTCATAAGGGTAAAGAACCTTCATTCCCTGTGGGAAGAACGGCTGTAGTTCTGCCAGTTTGGCCTTGATGGCTTTTGCGGTATCAAGTGCGTTAGCTCCCGTTGCCAGTTTAATGCCGAGGCCAGCCGCGGGTTTGCCGTTGATACGGGCGATAACGTTATAGTTTTCACCACCGAGTTCAATCCGTGCGACATCTTTCAGCCGCACTACCGAACCGTCGCTGTTCACGCGCAGGGTGACTTTGCCGAACTCTTCCGGATCTTTTAACCGTGTCTGGGCAATAATCGACGCGTTTAACTGCTGTCCTGGTAATGCCGGCGTGCCGCCTAACTGACCGGCCGCAATCTGGTCGTTCTGTACTTTCAACTGGTTAATGACATCAACCGATGTGAGTTTATATTTGTTCAGCAGATCGGCATCGAGCCAGATACGCATAGCGTACTGAGCACCGAACAGTTGCACGTCGCCAACGCCGTTCAGACGGCTAATGGTATCTTTGACGTTAGAGGCGATGTAGTCGGAAATATCGTCTTGCGTGGTACTTGGGTTATCAGAAACAAAACCAGCCACCATCAAAAAGCTGCTACTTGATTTCTCGACACTTATCCCCTGTTGCTGGACTTCCTGCGGCAGCAACGGTGTGGCGAGTTGAAGTTTGTTTTGTACCTGCACTTGCGCGATGTCTGGATCGGTCCCGGACTGGAAGGTGAGAGTAATTGTCACGCTACCGGCAGAATCGCTGGTGGAGGACATATACATCAGATTATCGATGCCGTTCATATTCTGTTCGATAACCTGTGTCACCGTATCCTGCACGGTTTGCGCATCAGCGCCCGGATAGTTTGCCGACACAGAAACCGCAGGCGGGGCAATGGTTGGATACTGGGCTACGGGCAATTGTAGGATCGCCAGTACGCCCGCCATCATCAGAATAATGGCCAGCACCCATGCAAATATTGGTCGTCGAATAAAAAAGTTTGCCATATCAGATTGCCTTACTTCGACGCAGTATCTGCGGGGGTATCGGTAGTGGCCTTAACCTGCTCTCCCGGGCGTGCTTTTTGCAGGCCGCTGACAATGACCTGATCACCCGCTTTTAGTCCTTCGCTAATCAGCCATTTATCGCCAATGGCCTGGCTGGCGACAACAGGACGCGCCTCAACCTGGCTTTTATCATTAACAATCAGCACGGTAGCGTCACCACGCGGTGTACGGCTAACTCCCTGTTGCGGGATAAGAATGGCGTCAGGTTGTACACCTTCATCGATCCGTGCGCGCACAAACATACCTGGCAGAAGCGTGTGTTGCGGGTTAGGGAAAACTGCGCGCAGGGTAATGGAACCGGTGCTTTCATCAACGGTCACATCAGAGAATTGCAGCGTGCCTTTCAGGGGATAGGTTTGACCGTTTTCCATGACCAACTCTACGTTGCTGGTGGCGTTTTCCTTATGCAAATTCCCTTGCTCTACGGATTGCTTCAGTCTCATGAAGTCGTTGCTGGATTGGGTCACATCGACATAGATAGGATCGAGTTGCTGGACAGTCGCCAGTTCGGTCGTTTGCCCGTTAGTGACGAGAGCACCTTCGGTCACCGAAGATTTGCCGATACGCCCGCTAATTGGCGCAGTCACTTTGGTATAAGCGAGATTGATGCGGGCGCTTTCGACCGTGGCTTTTGCGGCTATGACGGTAGCATCGGCCTGACGAGCATCAGCAATCGCCTGATCGTACTCCTGCTGGCTGATGTATTTCGTACCCACAAGCGGAACATAACGTTTTACCGTTAAATGCGCGATGGACGCGGCAGCTTCGCTTTTCGCCAGTTCGCCTTTCGCGCTGTCATAACTTGCCTGATAAGTGGCCGGATCGATCTGGTACAGGGACTGGCCAGCTTGCACATCGCTGCCTTCAGTGAAATTACGATTCAGCACTATCCCGCTAACCTGCGGGCGAACCTCGGCAATACGGAAAGCATTAGTACGGCCTGGTAATTCAGTTTTAACTTCTAACGGGGCAGTATTCACAACATGAACGGTAACCTGCGGTTCACCGACGTGAGCTTTCTCTTCTCCCTTATCGTTACAACCCGCAATTAACGCTGCGGAGATCATGATAAAGGAGGGCAGGAGGAAAAACCTGGCATGTTTCGTCATTACTATTCCTCAAAAAACCAAAAGCGCGTTATTAGCCAGAAAAAGGCAACGCGTTAACTCGCAGAAATAAAAATACAGTTCGCTATCCTACAAATTATCGTCCTGCGATGTAAGGAATAGTTATGAATAGTCGCTATTCAAGGCACGTAAACACAAAAAGAGATTAATATTCTAATGTTCTCATTTGATGTGAGTTGAAAAAAATGGAAGCATTTTAACGCAAAGTGAAATATACATTTATTAAGTAAATATATTATCGGTAAACAATAGATTTGACTTATTTGACGATTGGTAGCAGATGGGATTTAGCTTCTCGTATAAATAAACATTAGGTGATACATTACTTCTCGCTGTTTCCCTTATGTTGAATATATTTATTCCTTGAATGATTAATCATGGCAAAAAGAACCAAAGCTGAAGCCCTGAAGACCAGGCAAGAACTGATTGAAACCGCCATCGCCCAGTTTGCGCAGTATGGCGTAAGCAAGACGACGCTCAATGACATCGCCGACGCCGCCAACGTCACGCGTGGCGCAATCTACTGGCACTTCGAAAACAAGGCTCAACTGTTTAACGAGATGTGGCTGCAACAGCCTTCATTGCGTGAGTTAATCCAGGAACGTTTAACGGAAGGGTTAGAACATGATCCTTTCCTGCAATTGCGTGAAAAACTGATTGTTGGCTTGCAATATATTGCCGAAATTCCCCGCCAGCAGGCGTTACTGCAAATCTTATATCACAAGTGTGAATTTAGTGATGAAATGCTGGCCGAGGCAGTAATACGTGAAAAGATGGGCTTTAATCCACAGATTCTTCGTGAAGTATTACAAGCATGTCAGCAACAGGGGGATATAGCTAAAAGCCTCGACTTAGACGTCGTAATGATTATTATTGATGGTGCCTTCAGCGGTATTGTTCAAAACTGGTTAATGAATATAGCGGGTTACGATCTTTATAAACAAGCACCCGCATTAGTCGATAATGTATTAAGAATGTTTATGCCAGATGAAAACATAACGAAATTAATTCATAAAACAAATGAATTAGGTATCGTATAAAGTTACATTCTATTGTGAAAATCAAGTTCGTCACTGTTAACCAGTTTTAGCGGATTAACCGAGTTCATATTGCGACATTTGTCTGTTTCTGTTGCCAGTAGTTCGATCCACTGCATCAGTAAGGTATCAAACAGAAAAACGGAGACAGCGAAAACGACGAGCCACCAATACTTGCGAATCATTACCTGAGCCTGTGCATGTTTAACCAAGTCTGGCAGGAAATATACACGAAATGAATAATCTGAAAACCAGGCTTACACTTCCTTTACTTTGCAATGAGATCGGGGTCAACTTCGCTGATCCGGCTTCGTTTTGACAGGTTGCCGGTCTTTCTTTTTTTCACTTTCGCCAGCTCTTCCATGGAGTAATGTGACGCGACATCCAGTCGGCGTAGCCCCATCTTGATGTACTCGCTGTTAATCTCAATACCAATGAATTTTCGCCCGGTCGCGATGGCGACGGCACCGGTGGTGAAGCTACCAGCAAACGGATCGAGAACGACATCGCCAGGGTTAGAAGAGGCGAGAATAATGCGCTTCAGTAAAGCTTCAGGCTTTTGCGTCGGATGGTTTTCATATTCATCCATCAAATAACGTACGCGTGGAAAATCCCAGACGTTACCTGGCACTTTTTGATGATTGTAAGGTTGTGGGGGATTTTTGCGATAGTCGATTAATGCACGCTGTGCTCCGGTTTTGGCTTCTACCAGAATAGCATCGCTGTTAAAGGTGTAGTTCTTTGCGTCTTTCACCATCATCAGGATGGGTTCATACATGGAGCCGTAATATTTTTTGGCCTGAACGCCGGAGCTGTCATACGACCAGACGATGCGACTTTTGATGGTAAAAAGCTGGCGGCACTGGAGGTCAATAAAGGGCATGTTTTCCGTGCTGTTCATGATGTACATGCTGCCCTGTTTTTTCAGAACGCGGTGGCACTCTGTAATCACTTCAAATAGCCAGTTAATAAACAGATCTTCTTTCCACGCTTCGATCAGGCCATCGAAATTTTTACCGATGTTATAAGGCGGGTCAGCAAAGATTAGATCAACACTTTCTGCGGGTATCTTTTTAAGTTCAGCTAATGCATCACCGTGGATAATGGTCTTTGCATTGTCGCCAAACCTGGTGGGTTCACATCCTGTTCTCATGGTCACTCCCTTTGCGACACCTATAAAAAAGGCGCTTCCCCATGCCGAGTAGCGCCTTTTAATCAAGCAATTAGCTAACCTGAATTAGTTCATGCCGTACTTTTTCAATTTTTTACGCAGCGTACCACGGTTGATGCCCATCATCAGCGCAGCACGGGTCTGGTTACCACGGGTGTATTGCATCACCATGTCCAACAGGGGCTGTTCTACTTCAGCCAGTACCAGCTCATAGAGGTCATTAACATCCTGACCGTTCAGTTGAGCAAAATAGTTCTTCAGTGCCTGTTTAACCGAGTCACGCAGGGGTTTTTGGGTTACCTGATCCTGAGAGTTAACGGTAGAAACGGTCAGTACGTCAGAATTTACGCGTTGTTCGAACATAGTTCTGTCAGCTCTTTATTTCTGTTTACGCAAAATTTTCGAAGTATGCCTCCAACGCCTCCAGCTGTTCGCTGGCATCCTCAATGGCGTTGAATGTGCGCCGAAACTGGTCATTTGGAGCGTGTTCCTGGAGATACCAGGAAACGTGTTTACGTGCAATTCGGTACCCTTTTGCCGGACCATAAAAGTCATGCAGTTCCCGAACGTGCGCGCAAAGCAAGCGCTTAACCTCAGCCAAAGGCAGCGGGGGCAGCAACTCCCCAGTGTCCAGATAATGCTGGATTTCCCGAAAGATCCAGGGTCTTCCCTGAGCTGCGCGGCCTATCATCAGAGCATCCGCCCCTGTATAGTCGAGCACAGCTCTGGCTTTAAGCGGGTCAGTAATGTCGCCATTCGCGATAACCGGAATGGAAACTTTCTGCTTAACTGCCCGAATACTGTCGTATTCAGCTTCTCCATTGAACAAACAGGCGCGTGTACGGCCATGAATGGTCAGAGCCTGAATGCCACAGTCTTCAGCCAGTTGGGCAATCTCTTCGCAGTTACGGTGTTCCGGCGCCCAGCCGGTGCGAATCTTCAGGGTAACAGGAACGTCCACTGCATTGACGACCTCGGTAAGGATCGATTTAACGACATCCGGGTACTGCAAGAGGGCTGAACCTGCAAGCTTGCGATTCACTTTTTTAGCCGGGCAACCCATATTGATATCAATAATCTGGGCACCGCTTTCCACGTTAATACGTGCTGCATCTGCCATTTCTTTCGGATCGCTACCGGCAATTTGCACGGTGCGAATACCGGGTTCATCAATGTGCACCATCCGTAAACGAGATTTGTCGCTTTCCCAAACCTGAGGGTTAGAAGACATCATCTCGGATACTGTCAATCCGGCTCCCATCTCGTAGCACAACGTCCGAAAAGGTCTGTCTGTAATGCCAGCCATGGGCGCTGCGATCAGGCGATTTCTGAGCTGATATTGTCCGATGCGCATGAGTTAAGAAATGACCATACTGTGACTGCAAGGCGGCGTATATTACGCATTTTTTGCACGAGATGAAAGGCCAAACTTTGACCAATCCTCTGAGATGGATCAAAGAATTGCATTTAAAATGAACTCGGCGGAATAATTAATCATAAAAATCATCACATTAGAAATAAGTGATTAAAATTCGCACTCAAAGAAATTTGAGTAAGTTCTCAATTTTTCTTTATGAATGAAAATTTTGGCACGCAAATTTGCCTAAATAATCAGCAAAATTACGTGCCTTTTGTGACGTTGCTCGCACTTCTCTCTACATCACTATGCCGCATTCTGGCGGTTAATTCTTAAGACCAGTAATGCGACACCACTCTTCTTTTTCCACGACCGGGTCCAGAACGAAGCTGTCGGCATAAGCTTCACAAACGCTCTCCGCCTGGCTTGCCAGAATACCGGAAAGGCCCAGCAAACCGCCTGAAACCGGCAGGACGCTGATTAACGGCGCCAGTTCACGTAACGGGCCTGCGAGGATGTTAGCGACCACCACGTCGGCTTTCATCGCTTCAGGCTGATCTTTGGGTAAGTAGAGTTCCAGACGGTCAGAAACGCCATTACGTTCGGCGTTGTCGCGGCTGGCCTGAATGGCCTGCGGATCGATATCAATACCAATGGCTTTTGCTGCGCCCAGTTTCAGTGCCGCGATTGCCAGAATGCCGGAGCCACAGCCAAAGTCGATGACTGTTTTACCAGTTAAATCGAGGCTGTCGAGCCATTGCAGGCACAGAGAGGTGGTTGGATGAGTCCCCGTACCAAACGCCAGGCCCGGGTCTAACATCACGTTGACGGCGTTTTCGTCTGGCACATCACGCCAGCTTGGGCAGATCCACAGACGTTCACCAAAGCGCATTGGGTGGAAATTGTCCATCCATTCGCGCTCCCAGTCTTTATCTTCCAGTTGTTCGATTTTATGCGCGAAACCTGCGCCGAGCAGCGGATGGTTTTCCAGAATCGCCACCACGTCGTTCATATCGGTTTCAGCGTCGAACAGACCAATCACATCGGTGTCGCCCCACAGGCGCGTTTCGCCCGGCAGCGGCTCAAATACTGGCGTATCGTGGGTATCCTGAAAAGTAATAGATACGGCACCTGCTTCCATCAGCGCATCGCTAAGATCTTCAGCGTTCGCGCCGGTGGTGTTCAGTTTCAGTTGGATCCAAGGCATGGCAAAACTCTTTATTTATCAGTAGTCAAAACGGTAGCTTGCGGGACGGATGTACCGAAACGGTTTCCGACCAGGAAAGCCAGCAAACTTAGTAGTAACGAGGGCACGATAGGGTGGAAGCCCAGGTACTGAATATTCAGCGTTGCAAGTACGGCATACAGCACGCCGCCAACGATCATCGCACTTAGCGCGCCTTTGGCGTTGGCGCGTTCCCAGTAAAGACCCAGCACCAGCGGCCACAGGAAAACGGCTTCCAGCCCACCGAAGGCCAGCAAATTCAGCCAGATGATCATTTCTGGCGGCTTCCAGGCGGCAAGCAGCAGCAACACGCCGAGAACTAACGTAATTACCGCCGACATCCGCTTCAGACGCGTCTCGTTTTGCATTTGATCCGGACGGATATTCAGATAGAGATCTTTAATGATCGTAGCGGAACTTTGCAGCAATTGGGCGTTAATTGTCGACATGATCGCAGCCATAGGTGCAGCCAGGAAGATCCCGGCAGCAAACGGTGGCAGCACTTTTACCATCAACGTCGGGATCACCAGATCCGGTACGGTGAGATCGGGGATCACTGCACGACCTAACGCTCCGGCCAGATGCATACCGAACATCAGGATTGCGACTACAATCGTCCCGATGATGATCCCCCGATGCACTGCTTTGCTGTCTTTATAAGAGATACAGCGCACCGCAGTATGCGGCAGGCCAATAACGCCAAAGCACACCAGTACCCAGAACGATGTCATAAAGGCAGGTGACAGAATATCGTCAGCACCTTGTGGCGTAACCAGCTGTGGATCGATGGTTTGCAGCGTCTCTACCGCGTTGCTTAAGCCGCCAGCGGCATGTACCACGCCGACCAGCAGCACAATGGTGCCAACCAGCATCACCAGACCTTGCATGGTGTCGTTCAGCACACTGGCGCGAAAGCCGCCAAAGGCGGTATATAACGCAATACTGATACCGAAAATCAGCAGCCCGGTTTCATAAGGAATACCCGCCGCGGTTTCCAGCAGGCGTGCACCGCCGATAAATTGCACGGTCATCGCGCCAACGAACGCAACCAGCAAACTCAAACTCGCCAACCACACCAGAAGACGACTCTGGTAGCGGGCAAACAGCATATCGTTCAGCGTCACCGCATTGTAGCGGCGCGCAAGAATCGCGAACTTCTTGCCGAGTATACCGAGCGAAAGCCAGACTGCAGGAAGCTGAATCATCGCCAGCAATACCCAACCCAGGCCGTATTTATAAGCAGCGCCTGGCCCGCCGATAAACGAACTGGCACTGATATAGGTCGCGGTGAGCGTCATCGCCAGCACAATACCGCCCATGGAACGGCTGCCGAGGAAATACTCATTAAGGAAGGTGCCGGTGCTCCGCTTACGCATCGCATAAACAGAGATACCGAACACCACCACCAGATAGGCGACCAGCGGTAGAATCACTTCAAGCTGCATCGTCATCCTCCAGCGGGATATCGCGATAGATAAATTTCACCATCGCCCAGCACAGTCCAATAAACAGCAGCGGCGTCAGGATGCAGGCCATCTCAAACCAGCGCGGAAAGCCGGTAAAACCGGGGGCAACGCCAGGTAAGTAAGCGGCTACTAACCATACCGCCAGATACAAAAGGGTCAGCCCCAGCGCCCAGCGCGCCTCTTTATGGGCCTGAACAAAACGAGTGTCCATTTTTTGTCCCTGATGGGTGAAGAAAGCGGGGATTGTACCTTATGGGGGTTGTCGATCCCCAGTAATAAAAAAGGCCGGAAAATCCGGCCTTTTGACGCTTTTGCAGTCTTATTTTTCCTGAAGACCGAGTTTTTTCTCCAGATAGTGGATGTTAGTACCACCATGCTGGAAGTTCTCGTCGTTCATGATGCGGATCTGCAGATCAACGTTGGTTTTGATACCGTCGATGATCAGTTCCTGCAGCGCATTCTTCATGCGGGCAATCGCCACGTCACGGTTTTCACCGTAGCAAATCAGCTTACCGATCATTGAGTCATAGTACGGCGGCACGGTGTAGCCCGCGTAGATATGAGACTCCCAACGCACGCCAAAACCGCCTGGCGCGTGGAAACGGGTGATTTTGCCCGGGCTTGGCAAGAAGGTATTCGGATCTTCGGCGTTGATACGGCATTCCACCGCATGGCCGCGAACGTGAACTTCTTCTTGCTTGATAGACAGCGGCTGACCGGCAGCGATACGCAGCTGTTCTTTGATCAGGTCAACGCCAGTGATCATTTCGGTAACCGGGTGTTCTACCTGAATACGGGTGTTCATTTCGATGAAATAGAACTCGCCGTTTTCGAACAGGAACTCGAATGTACCTGCACCGCGATAGCCGATATCAACACACGCTTTAGCGCAACGTTCGCCGATGTAGCGACGCAGTTCCGGGGTAATGCCCGGTGCTGGCGCTTCTTCGACCACTTTCTGGTGGCGGCGCTGCATGGAGCAGTCACGTTCCGCCAGATAGATAGCGTTGCCCTGACCGTCAGCCAGTACCTGAATCTCGACGTGGCGAGGATTTTCCAGGTATTTCTCCATGTAAACCATATCGTTGCTGAAAGCAGCTTTCGCTTCCGCACGGGTCATGGAGATGGATTGTGCCAGTTCAGCGTCGCCGCGTACTACGCGCATACCGCGACCGCCGCCGCCGCCGGAGGCTTTGATAATTACCGGATAACCAATGCGTTTAGCAATGGCGCGGTTTTTATCCATATCATCGCCCAGCGGGCCGTCAGAACCTGGTACGCAAGGAACGCCCGCTTTTTTCATCGCGGCGATTGCGGATACTTTGTCGCCCATCAGGCGAATGGTTTCTGCTTTCGGGCCGATGAAGATAAAGCCGGAGCGTTCAACCTGCTCGGCAAAATTGGCGTTCTCGGAGAGGAAGCCGTAACCCGGATGGATTGCTACTGCGCCGGTGATTTCAGCGGCGCTGATGATTGCCGGGATGTTCAGATAACTTTTTACTGACGGAGCAGGGCCGATACAGACCGTTTCATCTGCCAGTAATACGTGTTTTAGATCGCGATCCGCGCTTGAGTGCACAGCGACAGTCTTGATGCCCAGTTCTTTACAGGCACGAAGAATACGCAATGCAATCTCGCCGCGGTTGGCAATAACAATTTTATCCAGCATGTTCGCCTCGTTACTCGATGACGACCAGCGGCTCGTCAAATTCTACCGGTTGTCCACTTTCGACCAGAATTGCTTTCACAGTACCGGATTTGTCTGCTTCGATCTGGTTCATCATTTTCATGGCTTCAACGATGCACAGGGTATCGCCCACGTTCACTTTCTGACCCACTTCGATGAACGCTTTCGCGTCCGGGCTTGGGGTGCGGTAGAAAGTACCAACCATCGGGGAACGTACGATGTGACCACTGATTTCCGCTGCTGCTGGCGCTTCCATGGAAGGAACGGTCGCCGGAGCGGCTGCGTTAGATTGAGCTGGCTGCTGCATCATTGGTGCAGCGTAAGCTTGTTGCATCATCGGGAAACTTGCGGCAGGTGCTGCACGGCTGATGCGTACTGACTCTTCGCCTTCAGAAATTTCCAGTTCAGAGATGCCTGATTCTTCAACCAGCTCGATCAGTTTTTTAATCTTACGAATATCCATGAGTGGGTTCCGTACTCTTTGTTTAGTGTGATTGTGACAGGCGTTTCACCGCCGTCTGTAAAGCGTATGCCCCGACAGCTGTATGCATAGCGGTAAATTCCAGCAGGCCGGGACGCCGGTCTATTTTGCCCCAGAGTGTCAATGTGAGACTTGACGGACATTGTGCAGCGATCTGCTGCTATCCTCCGGCAAAAAACAAAATATACCTTCGTTGCGCCATTGTCACCTTTTCAGCAGCTTAAAAGCTGCCTCAGGGAGAACGAGGTCGCACATTATAACGATTTCGTAGCAAATGGCAGCTAAATACTGGTCTTATCAGGGAAGATAATCAACAGCTAACATGTAAATAACTTTCAACGTCGCGTAATTTGCAATAAGCCGCACAGTTCACGAAATTAGCGCCACCATTGACGGAACTTCTTATAACGTAAGGCTAAAAGCAGTAATGCCAGCCCGGTGTAGATGATCGGCTGCAGTGAGATAACCTTCACTGACCACAGATAATGTATGGGGGCCAGGATCGCAACAAGATAGACGAAGTTATGCAACTGTTGCCAGTGTTTGCCTAGTTTTCGCTGCATCGCTTGTGTAGACGTGAATGCTAAAGCAAGCAAAATCAACCAACTGATAATACCCAGGGTTAAATAAGGTCGGGTGATTAATTCCTGACCGAATAACGCCAGGTTGTTCACGCCAAGTTCCAGCAATGCATAACTGGTTAAGTGCAGCGTCGCCCAGGCGAAACACCATAAACCTAACAGGCGGCGGGTGCGTATCAATAATGGCTGCTTAGCGTAGCGCGCCAGCGGGGTAATTAACAACGTCGCCAATAAAAATTTCAGCGCAGTCCGACCGGTAAAATGCTGAATATCTTTCACCGGGTCGGCACTTAGCCCGCCATGATTGATTGCCCAAACCAGCCAGACAAACGGCAAAAATCCGGCAAGATGCAGGCAAAATTTCAGCCAGGTAACCTGTTTTGCAGTCAAACGCACTTAGAAGTTCTCCCGTAGATCCAGTCCGCGATAAAGTGACGCGACTTCATCGGCGTAGCCGTTAAATAGTAGTGTCGGTTGGCGTTGCACATCCAGGATGCCACCTGAACCGATAAATCGCTCAGTGGCCTGCGACCAGCGAGGGTGATCAACATGCGGATTAACGTTGGCGTAAAAGCCGTATTCGTTGGGGGCCGAAAGATTCCAGGTGGTTGGTGGGCGTTCTCGGGTCAGCTTAATGCTCACTATCGACTTGATGCCTTTAAAGCCATATTTCCATGGCACAATCAGGCGTATCGGCGCGCCATTTTGCGGCGGTAGCGCCTTGCCGTAGACGCCGACGGTCATCAGCGTGAGCGGATGCATCGCTTCGTCGAGACGTAATCCTTCTACATAGGGATATTTCAGACCGCCGCCGATAAACCTGTCCTGCTGGCCGGGCATTTGTTCCGGTGCATAAATTGTTTCGAAAGCGACGTACTTCGCGTTGCTGGTCGGCTCTGCCAGCGCCAGCAGTTTATGTAGCGGAAAACCAATCCACGGCACCACCATCGACCACGCTTCCACGCAGCGCATCCGGTAAATCCGCTCTTCTAACGGGAATCGACGGGTTAGCGCATCGTGGTCGAGGGTTAACGGTTTACTGACTTCACCACTGATTTTCAACGTCCACGGATCGGTTTTCAGGCTGCCAGCATTCGCGGCGGGATCGGCTTTATCCAGCCCAAATTCATAGAAATTGTTGTAGCCGGAAACTTTATCTTCCGGCGTCAGTGGCAGGTTATTTTGCCAGGCAGCAGGCTTGCTGAACTCCAGGGGTTTTCCGGCAGGCGCGGGCGGGCGATCGTTCCCTTTGAACCAGCCAAGCAAATCCGCGTGGGCGGCATTTGGTAAAGAGAGGGCGGCGGCGCTGATGCCTAATGCTTTCAGGATCTGGCGCCGTTGCATAAAAAAAGCCGATTCGGCAGTAATGTCTGCGTCGGTGTATTTGCGGTTTATGATTGCATCCTCCAGCTAGCTTTTTTTAAGCATGGTGGAGGCAGGCATTAATGCAAGGTTTCTTCCCAGCGAAAGAATTGACCGTTCCGACGAGTAAATATCTGCGTTGTCAGAGAATGCTCATCTTCGCGATAGAGTTGTTCAGTTATCTGACGCAATGCAGTGATATTCGACGACTCGTCAGCATGGGTAAAAAATAACTTCCCGCGGGAAGGAATCGTCACCAAAAGTTCGCCACATGCAGGATCGGGGTTTTGTGCCCAAAGATCATCAAGTAACAGCAGGCTGGATTCATAGGTTCCCCCAGCCGAGAGAGCCACAACCTTACCGCCAATAGCTTCCTCATCCAGCATTTCAGCACTAATTTCAGGCAGTATTTGCATGAGATTACTGATAGCTTCGCTGCGGTCAATTGTGACTTCATGGCGCATCAGGAAGCGCATGGTTTCGCTACTATCTTCAGCAAAGAGGATAATTAACTCATCATTAAATGCTTCCCAGGCAAAATCCAGAGAGGCGTTGAGGATTTCTGGATCTGACTCATACTGGCTAAGCTGTTGGCGAACGGTATCCAGCCAGGCTTTTTCTTTGATAACCGGGATGACGCATGGTCCTGACGGTAATGTTTCTACAAGCTGTTTGAGCATATCCTCCGCCACCTTTTCGAGAGGATCGGGTGCTGCCAGATAGCGTTTATAGGCCTCGTCAAGCGTGATTTCCAGCGTTTGGTTGCCAGTATCAATACGCATCAATTTATGGTTAGTTGAAATCATGACTTTCCAGTGCGGATAGCGATTCAACACTTCATGACCAAGATGTTCAACGAATGCCGTCCTGCTAACGGCTTTTCCTGTTAACCGGTTGAAAAACGATTTCAAAATGAGTTCCCTCTCAAAGGATCCTGTGTTGATTTTATTTGCTGATTTTTACCAGCGTACGGCCCTGGATCTGATTGTTAATAATGGCCTCGGCAAATTTAGGTGCATCAGCCAGTGAAATCTCTTTTGCCGCCTGGGTATAGAATGATTCCGGTAAATCGGCAACCAGACGCTGCCAGGCTTGCGCACGGCGTGCTGGTGGTGTCATCACTGAATCCACCCCTTGCAAACGGACATTACGCAAAATAAATGGCATGACCGTGGTTGGCAGAGTAAAACCACCCGCCAGACCACAGGCCGCCACGCAGCCGCCGTAATCCATTTGCGCCAGCACTTTCGCCAGCACTTTGTCGCCGACGGTGTCAATCGCCCCAGCCCAAAGCTGTTTTTCCAGTGGACGGGATTCAGCAAATTCATCACGCGGCAGAATTCGGCTGGCACCTAAACTTTTCAGATATTCATGGGTACTTTCGCGACCGGAAACAGCAACCACCTGATAACCTAACTGATGCAACAGCGCCACGGCAGTACTGCCAACGCCGCCGCTGGCGCCCGTTACCACAATCTCGCCATCTTGTGGACGAATACCGGCATCTTCCAGGGCCAGCACGCACAGCATGGCGGTAAACCCAGCAGTACCAATAATCATCGCTTTACGCGCGTCCAGACCTTGCGGCATGGCAACCAACCAGTCGCCTTTCACGCGTGCTTGTTCTGCCAGCCCGCCCCAATGATTTTCACCAACTCCCCAGCCCGTGAGTAACACTTCTTGACCAGTATGAAAACGAGGATCTTCACTGGCGCGTACGGTTCCGGCGAAGTCGATGCCAGGAATCATCGGAAAATTGCGGATTATTTTTCCTTTACCGGTTATTGCCAGCGCATCTTTATAATTCAGGCTCGACCAGTGGACATCGACCGTCACATCGCCTTCCGGCAGGCGACTTGCGTCCAGAGTCTGTACAGATGCGAGGGTTTTACCGTCCTGCTGTTCTAAAAGTAACGCCTGCATAAGAAGTCCTCATGTGCATGATGGATTGGAAAATAATTTCTGAAGACTATACTCGCTAATTGAAAAGCAAAGTCGATGAAGCGCAATAAATTGCGAGATAAATCTGATTTGCTAGTATGCCCGCTTCCTCACTATCGGAGTTAACACAAGGATGAGATTAACGACGAAATTTTCGGCCTTTGTCACGCTGCTCACCGGGTTAACGATCTTTGTGACTCTGATGGGCTGCTCGTTAAGTTTCTATAACGCGATTCAGTATAAGTTTAGCCATCGCGTTCAGGCGGTGGCGACGGCGATCGATACGCATCTGGTGTCGTCTGATTTCAGCTCGCTGAGGCCACAAATCAGTGAACTGATGATGTCAGCAGATATCGTTCGCGTGGACCTGTTACACAATAACAAACAGGTTTATACCCTTTCCCGCCAGGGGAGTTACCGTCCTGTTGGCACCAGCGATCTGTTTCGCGAACTGACCGTTCCGTTAGTTAAACATCCAGGAATGTCGTTACATCTGGTTTATCAGGACCCGATGGGAAACTATTTTCACTCGCTGATGACCACCGCGCCGCTCACTGGGGCAATTGGTTTTATCATTATTATGCTCTTCCTTGCAGTACGCTGGTTGCAACGGCAACTTGCCGGGCAAGAACTACTGGAAACTCGCTCGGCGCGTATCTTAAACGGGGAGCGTGGGCCGAATGTGCTTGGCTCCATCTATGAATGGCCGCCAGGAACCAGCAGTGCGCTGGATATGCTGCTTTCAGAAATTCAGAATGCGCGTGAACAGCACAGCCGTCTTGATACGCTGATTCGCTCTTACGCCGCGCAGGACATCAAAACCGGCCTCAATAACCGTCTCTTTTTCGACAACCAGTTGGCTACATTACTGGAAGATCAAGAGAAGGTAGGGACTCACGGGATCGTGATGATGATCCGTCTACCTGATTTCAATATGTTGAGCGACACGTGGGGACACAGCCAGGCCGAAGAACAGCTCTTCACTCTGACGAATCTGCTGTCGACATTTATGATGCGCTATCCAGGTGCACTGCTGGCGCGCTATCACCGTAGCGATTTTGCCGCGCTGTTGCCGCATCGGACTTTAAAAGAGGCGGAGAGCATTGCCGGGCAGTTGATCAAAGCGGTTGATACCTTACCAAGCAATAAAATGCTCGATCGTGAAGATATGATTCATATCGGCATCTGCGCCTGGCGTAGCGGCCAGGAAACAGAACAAGTGATGGACCATGCCGAATCCGCCACGCGTAATGCGGGATTACAGGGTGGTAATAGCTGGGCGATTTACGATGATTCATTACCAGAAAAAGGGCGCGGCAACGTTCGCTGGCGTACGCTAATCGAACAAATGTTGAGTCGTGGCGGGCCCAGGCTTTATCAAAAACCTGCGGTCACCCGGGAGGGGCAGGTTCATCATCGCGAAATTATGTGTCGCATCTTTGATGGTAATGAAGAGGTAAGCTCGGCGGAATATATGCCGATGGTGTTGCAGTTTGGTTTATCGGAAGAGTATGACCGCCTGCAAATCAGTCGTCTCATCCCGCTGTTACGCTATTGGCCGCAAGAAAATCTGGCGATTCAGGTGACCGTTGAGTCGTTGATCCGCCCGCGTTTCCAGCGTTGGCTGCGCGATACGTTGATGCAGTGTGAAAAATCGCAACGAAAACGCATAATTATTGAACTTGCAGAGGCTGATGTTGGTCAACATATCGGTCGCTTGCAACCTGTCATTCGTTTGGTGAATGCTTTAGGGGTTCGAGTTGCCGTGAACCAGGCTGGATTGACGCTGGTAAGTACCAGTTGGATCAAAGAACTTAATGTCGAATTACTCAAGCTTCATCCGGGGCTGGTAAGAAATATTGAGAAGCGAACGGAAAACCAATTGTTGGTTCAGAGCATGGTAGAAGCCTGTTCCGGGACCAACACCCAGGTTTACGCGACTGGGGTACGTTCGCGAAGCGAGTGGCAGACCCTGATTCAGCGCGGGGTTTTGGGTGGCCAGGGGGATTTTTTCGCGTCCTCACAGCCACTTGATACTAACGTGAAAAAATATTCACAAAGATACTCGGTTTAACCTGCCGTTTGATCCGTTTTCACGTAGAATAACGCGCGCTGCGTTTCGTGGGAGTGTGCTTATCTGCTCGCCAGATTGTTGCAGCACATATGCAGATGAATGACCTTACGCAGTTGCAAACAGGCGAGGAATGCTGTTGACGCATTTAGCCTTATCTGGACTCAGGCAGAGATTTGTAACAAAGGAAACGAACTGCACTAATTTTCACCGTAGCAGATGATTTTTGCGCCTTGTCGCTGCTGCGTGTGGTTGGTAAAGTAAGCGGATTTTCTTTTCCGCCCCAGCTTTCAGGATTATCCCTTAGTATGTTGAAAAAATTTCGTGGCATGTTTTCCAATGACTTGTCCATTGACTTGGGTACTGCGAATACCCTCATTTATGTAAAAGGACAAGGCATCGTATTGAATGAGCCTTCCGTTGTGGCCATTCGTCAGGATCGTGCCGGTTCACCAAAAAGCGTGGCTGCAGTTGGTCATGACGCGAAGCAGATGCTGGGCCGTACGCCGGGCAATATTGCTGCTATTCGCCCAATGAAAGATGGCGTAATCGCTGACTTCTTCGTGACTGAAAAAATGCTCCAGCACTTCATTAAGCAAGTGCACAGCAACAGCTTTATGCGCCCAAGCCCGCGCGTTCTGGTCTGTGTGCCGGTTGGCGCAACCCAGGTTGAACGCCGCGCAATTCGTGAATCCGCGCAGGGCGCTGGCGCCCGTGAAGTGTTCCTGATTGAAGAGCCGATGGCCGCAGCAATTGGCGCCGGTCTGCCGGTTTCTGAAGCGACCGGTTCCATGGTGGTTGATATCGGCGGTGGTACTACTGAAGTTGCCGTAATCTCGCTGAATGGCGTGGTTTACTCCTCTTCTGTACGCATCGGCGGTGACCGCTTCGACGAAGCCATTATCAACTATGTTCGTCGTAACTACGGTTCCTTGATCGGTGAAGCGACAGCAGAGCGTATTAAACACGAAATCGGTTCGGCTTATCCGGGCGATGAAGTGCGTGAAATTGAAGTTCGTGGTCGTAACCTGGCTGAAGGCGTTCCACGCGGCTTTACGCTGAACTCCAACGAAATCCTCGAAGCGCTACAAGAGCCGCTGACCGGCATCGTTAGCGCAGTGATGGTTGCGCTGGAACAGTGTCCGCCGGAACTGGCTTCCGACATCTCTGAGCGCGGAATGGTGCTCACTGGCGGTGGCGCATTGCTGCGTAACCTTGACCGTTTATTAATGGAAGAAACCGGCATTCCAGTCGTTGTTGCTGAAGATCCGCTGACCTGTGTGGCGCGCGGTGGCGGCAAGGCGCTGGAAATGATCGACATGCACGGCGGCGACCTGTTCAGCGAAGAGTAATCGGATGCAGGCAGGGGAAGCGTTTGTTTATCCTGCCTGGTCTGATACGAGAATACGCATAACTTATGAAGCCAATTTTTAGCCGTGGCCCGTCGCTACAGATTCGCCTTATTCTGGCGGTGCTGGTGGCGCTCGGCATTATTATTGCCGACAGCCGCCTGGGGACTTTCAGTCAAATCCGTACCTATATGGATACCGCTGTCAGTCCTTTCTACTTTATTTCCAATGCTCCTCGTGAATTGCTGGATGGCGTATCGCAGACGCTGGCCTCGCGTGACCAACTAGAACTTGAAAACCGGGCGTTACGTCAGGAGTTGCTGCTGAAAAACAGCGATCTGCTGATGTTGGGACAATATAAACAGGAGAACGCGCGCTTGCGTGAGCTTCTGGGTTCTCCATTGCGTCAGGACGAGCAGAAGATGGTGACCCAGGTTATCTCTACTGTTAACGATCCGTACAGCGATCAGGTTGTTATTGACAAAGGCAGTGTCAACGGTGTTTACGAAGGCCAGCCAGTCATTAGCGATAAAGGTGTGGTCGGCCAGGTGGTGGCGGTCGCAAAACTGACCAGCCGCGTACTGCTGATCTGCGACGCGACCCATGCGCTGCCGATTCAGGTGCTGCGTAATGATATCCGCGTTATCGCGGCGGGTAATGGCTGTACTGATGATTTACAGCTTGAGCACCTGCCAGCGAATACTGATATTCGTGTTGGTGATGTATTGGTGACTTCAGGTCTGGGCGGTCGTTTCCCGGAAGGTTATCCGGTGGCGGTTGTCTCTTCCGTGAAACTCGATACCCAGCGCGCATATACCGTGATTCAGGCGCGTCCGACTGCGGGACTGCAACGTTTACGTTATCTGCTTCTGTTGTGGGGGGCGGATCGTAACGGGGCCAACCCGATGACGCCGGAAGAGGTGCATCGCGTTGCTAATGAACGCCTGATGCAAATGATGCCGCAGGTGTTGCCTTCGCCAGATGCAATGGGGCCAAAACTGCCTGAACCGGCAACGGGAATTACCCAGCCAAGCCCGCAGCAACCTGCAACAGGTACTGCCGCTGACCGCTCTCCACAAAGGGCTACGCCGCCGCAGAGTGGTACTCAACCACCTGCGCGTACGCCAGGAGGGCAATAGTGGCGAGCTATCGTAGCCAGGGACGCTGGGTTATCTGGCTCTCTTTCCTCATTGCGTTATTACTGCAAATTATGCCCTGGCCGGATAATCTTATCGTTTTCCGGCCTAACTGGGTTTTGCTCATCTTATTGTATTGGAGCCTCGCCTTGCCCCATCGCGTAAATGTGGGCACAGGTTTTGTGATGGGTGCCATACTGGATCTGATCAGTGGCTCCACGCTCGGTGTACGGGCGTTATCGATGAGTATCATTGCTTATCTGGTCGCGCTGAAATTCCAGCTTTTCCGTAATCTGGCATTGTGGCAGCAGGCGCTGGTCGTCATGTTGCTTTCGTTGGTTGTGGATATTATTGTTTTCTGGGCAGAGTTTTTAGTGATCAACGTCTCTTTCAGACCGGAAGTGTTCTGGAGTAGTGTTGTCAATGGCGTGCTCTGGCCGTGGATTTTCATGCTGATGCGCAAAATTCGTCAGCAGTTTGCAGTGCAATAAAGGTTTCTATGACTTCTCTGTATTTAGCTTCCGGTTCTCCGCGTCGGCAGGAGTTACTTGCGCAACTTGGCGTTTCCTTCGAACGTATCGTTACGGGCATTGAGGAGCAACGCTTTCCGCAGGAGAGCGCGCAGCAATACGTTGTGCGTCTGGCGCGCGAGAAGGCTCAGGCGGGCGTCGCGCAAACGGCGCAGGATCTCCCTGTGTTGGGTGCGGATACCATTGTGATTCTGAACGGCGAAGTACTGGAGAAACCGCGTGATGCAGATCATGCGGCGCAGATGTTGCGCAAATTATCGGGACAGACTCATCAGGTAATGACAGCAGTGGCGTTGGCCGACAGTCAGCACATTCTCGATTGCCTGGTGGTCACCGATGTGACTTTCAGAACGTTAACAGATGAAGATATCGCGGGCTATGTCGCCAGCGGTGAACCGTTAGATAAAGCAGGTGCATACGGTATTCAGGGGCTTGGTGGTTGTTTTGTCAGGAAGATAAATGGCAGCTATCACGCCGTAGTCGGCTTACCGCTGGTTGAAACGTGTGAATTATTGAGTAATTTTAACGCACTGCGTGAGAAAAGGGATAAACATGACGGCTGAATTGTTGGTAAACGTAACGCCTTCGGAAACACGAGTGGCGTATATTGATGGCGGTATTCTGCAGGAAATTCATATTGAACGTGAGGCGCGACGCGGAATAGTAGGCAATATCTACAAGGGTCGTGTAAGTCGCGTACTTCCGGGTATGCAGGCGGCTTTTGTAGATATTGGGCTGGATAAAGCTGCGTTTCTACACGCTTCTGACATCATGCCGCACACCGAATGTGTGGCTGGTGAGGAACAAAAACAATTTACGGTGCGTGACATCTCGGAACTGGTCCGTCAGGGGCAAGATCTGATGGTACAGGTGGTGAAAGATCCGCTTGGTACCAAAGGCGCGCGCCTGACCACGGATATCACGCTGCCATCTCGCTATCTGGTGTTTATGCCAGGAGCGTCTCATGTTGGGGTTTCCCAACGTATCGAAAGTGAATCCGAACGTGAACGCCTGAAAAAAGTGGTCGCCGAGTATTGCGACGAGCAGGGCGGATTTATCATCCGTACCGCGGCAGAAGGTGTAGGCGAAGCTGAACTAGCCTCCGATGCCGCTTATCTGAAGCGTGTCTGGACCAAAGTCATGGAGCGTAAAAAGCGCCCACAGACGCGTTATCAACTGTACGGTGAACTGGCGCTGGCGCAGCGTGTGCTGCGTGATTTTGCCGATGCCGAGCTGGACCGCATTCGCGTTGACTCACGGCTGACTTACGAAGCATTACTTGAGTTCACCTCGGAGTACATTCCCGAGATGACCAGCAAGCTGGAGCATTACACGGGGCGCCAGCCGATTTTCGATCTCTTTGACGTCGAAAACGAGATTCAGCGGGCGCTGGAACGCAAAGTTGAGTTGAAGTCTGGCGGTTATCTGATTATCGACCAGACCGAAGCGATGACCACCGTGGACATCAATACCGGGGCGTTTGTCGGTCATCGCAATCTGGACGACACCATCTTCAATACCAATATTGAGGCGACGCAGGCCATTGCTCGCCAGTTACGGTTGCGTAACCTGGGCGGAATTATCATTATTGATTTTATCGACATGAATAATGAAGATCACCGTCGTCGGGTACTGCATTCGCTGGAGCAGGCGTTGAGCAAAGACCGGGTGAAAACCAGCGTTAACGGCTTCTCTGCGCTGGGGCTGGTGGAAATGACGCGTAAACGCACCCGCGAAAGCATTGAACATGTATTGTGTAACGAATGCCCAACTTGCCACGGTCGCGGAACGGTGAAAACCGTGGAAACCGTGTGCTATGAAATCATGCGCGAGATTGTTCGCGTGCACCATGCTTACGACTCTGACCGTTTCCTGGTCTATGCTTCTCCGGCAGTTGCCGAGGCCTTGAAAGGCGAAGAGTCGCACTCGCTGGCGGAAGTGGAAATTTTTGTGGGTAAGCAGGTTAAAGTACAAATCGAACCGCTCTACAACCAGGAGCAGTTTGACGTCGTCATGATGTAAACAAATGCTGGGCCGCCATCCGGCAATGTTTTTTGAGTCACATTTTTAGCAGACAAGGAGTGACGGGTGAGGCGATTGCCGGGGATTTTACTGCTTACTGGAGCCGCGCTCGTTGTGATCGCTGCGCTGCTGGTCAGCGGCCTGCGTATTGCTTTGCCGCATCTTGATGTCTGGCGTCCAGAAATCCTCAATAAAATTGAATCCGCTACCGGTATGCCGGTAGAAGCCAGCCAGCTTTCCGCCAGCTGGCAGAATTTTGGCCCCACGCTTGAAGCGCGCGACATTCGCGCGGAGCTGAAAGATGGCGGTGAGTTTTCTGTCAAACGCGTCACTCTGGCGCTGGACGTCTGGCAGAGCCTGCTGCATATGCGCTGGCAGTTTCGCGATCTGACTTTCTGGCAACTGCGTTTCCGCACCAATACCCCCATCACCAGCGGTGGTGGTAATGATGGTCTGGAAGCCAGCCACATCAGCGACCTGTTTCTTCGTCAGTTTGATCACTTCGATCTTCGCGACAGCGAAGTCAGTTTCCTCACGCCATCCGGTCAGCGCGCCGAACTGGCGATCCCGCAACTCACCTGGCTTAACAATCCGCGCCGACACCGTGCGGAAGGTCAGGTAAGTCTCTCCAGCCTCACCGGGCAGCACGGCGTGATGCAAGTTCGTATGGATCTGCGTGATGACGAAGGGCTGTTAAGCAACGGCCGCGTCTGGTTGCAGGCTGATGATATTGACCTGAAGCCGTGGCTGGGTAAATGGATGCAGGACAACATTGCGCTGGAAACGGCGCAGTTCTCCCTCGAAGGCTGGATGACGATCGACAAAGGCGATGTAACCGGCGGTGACGTCTGGCTGAAACAGGGCGGTGCCAGCTGGTTGGGCGAGAAGCAAACGCATTCACTGGCGGTAGATAATCTCACCGCACACATTACGCGTGAACATCCCGGCTGGCAGTTTTCTATTCCCGATACCCGGATCACGATGGATGGCAAACGCTGGCCGAGTGGGGCATTGACGCTGGCCTGGATACCGGAACAGGATGTTGGCGGCAAAGACAATAAACGCAGTGACGAACTGCGGATTCGCGCCAGCAATCTGGAACTGGCGGGGCTGGAAGGTATTCGTCCGCTGGCAGCAAAACTTTCACCTGCGCTGGGCGACATCTGGCGGTCTACGCAACCGAGCGGCAAGATCAACACCCTGGCGCTGGATATCCCGCTTCAGGCAGCAGACAAGACTCGCTTTCAGGCATCGTGGAGCGATCTGGCCTGGAAGCAATGGAAATTACTGCCGGGCGCGGAACATTTCTCCGGGACGCTTTCCGGTAGTGTAGAAAATGGTTTACTGACCGCGTCCATGAAACAGGCGAAAATGCCTTACGAAACAGTTTTCCGCGCACCGCTGGAAATTGCTGACGGTAAGGCGACCCTAAGCTGGCTGAATAACGACAAAGGTTTCCAGCTTGATGGCCGCAACATAGATGTTAAAGCCAAAGCCGTCCATGCACGCGGCGGTTTCCGCTACCTGCAACCGACTAATGATGAACCCTGGCTGGGCATTCTGGCTGGTATCAGTACCGATGATGGTTCACAAGCGTGGCGCTATTTCCCGGAAAATCTGATGGGGAAAGAGTTAGTCGATTACTTAAGTGGCGCAATTCAGGGCGGTGAAGCGGATAACGCGACGCTGGTTTATGGCGGCAATCCGCAACTCTTCCCCTATAAACACAACGAAGGTCAGTTTGAGGTGCTGGTGCCGCTGCGTAACGCGAAGTTTGCCTTCCAGCCGGACTGGCCAGCATTAACTAATCTCGATATTGAACTGGACTTCATAAACGACGGTTTATGGATGAAAACCGATGGCGTCAATCTGGGCGGCGTGCGTGCGAGTAATCTCACCGCAGTGATCCCTGACTACTCGAAAGAAAAATTGCTGATTGATGCTGACATTAAAGGTCCGGGCAAAGCTGTTGGTCCTTACTTTGATGAGACGCCGCTGAAAGACTCTCTGGGAGCAACCCTGCAAGAACTCCAGCTCGACGGCGATGTGAATGCTCGCTTACATCTCGATATCCCATTGAACGGCGAACTGGTTACAGCGAAAGGCGAAGTGACGCTGCGTAATAACAGTCTGTTTATCAAACCACTTGATAGCACACTGAAAAATTTGAGCGGTAAATTCAGCTTTATCAATGGCGATCTGCAAAGCGAACCACTGACAGCAAGCTGGTTTAATCAGCCACTGAACGTGGATTTTTCCACCAAAGAAGGGGCGAAAGCCTACCAGGTCGCGGTGAATCTCAACGGTAACTGGCAGCCAGCGAAAACTGACGTTCTGCCTGAAGCGGTGAATGAAGCGTTAAGCGGCAGCGTGGCGTGGAATGGTAAAGTGGGCATTGAGCTGCCTTATCATGCTGGCGCAACGTATAACGTAGAACTGAACGGTGATCTGAAGAATGTGAGTAGTCACTTACCTTCGCCGTTAGCCAAACCCGCTGGCGAATCGCTGCCGGTTAACATCAAGGTCGATGGCAATCTCAATAGCTTTGAATTAACCGGACAGGCCGGCGCGGATAACCATTTCAACAGCCGCTGGTTGCTCGGTCAAAAGCTGACGCTCGATCGCGCTATTTGGGCGGCAGACAGTAAAACGCTTCCGCCGTTACCGGAACAAAGCGGTGTTGAGTTAAATATGCCACCGATGGATGGTGCCGAGTGGCTGGCGCTTTTCCAGAAAGGCGCGACGGATAAAGTCGGTAGTGCGGTGAGTTTTCCCCAGCACATTACGTTGCGTACGCCAGCGTTGTCGCTGGGAAATCAGCAATGGAATAACCTGAGTATTGTTTCGCAACCGATGGCAAATGGCACTCAGGTCGAGGCGCAAGGACGTGAAATCAACGCTACGCTGGCAATGCGCAATAACGCGCCGTGGCTGGCGACGATTAAATATCTCTATTACAACCCCAGCGTGGCGAAAACCAGTGGTGACTCCACGCCGTCGTCACCTTTCCCAACTACGGCGCGCATTAGCTTCCGTGGTTGGCCGGATGCGCAAATACGTTGCGCAGAGTGCTGGTTCTGGGGGCAAAAATTCGGTCGCATCGACAGCGATATCACCATTTCTGGCGATACGTTAACGCTGGCTAATGGACTGATTGATACCGGTTTCTCGCGGCTTACTGCCGATGGTGAATGGGTTAACAATCCGGGGAATGAACGTACCTCGCTGAAAGGAAAATTACGCGGGCAGAAAATTGATGCCGCTGCTGAATTTTTTGGTGTCACGACGCCAATACGCCAGTCGTCATTTAATGTGGATTACGATTTACACTGGCGGAAAGCGCCGTGGCAGCCGGATGAGGCAACGTTGAATGGCATCATCCATACTCAACTGGGCAAAGGTGAAATTACCGACATCAGCACCGGACATGCCGGGCAATTGCTGCGCTTATTGAGCGTCGATGCTCTGATGCGTAAGCTGCGCTTTGATTTCAGGGATACCTTTGGCGAAGGTTTCTATTTTGACTCCATTCGCAGCACGGCGTGGATTAAAGACGGTGTTATGCACACTGATGACACGCTGGTGGATGGCCTGGAAGCGGATATCGCCATGAAAGGGTCGGTAAATCTGGTACGCCGCGATCTGAATATGGAGGCGGTTGTCGCACCAGAAATTTCCGCGACGGTGGGTGTGGCTGCGGCCTTTGCGGTTAACCCCATTGTCGGTGCGGCGGTGTTTGCTGCCAGTAAAGTGCTGGGGCCGCTGTGGAGCAAAGTCTCCATTTTGCGCTACCACATTTCTGGTCCGCTGGACGCTCCGCAAATCAACGAAGTATTGCGCCAACCGCGTAAAGAAAAAGCGCAATGATTTGACGATGGCGTGTAATTGCCCCAATCTCATTAGATAATCGTTGCCAAAGGCCAACGAGCCGGAACATAACCGTAGGCCGGATAAGGCGTTCACGCCGCATCCGGCAGCCGTAAAAAATCCTCTACCGAAGTAACTAACGAGTAACAAAAACGATGAGTCTGAACCTGGTAAGTGAACAATTGCTAGCGGCGAACGGCCTGAAACATCAGGATTTGTTCGCGATTCTCGGTCAACTGGCCGAACGTCGCCTCGATTACGGCGATCTCTATTTTCAGTCGAGCTATCACGAATCCTGGGTTTTAGAAGATCGCATTATCAAAGATGGTTCTTACAACATCGATCAGGGCGTTGGCGTGCGTGCAGTCAGCGGTGAAAAAACCGGTTTTGCTTACGCCGACCAAATCAGCCTGCTGGCCCTGGAACAGAGCGCACAAGCGGCGCGTACCATTGTCCGTGACAGTGGCGATGGCAAAGTACAGACGTTGGGCGCGGTAGAGCATAGCCCGCTGTATACCTCGCTTGATCCGCTGCAAAGCATGAGTCGCGAGGAGAAACTGGATATTTTACGTCGCGTCGATAAAGTTGCCCGTGAGGCCGACAAACGCGTACAGGAAGTGACTGCCAGCCTCAGTGGCGTCTATGAATTAATTCTGGTTGCGGCCACCGACGGCACCCTGGCGGCAGATGTGCGTCCACTGGTGCGCCTCTCAGTAAGCGTTCTGGTCGAAGAAGATGGTAAACGCGAACGCGGTGCCAGCGGCGGCGGCGGTCGTTTTGGTTATGAATTTTTCCTTGCCGATCTCGACGGTGAAGTCCGTGCGGATGCATGGGCCAAAGAAGCAGTGCGTATGGCGCTGGTCAATCTTTCTGCCGTTGCCGCGCCTGCGGGCACCATGCCGGTAGTACTTGGCGCAGGTTGGCCGGGCGTGCTGTTACATGAAGCGGTAGGTCACGGTCTGGAAGGCGACTTCAACCGCCGTGGCACTTCGGTCTTTAGTGGCCAGGTCGGCGAACTGGTAGCATCTGAACTGTGTACGGTAGTGGATGATGGCACGATGGTTGATCGCCGTGGTTCGGTGGCGATTGATGACGAAGGTACGCCGGGTCAGTACAACGTGCTGATTGAAAATGGGATCCTGAAAGGTTACATGCAGGATAAACTCAACGCTCGCTTAATGGGTATGGCACCGACCGGTAATGGTCGTCGTGAATCCTATGCTCACCTGCCCATGCCGCGTATGACCAACACCTACATGCTGCCGGGTAAATCGACGCCGCAGGAAATCATTGAATCCGTCGAGTATGGCATCTATGCGCCGAACTTCGGCGGCGGTCAGGTGGATATCACCTCCGGCAAATTTGTCTTCTCCACCTCAGAAGCGTATCTGATTGAAAACGGCAAAGTGACGAAACCGGTGAAAGGCGCAACGCTGATTGGTTCCGGTATCGAAACCATGCAGCAAATTTCGATGGTGGGCAACGACCTGAAACTGGATAACGGCGTGGGTGTCTGTGGTAAAGAAGGGCAGAGCTTGCCAGTTGGCGTGGGCCAGCCGACGCTTAAAGTCGACAACCTGACCGTTGGCGGTACCGCGTAATCTATCCAGGCCGGTAAGCGTCGCATCAGGCATTGGTTGCCGGATGCGGCGTAAACGCTTTATTCGGCCTACGCACATGAATTACTTCTCTTTCCCGCGCCCGTGCATCTCCTGAAACAACTTACCGACCTCGACAAAATAATCCGTCAGTGAGTTGATCACGACCTGCACCTTCAGTGGCAGCTTATCTTTTTCGGTATACAGTGCATAAACCGGGCGTGGATCCGACTGATAACGCGGCAGCAGGATCTCCAGCTCCCCACGATTGATCTCATTGATCACCCACATCAGCGGTACATACGCGATCCCAGCGCCTGCCGTTAACCAGCGCACCAGCGTCATTGGATCGTTAGTGACAAACCGTCCTTGTGGGATGAGGCGAGTCGAGATCCCTTCTGGCGCGATCAGTTCAAATTCATTGTCCGGACGCACGCTGTACTCAAGCCATGAATGGCTACTTAGATCGGCGGGTTTTTCCGGTATGCCATACTGTGTGAGATAGCTTTTAGCGGCGCACACCACCATCGGCATCGCCCCCAGACGGCGGGAAAACAGGCTGGAATCCTGCAACGCGCCGACGCGGATCACGACATCCAGACCGTCGGCAATCAGGTCGGGTGCAGGAATTCCGGTAACCAGATTGACGCTTAAACCAGGGTATTCTTTCAACATTTTTGCCGTCAGCCCAGCGAGAACATTTTGAGCCATAGTTGAAGAACAGCCAATGCGCAGCGTCCCGATAGGCGTGTTATTGAAGGCATACAGTTGCTCATGGACATCCTGCACTTCATGGAGCATCCGACGGCAGCCCTGGTAGTAAATTCTACCTGCTTCGGTCAGGCCAATGCTGCGTGTGCTGCGGTTTAACAACTTTACCTGCAACTCATCTTCCAGTTTAGACACCGTCTGACTGATGGATGAAACGCTCATTTGAAGCTGTCTGGCGGCGGCGGTAAACGAACCAAATTCAACCACTTTGGCGAAAACCGACATGCGTTTTAGTCGTTCCATTATTCACTCTGACTTAAAAGTGATTTAGATCACATAATATAGATAACAGCATAACAGTTACGCTAATATATTAAATATCAATCTACAGCAATGTTGCTCTCGCCCGGCTTTCTATGCCCTTCTCTGCGGCGACAGATGCTGAAAATAATAACACCTGCTCTCTCTATACAACCAAGGTCAACATGAGTCTGTTTCCCGTTATCGTGGTGTTTGGGCTGTCCTTCCCACCGATATTTTTCGAATTGCTTTTATCACTGGCGATTTTCTGGCTGGTGCGCCGGGTCCTTGTGCCAACAGGTATCTACGACTTCGTCTGGCATCCGGCGCTGTTCAACACCGCGCTCTATTGCTGTTTGTTTTATTTGATATCGCGACTGTTCGTTTGAGGTTGAAGTGAAAACACTAATAAGAAAATTCTCCCGTACGGCCATCACGGTCGTATTAGTCATTCTGGCCTTCATCGCAATTTTTAATGCCTGGGTCTATTACACCGAATCTCCGTGGACGCGTGACGCGCGTTTTAGCGCCGATGTGGTCGCGATTGCGCCGGATGTCTCCGGACTCATCACCCAAGTGAATGTTCATGATAACCAGCTGGTGAAAAAAGGACAGGTACTGTTCACCATCGACCAGCCACGCTACCAAAAGGCCCTCGAAGAAGCGGAAGCTGATGTTGCCTATTATCAGGTACTGGCGCAGGAAAAACGCCAGGAAGCTGGACGTCGCAACCGTCTCGGCATACAGGCGATGTCTCGCGAAGAGATAGACCAGGCCAATAACGTGCTGCAAACGGTCCTGCATCAGTTAGCGAAAGCTCAGGCAACCCGCGATCTGGCAAAACTGGATCTTGAACGTACCGTGATCCGCGCGCCAGCAGATGGCTGGGTGACCAACCTCAACGTCTATACCGGTGAATTTATTACGCGTGGTTCAACGGCTGTAGCGCTGGTGAAACAGAACTCCTTCTATGTGCTGGCCTATATGGAAGAAACCAAGCTGGAAGGGGTACGTTCTGGGTATCGCGCAGAAATCACGCCGCTTGGTAGCAATAAAGTGCTGAAAGGGACTGTCGATAGTGTTGCCGCTGGGGTCACTAACGCCAGCAGTACGCGTGACGACAAAGGGATGGCGACCATCGATTCCAACCTTGAATGGGTGCGTCTGGCGCAACGTGTCCCGGTACGTATTCGTCTCGACAACCAGCAAGATAACATCTGGCCTGCGGGGACTACCGCTACTGTGGTGGTTACGGGTAAACAAGATCGCGATGAAAGTCAGGATTCGTTCTTCCGTAAAATGGCCCATCGCCTGCGTGAGTTTGGTTAATCACGATGGGCATTTTCTCCATTGCTAACCAACATATTCGCTTCGCGGTAAAACTGGCGACCGCCATTGTGCTGGCGCTGTTTGTTGGCTTTCATTTTCAGCTTGAAACACCACGCTGGGCTGTTCTGACTGCGGCGATTGTTGCTGCCGGTCCTGCCTTTGCCGCCGGTGGCGAACCGTACTCTGGCGCCATCCGCTATCGCGGTTTTTTGCGCATCATCGGTACATTTATCGGTTGTATTGCCGGGCTGGTGACCATTATTGCGATGATCCGTGCGCCATTGTTGATGATTCTGGTGTGTTGTATCTGGGCCGGTTTTTGTACCTGGCTCTCCTCGCTGGTACGAGTAGAGAACTCCTATGCGTGGGGGCTTGCCGGTTATACAGCGCTGATCATTGTGATCACCATTCAGCCAGAACCGCTGCTGACGCCGCAGTTTGCCGTTGAACGTTGTAGTGAAATCGTCATTGGTATTGTGTGTGCTATTGTGGCGGATCTGCTCTTTTCTCCACGATCGATCAAACAAGAAGTGGATCGAGAGCTGGAAAGTTTGCTGGTGGCGCAATATCAACTCATGCAATTATGCATCAAACATGGTGATGGCGAGATTGTTGATAAGGCCTGGGGCGACCTGGTTCGCCGCACCACGGCGCTGCAAGGGATGCGTAGCAATCTGAACATGGAATCTTCCCGCTGGGCGCGTGCCAATCGGCGTTTAAAAGCGATCAATACGTTGTCGCTGACGCTGATCACCCAGTCCTGCGAAACTTATCTCATTCAGAACTCGCGCCCGGAGTTGATCACTGATACCTTCCGCGAATTTTTTGACACGCCGGTAGAAACTGCGCAGGACGTCCATAAGCAGCTAAAACGCCTGCGGCGAGTGATTGCCTGGACCGGGGAACGTGAAACACCCATCACTATTTATAGCTGGGTTGCGGCGGCAACGCGTTATCAGTTGCTCAAGCGAGGCGTTATCAGTAACACCAAAATTAACGCCACTGAAGAAGAGATCCTGCAAGGCGAGCCGGAAGTAAAAGTAGAATCCGCCGAGCGTCATCATGCAATGGTCAACTTCTGGCGTACCACGCTGTCCTGCATGCTGGGGACTTTGTTCTGGCTGTGGACCGGATGGACCTCCGGCAGTGGCGCAATGGTGATGATTGCCGTCGTAACGTCGCTGGCAATGCGTTTACCTAATCCACGCATGGTGGCGATCGACTTTATCTACGGCACGGTAGCGGCGCTACCGTTAGGACTGCTCTATTTTTTGGTGATTATCCCCAATACCCAACAGAGTATGTTGCTGCTGTGCCTTAGCCTGGCGGTGCTGGGATTTTTCCTTGGTATTGAAGTGCAGAAACGGCGGTTGGGATCGATGGGCGCGCTGGCCAGTACGATTAATATTATCGTGTTGGATAACCCGATGACCTTTCAGTTCAGTCAGTTTCTCGATAGCGCGCTGGGGCAAATCGTGGGCTGTGTGCTGGCGTTCATCGTCATTCTACTGGTGCGGGATAAATCGCGCGACAGGACAGGACGCGTGCTGCTTAATCAGTTTGTTTCTGCCGCTGTTTCCGCGATGACCACCAATGTCGCCCGGCGTAAAGAGAACCATCTGCCAGCGCTTTATCAGCAGTTGTTTTTGCTGATGAATAAATTTCCCGGCGATTTGCCGAAGTTTCGCCTGGCGTTAACGATGATTATCGCTCACCAGCGATTGCGTGATGCGCCGATACCCGTGAATGATGATTTATCGGCATTTCACCGACAAATGCGCCGCACAGCGGACCATGTGATTTCTGCCCGCAGCGATGACAAACGCCGTCGTTACTTCGGTCAGTTGCTGGAAGAACTGGATATCTACCAGGAGAAACTACGCATCTGGCAAGCGCCGCCGCAGGTCACGGAACCGGTGTATCGGCTTACCGGTATGCTGCATAAATACCAGCACGCGCTAACCGATAATTAAGTCAAAGCCGACGCCAAAAGGTGTCGGTTGAGATTGCTGACATACTCCAAATTGTCTGATGCGCTACGCTTATTAGGCCTATATTGAATTTGCCCCCCTGGTAGGCCGAATAAGGCGTTCACGCCGCATCCGGCATGAACAAAGTGCACTTTGTCAGTAATCAGAAACCGATGCCAAAAGCGTCGGTTTTTTCATGTCTATACTTAGCGATGAACGGCAGAACTCGCCGCGAAACGTGACGGTGGCAACAGATGAATATCTATAGCTTTGATTTTGATGAGATTGAGAGTCAGGAGGACTTTTATCGCGACTTTCGCCAAACCTTTGGTCTGGCGAAAGATAAGGTGCGCGATCTCGACTCACTGTGGGATGTATTAATGAACGATGTTCTGCCGCTACCGCTGGAGATCGAATTTGTTCATCTGGGAGAAAAAACGCGTCGGCGTTTTGGCGCGTTAATATTGCTGTTTGATGAGGCGGAGGAAGAGCTGGAAGGGCATTTGCGTTTCAATGTTCGTCACTAGCGCAAAAAAAAGCCCCCAAACCGGGGGCAATGTCGTCGGACAAGACGATGAGGGTTTATTTGTACAGTTCAGCTGTGGCGTGCCAGGTATCGCCGCTACGCGCTTCGGTAATCTGGTAAGCAGTCGCGCCTTTCTCTTCCGCTTTTTTGTTCAGCATTTCACGCATATCCATTGGAGAAGATGCTACACCGCTGACGGACACGGTGCCGATGGCTTCACGATTTTGTGCTTGTGCAGCATCAATGGAATCGGCAGCGAAAGCACCGAAAGAGAGAACAGAGAGCACACTTAATGCAGCAACAGTGGTTTTGATTTTCATGATTTTTACCTCGACATAATCTTTTAGCTGGGCCTTTGTTTCGTGACCCATATCACAAAATTAAGTATACACTAATTATTGAGCTAATTAATACCACGCTAACTGTTTCTATTGAGGGAGAATTGTTAAAAAGATTAATTTTTATAACAAAAGTGAATTAAAAATACGGGCGTTTAGTAAAAATGACATTTGTTTCAATAAGATATGTGTTTTTGCAAAATGTGCGTTTTTTGCTCTGTGTATTCGTTGTGTGAATGTTTTGTCGCTATAAAACGCACTATTCGTTAAATGAATGGCAGGGGAAAGCAGGGCGATGAATGGAGAATGCATTATTTTCCCCGCCGCCAGAAGCGACGGGGCAGAGATTAAAGCTCCTGGTCGAACAGCTCTAAAATCGCTTCGTACAGGTCTTTGACGGTGAAACCTTTAGCAGGGGTGGTAAAGATGGTGTCATCACCTGCGATGGTGCCAAGAATACCTTCTGCTTTGCCCAGAGAGTCCAGCAGACGCGCAATCAACTGCGCCGCGCCAGGACTGGTATGTATTACAACAACAGCGTCGTTGTAGTCGATATCCAGCACCAGATTCTTCAACGGACTGGAGGTGGTTGGTACGCCCAGTTCAGCTGGCAGGCAGTAAACCATTTCCATCTTTGCATTGCGGGTACGTACAGCACCAAATTTGGTCAACATCCGCGAGACTTTAGACTGATTAATATTGTCAAAGCCTTGCTCCTGCAATGCGGCGACGATTTCGCCCTGGGAGCTAAATTTCTCTTCTTTAAGTAACGCTTTAAACGCTTTAACTAATTCTTCTTGCTTAGACGAGCTTCGCATAAGTCACCCGATATGGTGGTTGATACAACATTATTGTGCATACAGATGAATTTTTATGCAAACAGTCTGCCCTGGAGAAGGCTGAAATAATGTTATGAAAGAGCGGGATTTTATCAAATTTCGTGATTGAGAAACATGCCTGCGTCACGGCGCGCAAATTCTGCTTAAAAGTAAATTAATTGTTATCAAATTGATGTTGTTTTGGCTGAACGGTAGGGTATATTGTCACCACCTGTTGGAATGTTGCTCTGATGCATAAGCGGCTGTTAATTACGTAAGTTAGGTTCCTGATTACGTCAATTAAATGCATAAACGCCAAATTTGCGTGACTACACATTCTTGAGAAGTGGTCATTGTAAACTGTTAATTTGTGGATTAAGGTCGCGGCAGCGGAGCAACATATCTTAGTTTATCAATATAATAAGGAGTTTAGGATGAAAGTCGCAGTCCTCGGCGCTGCTGGCGGTATTGGCCAGGCGCTTGCATTACTGTTAAAAACCCAACTGCCTTCAGGTTCAGAACTCTCCCTGTATGATATCGCTCCAGTCACTCCCGGTGTGGCCGTCGACCTGAGCCATATCCCTACTGCTGTGAAAATCAAAGGTTTTTCTGGTGAAGATGCGACCCCTGCGTTGGAAGGCGCTGATGTGGTTCTAATCTCCGCAGGTGTAGCGCGTAAACCAGGGATGGATCGTTCCGACCTGTTTAACGTTAACGCCGGTATCGTGAAGAATCTGGTACAGCAAATTGCGACAACCTGCCCGAAAGCGTGCATCGGTATCATTACAAACCCGGTAAACACCACGGTAGCAATCGCTGCGGAAGTGCTGAAAAAAGCGGGTGTGTATGACAAGAACAAACTGTTTGGCGTCACCACGCTGGATATCATTCGTTCTAATACGTTTGTCGCTGAACTGAAAGGCAAACAGCCGGGCGAAGTTGAAGTTCCGGTTATTGGCGGTCACTCTGGCGTTACCATTCTGCCGCTGCTGTCTCAAGTTCCTGGCGTAAGCTTTACCGAGCAGGAAGTTGCTGATCTGACCAAACGTATCCAGAACGCGGGTACGGAAGTGGTTGAAGCGAAAGCCGGTGGCGGGTCTGCAACCCTGTCCATGGGCCAGGCAGCTGCACGCTTCGGCCTGTCTCTGGTTCGTGCGCTGCAAGGCGAAAAAGGTGTCGTTGAATGTGCCTACGTTGAAGGTGACGGCCAGTATGCTCGTTTCTTCTCTCAACCGCTTCTGCTGGGTAAAAATGGCGTAGAAGAGCGTAAATCCATCGGTACTCTGAGCGCATTTGAACAGAACGCGCTGGAAGGAATGCTGGATACGCTGAAGAAAGATATCGCCCTGGGCGAAGAGTTCGTTAATAAGTAATTGATTAACGAATAATAAAAAACCGGAGCAACGTCTCCGGTTTTTTGTTTTGAGCGCACGACTTAATTGGTCGCTGGATATTCCTGAATAGTGACCTGCAATGTCAGTTTTTTATCGTCACGCATCACCACCACCGGAATCACCGAACCTGGTCGAATTTCTGCCACTTGATCCATTGTCTCCAGAGCGGAGATTGCAGGTTTGTTGTCCACCGAGATAATCAGATCGTTGACCTGGATACCGGCATTAGCCGCCGGGCCATCAGGTGACACTTCATTAACCACAATCCCTTGCAGTTGATCGATACCACCACCTTGCGCGTGTAATGGTGCGATTTCGCGGCCGCCAATACCGATATAGCCACGAATAACACGTCCATCGCGGATTAGCTTATCCATAATTTTGGTTGCCAACTGGAAGGGAATGGCAAAACCGATGCCTTCTGGAGTTTCGCCATCGTTACTCTTATCAAACGACAGTGTGTTGATGCCCATCAGTTCGCCCAGCGAGTTCACCAGTGCACCGCCGGAGTTGCCGTGGTTAATGGATGCATCGGTTTGCAGAAAGTTTTGCCGCCCGGTCGGGTTCAGGCCGATGCGCCCCGTGGCGCTGATAATCCCCTGGGTAATGGTTTGCCCGAGGTTGTACGGGTTACCGATCGCCAGCACTACATCGCCAATGTGCGGTATGCGACGAGAATTGATTGGAATGGTGGGTAAACCGCCAGTGGCATTAATTTTGAGCACCGCCAGATCAGTCAGTGAATCAGAGCCAACCAGCAGCGCTTCAAATACACGACCATCCTGTAAGGCGACGATGATCTGATCGGCGTCGTTGATTACATGTTTATTGGTAATGATATAACCACGTTGATCCATGATCACACCTGACCCTAGCGTACGGATCTCAAGCTGGTTGTGTGAGGATGTGTTCAAACCACGGTTATAGACATTTACCACCGCTGGCGCGGCGCGGCGGACCGCCAGATTATAACTGGCAGGCGTCTCGTCGGCACTGTCGAATTGCGGTGTGGAAAGCGGGTTAATGCTGCGCAGCGAAGGCATGGCAACCAGCAAAATAGCGCCGACAATTAATCCAATCGCAACGGATCGTAAGAGCTTCACAAACATGATGGAGGCGTCATTAAAAAAGGGAACGGCAGCAGCATATCACGAGTTAACCGGACATCACACGTCAGCCTGATGCCCGGTTTATGACATTAACGCATTAGCAGGTAAATGCTCTCATTACCGCGCATGATTTGCAGGGCAATAATTGCCGGTTTGGTTGCCAGTACTTTGCGCATCTCAGCAATCGAGTTCACCCGATTGCGGTTCACGCCAATAATTACATCATCTTTCTGTAAACCTGCCTGAGCGGCGGGGCTGTCTTTGACAACTTCGTCAATCTTAATGCCTTTTCCGCCATCTTTTAGCTGACTGTCACTCAACGTTGCGCCTTCCAGCGCCGGTGTAATCATCTCTGCACTGGCTGAAGAAGATGTGCTGGTATCAAGCGTCACTTCCACTTCCTGCGGCTTGCCGTTACGTAACAGACCAAGCTTCACTTTAGTACCAGGTTCAGTGGTGGCGATGCGGGAACGCAACTCGGCGAAGCTATTGAGCGGTTTGCCGTTGAGGCTGGTAATAATATCGCCTGCTTTCACGCCCGCTTTCGCCGAGCCAGAACCAGGCAGAACTTCACTGACAAACGCGCCACGTTGCACATCTAAATTAAACGCTTTGGCGATATCGGCACTCATCTCGGTACCTTTAATGCCTAACAGACCGCGTTTAATTTCACCAAAGTCGATAAGTTGCTGCGCCAGGGTACGCGCCATATTGCTGGGGATAGCAAAACCAATCCCGACGCTACCGCCGCCAGGGGCAAGAATTGCGGTGTTAATACCAATCAACTCGCCGTTAAGGTTTAACAGCGCACCGCCGGAGTTACCCCGGTTAATGGAAGCATCGGTCTGGATAAAGTTTTCCAGACCTTCGAGATTTAACCCGCTGCGACCTAATGCGGAAACAATGCCTGAAGTCGCGGTTTGCCCAAGGCCAAATGGGTTACCGACCGCGACGGCAAAATCACCGACGCGCAGTTTGTCGGAGTCGGCAATGGCGATTTGCGTTAATTTGCTCGGATTCTGAATTTGTAGCAGGGCGATATCGCTCTGGTCGTCGCTGCCAATCAACTTCGCATCAAACTCGCGTCCGTCATTGAGCTGAATACTGATTTTCTGCGCCTGATTGATGACGTGATTGTTGGTCAGTACATAACCTTTATTGGCATTGATGATGACACCGGAGCCTAAACCTTCAAAGGGTTGCGCAGGTTGATCCGGTAAATCATCGCCAAAAAATTTTTTGAATTCTTCCGGGATTTTCTGTTCCTGGCTGGCAGTCCCTTCAACTCGCACGCTTACCACCGCGGGAAGCACTTTTTCCAGCATCGGGGCCAGGCTGGGCAATGGCGCCTGACCGGCAACCTGGCCGGGAATCGACGCGACAGCCTGAAACGGCGCCGAGAGAGTTAACCCGACACTTAACGCTAATGCACTCAACAGCTGGGTTTGTTTTTTCATTATTCCTGCTCTCGTACCTGAATGATAAGAAAAAGAGATTCAAAACAGTTTGATGTTATTGAATTTTCAGACGGCTAACAATGAGACACCAGATTAAATGATAGTCGGGGAGGGAGAGAAGAGGAGGGCGCAATGGCTGCGCCCGCAAAATAAATTAGTCGCGCTTTGCGCCAGTGCGCAGCAGGCCAGATGCGCCTTCAGAATAGTCGCGTGGCATCTGCACCGGTGCCTGATCGTTGCTGGCTTCAGACTCAGCCAGACGATTACGGAACGGGTTTGCTTCTGCGGACAGTTCCGGCAGCAGGCTGCTGGAGCTTTTCGCCATGTGTTGATACAACTGGCGATAGTCATGCGCCATGGTATCCAGTAATTCCGCGCTGCGGGCAAAGTGGTTAACCAACTCTTCGCGATACTCGTCCAGTTCAGCTTTATTTTTTTCCAGTTCGTACTGCAACGCCTGTTGCTGGCGTAGTTTACGATTACCAAAACGCATGGCCACAGCACCAATAATGATGCCGACGACTAACCCAATTAGCGCATATTCCCAGGTCATGAACATCTCCCGTTGTCTTTTGTTTCCGTAGGGTGTTGGCTTCAGGCTCCATGCCTGCGGCTGATTATGCCACTATAACCGTTAATTCCACAGAAGTGGAATCCCGACTGCATATCGCGTAGTGTAGAACGGCCTTTTTTTCGTCAACCGTGAACAACGGCACACCGATTATTCAAGGAATAACAAGAACATCATGCAAAGCATTACCCCGACATCGCAATACCTGAAGGCGCTCAATGAGGGCAGCCATCAACCTGACGACGTACAAAAAGAGGCCGTCAGTCGGCTGGAGATTATCTACCAGGAATTAATCAACAGCACGCAGCCCACTGCGAGGGCGAGTGGGTTAATGGCGCGAGTCGGTAAACTGTGGGGTAAGCGCGAAGAGGCAAGCAGTGCGCCGGTGCGTGGCTTATATATGTGGGGCGGTGTAGGACGCGGGAAAACCTGGCTGATGGACCTTTTCTATCAAAGTTTGCCGGGTGAGCGGAAACAGCGCCTGCACTTTCACCGTTTTATGCTGCGCGTGCATGAAGAACTGACTGCATTACAGGGGCAGACTGACCCGCTGGAAATTATTGCCGATCGCTTCAAAGCAGAAACCGATGTCCTCTGTTTTGATGAATTTTTTGTTTCGGATATTACCGATGCCATGTTGCTTGGCGGTTTAATGAAAGCCCTGTTCGCTCGCGGAATAACGCTGGTCGCAACGTCAAATATTCCGCCTGATGAGCTTTATCGTAATGGTCTGCAACGAGCGCGTTTTCTACCGGCTATCGACGCCATTAAACAGTATTGCGATGTAATGAATGTCGATGCAGGCGTCGATTATCGACTACGAACGCTTACCCAGGCGCATTTATGGCTGTCGCCGCTCAATGATGAAACCCGTGCGCAAATGGATAAACTTTGGTTGGTGCTGGCGGGGGCGAAACGCGAAAATTCACCGACGTTAGAAATTAACCATCGACCGCTGGCGACAATGGGCGTTGAGAATCAGACGCTTGCCGTCTCTTTTACCACCTTGTGTGTCGATGCCCGCAGCCAGCATGACTATATAGCGCTCTCACGCCTGTTTCACACAGTGATGTTGTTTGATGTGCCAGTCATGACGCGGTTGATGGAGAGCGAAGCACGACGTTTTATTGCGCTGGTGGATGAGTTTTACGAGCGCCATGTCAAATTAGTGGTGAGCGCAGAAGTGCCTTTGTATGAAATTTATCAGGGCGAGCGACTGAAGTTTGAGTTCCAGCGTTGCCTGTCACGTCTACAAGAGATGCAGAGCGAAGAGTATTTGAAGCGCGAGCATTTGGCAGGGTAAAACCTGCCATAAATCACAAAAAGGGGTCGATCTTTGACCCCGACTTCTCTATAATCCTGCGACCCCACGTTACAAGAAAGTTTTTTTTCCCGAAACTTTTTGTGTGCTGGCATAGGCTATTCGAAGGGGTAGGTTTGCCGGACTTTGTCGTGTGAACCTCAACAATTGAAGACGTTTGGGTGTTCACCAACGTGTAACTATTTATTGGGTAAGCTTTTAATGAAAACTTTTACAGCTAAACCAGAAACCGTAAAACGCGACTGGTATGTTGTTGACGCGACCGGTAAAACTCTGGGCCGTCTGGCTACTGAACTGGCTCGTCGCCTGCGCGGTAAGCACAAAGCGGAATACACTCCGCACGTAGATACCGGTGATTACATCATCGTTCTGAACGCTGACAAAGTTGCTGTAACCGGCAACAAGCGTACTGACAAAGTGTACTATCACCACACCGGTCACATCGGTGGTATCAAACAAGCGACCTTTGAAGAGATGATTGCTCGCCGTCCTGAGCGTGTGATTGAAATCGCGGTTAAAGGCATGTTGCCAAAAGGCCCGCTGGGTCGTGCTATGTTCCGTAAACTGAAAGTTTACGCGGGTAACGAGCACAACCACGCGGCACAGCAACCGCAAGTTCTTGACATCTAATCGGGATTATAGGCAATGGCTGAAAATCAATACTACGGCACTGGTCGCCGCAAAAGTTCCGCAGCTCGCGTTTTCATCAAACCGGGCAACGGTAAAATCGTTATCAACCAACGTTCTCTGGAACAGTACTTCGGTCGTGAAACTGCCCGCATGGTAGTTCGTCAGCCGCTGGAACTGGTCGACATGGTTGAGAAACTGGATCTGTACATCACTGTTAAAGGTGGTGGTATCTCTGGTCAGGCTGGTGCGATCCGTCACGGTATCACCCGCGCTCTGATGGAGTACGACGAATCCCTGCGTTCTGAACTGCGTAAAGCTGGCTTCGTTACTCGTGACGCTCGTCAGGTTGAACGTAAGAAAGTCGGTCTGCGTAAAGCACGTCGTCGTCCGCAGTTCTCCAAACGTTAATTGCTTTCTGCTTCGGCAGAATACAATTTGCGAAAAAAACCCGCTTCGGCGGGTTTTTTTATGGCTAAAGTCCGATTCCAGCCTCTTTTCCCTCTCTCTTCAGCATTATTCTCTTTTTAATAGTATTTTCCACGTACTGTAGAAAAGGATATCGCGATGGGATTATTTAATGCATTGTTTAACAAGAAAGAATCTTTAACGTTGTCGAATAAATGGGAGTTCTTTATTACAACAGTGGATGACCATGTCACGGGCATACGTGTTGATATCGGCGCCATTCAGGACGAAAGATTTGATCGACTTAACCACACCTGGTTCTTTCGTGTGCGTTATACCCATTGTTATGAAAACGGTTTACCGCAGCCTGATGAAACACAACGTTTAAATCGTATAGAGGACTGGCTTGAGGAGAGGGGCAAGGCCTTACCGATTTGGTTGGTGGGGGTGGTAACACAAGAAGGCTGGCGCGATTTTGTTTTCCAGTCGGAAAAAGAACTGGACTGGGAAAGAACGCTGGATAAATTGCTCGCGGGTGGCCCGGAAGTCTCTTGCAGCTATAGTATGAGTAAAAACGATAACGGAAATTACTATCGCCAGTTCCTGTACCCGTCGAAATATGACTGGAACTGGATACACGATTCCCGCGTATGCCGTGGGCTGCTGGAACATGGTGACGATTTGACTCTTCCACGCACCATTGATTACTACGCGACATTGCCGACAGAAGCTGCTGCACGCGCCTTTGCGGAGGACGTGACGAAATTGCCATATGGCATTACGCTGGTGAGCATTCGGATGAACGACCAACAACCAGGGTATATGGCGTCATTTACTAACACTGATGCTCCTGAACAATGGCATATGACCGAGATTACATGCCAGCTTACCGATTTGGCTGAAAAGCATGGCGGTAGTTTTGATGGCTGGGGCGCACCGATAGCAACGGCGTAAAAGAGGTAAACAACATTTCTGGTGGGGATTAAGTCAAGCATTTCAGACTAAGGAACATCTCTTTTTCCCCATTTCCGGCATCGACTCACCACAAAGGTCGCAAAATCTGGTAAACTATCATCCAATTTTCTGCCCAAATGTCGGGTATTGCTCATTTTTTGTTTGTTTTTCGAACAAAGAGAGTCGTTCCTTACTGGGTAACACAACTTCTGACTGGCCACCTGGTGGCTGGTAGCAGTAAAAATTCTGACTATACCTGGAGGTTTTCATGGCTGTCGCTGCCAACAAACGTTCGGTAATGACGCTGTTTTCCGGTCCTACTGACATCTATAGCCATCAGGTCCGCATTGTGCTGGCTGAAAAAGGTGTAAGTTTCGAGATCGAACACGTGGAAAAGGACAATCCGCCTCAGGATCTGATTGACCTCAACCCGAATCAGAGCGTTCCGACCCTGGTGGATCGTGAGCTGACCCTGTGGGAATCTCGCATCATTATGGAATACCTGGATGAGCGTTTCCCGCATCCGCCACTGATGCCTGTTTACCCGGTAGCTCGCGGTGAAAGCCGCCTGTACATGCACCGCATCGAAAAAGACTGGTACACGCTGATGAACACCATCATCAACGGTTCAGCCTCTGAAGCGGATGCCGCACGTAAGCAACTGCGCGAAGAACTGCTGGCGATTGCGCCGGTCTTCGGTCAGAAGCCGTACTTCCTGAGCGATGAGTTCAGCCTGGTCGATTGCTACCTTGCTCCGCTGCTGTGGCGTCTGCCGCAACTGGGCATCGAGTTCAGCGGCCCGGGTGCGAAAGAGCTGAAAGGCTATATGACCCGCGTCTTTGAGCGTGACTCTTTCCTTGCTTCCTTAACCGAAGCTGAACGTGAAATGCGTCTGGGCCGGAGTTAATCTGTATGGATTTGTCACAGCTAACACCACGTCGTCCCTATCTGCTGCGTGCATTCTATGAGTGGTTGCTGGATAACCAGCTCACGCCGCACCTGGTGGTGGATGTGACGCTCCCTGGCGTGCAGGTTCCTATGGAATATGCACGTGACGGGCAAATCGTACTCAACATTGCTCCGCGTGCGGTCGGCAACCTGGAACTGGCGAATGATGAAGTGCGCTTTAACGCGCGCTTTGGCGGTATCCCGCGGCAAGTTTCAGTACCGCTGGCTGCTGTGCTGGCTATCTACGCCCGTGAAAATGGCGCAGGCACAATGTTCGAGCCTGAAGCTGCCTACGACGAAGATGCCAGCATCATGAATGATGAAGATGTATCGGCAGATAATGAAACCGTTATGTCGGTCATTGATGGCGATAAGCCAGATCGCGATGATGATAATCATCCTGATGATGAACCGCCGCAACCGCCACGTGGTGGTCGCCCGGCATTACGCGTTGTGAAGTAAAACAAAAACAGGCCCAGGAGGCCTGTTTTGTCGTTTTAAGGGCTTAATAAAATAGCGTAATTGTGGCGATCATATTCACCACGAATCCGACTGCCATTGGGATCGCAGTCCGCTTCACCACTTCAAAGGGCGAAACGCCTGCTATTCCTGAAGTTACTACCACTACCGCAGTAATCGGCGAAACCGCACGCGCCAGCGTTGTGGCAAAGTGCATCGGCATAATCATCACTACCGCGGGTACGTGCAGTCCAGCTGCGATATTCGGAATAAGGCTGGCAAATGACATAAATGGCGCATTGCCGGAGCCCATCACAATGGCACAAATGGCAATTACCAGCGCCATAATAATCATCACGCCAATGCCACCAAGGCCAGAATGCTCGGCGCCTTTGATAACCGCATCAACGGTGCCAATCGTCGTTAAGCCTTTCGCAAATATTTCACCCGCGACCACCAGCGTTACCACGTTGGCAAACTGCGTACCCATGCCGTCAAAAAACGCCTGCACATCGTCCATTGTTTCGCGCAAGTTATGCTTGCGGAAGAACTCAACAAACATCGTCACCGTCAAACTCAGTAACATCACCACCACCAGATGCAGTTCTGACTGCATCAGCCCGACGTGGGCGAGGAACAGCGAGCCGAGCATCAGGATTAACGGCATCACCGGTAAAATGGCGTAATAGAGCGGTGGGACATTGTTGAGATCCTTTTGCTCCGCCTGTTCGTGATTGATATTTTTATCTTTTTTGTCAAAAGCGCGTTGCACGAAAAAGTGGGAGATTGCCACTGAGAGAATGACACAAGAGGCGACCGGTAGCTGATAGTGGAAGAAGTAAGTGGCGATTTTCATTCCCGCTACCTGGGCGGCAAAAATGGAGTTCGTTTCCAGAATTCCCCATTCAATAGACATGGTGGTCGCTATAACCGCCACCGCAGAGAGGCGACTTACTCCCAGACTCACCAGCGTCGGAAATAACGTGACCATCAGCAACATACCCAGACCGGAGGCGCTGGTAATAAACTGCGCCATGATTTGACCGATGACGTAAGTTGCCGACAGTATGAGATACGGTGAGCGAATGAGCTTTAACGGGCGGCTTAACAAGCTCACCATCGCCCGACTGGCTCCTATGCGCTCCATGTAACGGGCATAACCGCCCACCGCCATAATCGACAGCCCCAACCCGGCAATGCGGTTGGACAGCATGCGCAGGATTTCATTATAAATATCAACAATCAGATAGCCGCTGCTTTTGGCGGGGTCGAGTACACCCCCAAACCCTAACCAGACACCACACATCATCAGGAAGATACCCGCTGCGGCCAGCACCACCTGTGGTTTGTAATTTTTAAGGATCAAATAGCCCATCGTTATTAACACGATGACAGAAATAATTATGCCGAACATTGTTCAACTCCGTGTCAAAAGAATATGGTCAATCCCATTAACGGCAGATTGAAAACAATGATGTTATATTTTTTACAAGGTTATTTATGGTGTTGGTGTCGAATTTTTTAATCGTAATAAAGAGAGTTTTTCATTATAAAATATATATTTATGATTATTTCGCAAGAACACGTTCATAATATTCATAATGTCTATGAATATTCTTGTAAATAATTTAGCTGGGATGTTTTTATCTACGTTATATTTATTTTTCGCAAAAGTTAATTATTAAATTAATTACGATAATGATGGTGTACGAAGAGTAAAACCCTTCGTTTCACCCTGCTTTCATTCCTGTGATAGGATGTCATTGATGATGTTAATCACACTGACCTTAAAGAATGGGCCTTATGAACGCATTTGATTCGCAAAACGAAGATTCTTCACCTGCAATTGGTCGCAACTTGCGTAGCCGTCCGCTGGCGCGTAAAAAACTCTCCGAAATGGTGGAAGAAGAGCTGGAGCAGATGATCCGCCGCCGCGAGTTTGGCGAAGGGGAGCAGTTGCCGTCTGAGCGCGAACTCATGGCGTTCTTTAACGTCGGGCGTCCTTCGGTGCGTGAAGCACTGGCGGCGTTAAAGCGTAAAGGTCTGGTGCAAATAAATAACGGTGAGCGCGCTCGCGTCTCGCGTCCTTCTGCGGACACCATCATCGGCGAGTTGTCCGGTATGGCGAAAGATTTCCTTTCTCATCCAGGAGGGATAGCCCATTTCGAACAGTTACGTCTGTTCTTTGAGTCCAGCCTGGTGCGCTATGCGGCTGAACATGCCACCGATGAACAAATCGATTTGCTGGCAAAAGCCCTGGAAATCAACAGTCAGTCGCTGGATAACAATGCCGCGTTCATTCGTTCAGACGTTGATTTCCACCGCGTACTGGCGGAGATCCCGGGTAATCCGATCTTTAAGGCAATCCACGTTGCCTTGCTCGACTGGTTGATCGCCGCGCGCCCAACGGTCGCCGATCAGGCATTGCATGAGCATAATAACGTCAGCTATCAACAACATATTGCGATCGTTGACGCGATCCGCCGCCACGATCCCGACGAAGCCGATCGCGCGTTGCAATCACATCTCAACAGCGTTTCTGCCACCTGGCACGCCTTCGGCCAAACCACTCACAAAAAGAAATAATGCCACTTTAGTGAAGCAGATCGCATTATAAGCGTTCTGTATGATGTGTTGCTTATTTGATCTGGTATAACAGGTATAAAGGTATATCGTTTCAACAGACAGCATCACTTCAGAGGTATTTATGGCAACGAATTTACGTGGCGTGATGGCCGCACTCCTGACTCCTTTTGATCAACAACAAGCACTGGATAAAGCGAGTCTGCGCCGCCTGGTTCAGTTCAATATTCAGCAGGGCATCGACGGTTTGTACGTGGGTGGTTCGACAGGCGAAGCCTTTGTGCAGAGCCTTTCCGAGCGTGAACAGGTAATGGAAATCGTCGCCGAAGAGGCGAAAGGTAAGATTAAATTAATCGCTCACGTAGGTTGCGTCAGTACTGCTGAAAGCCAACAGCTTGCGGCTTCAGCCAAACGTTATGGCTTCGATGCCGTCTCCGCCGTTACGCCGTTCTACTATCCTTTCAGCTTTGAAGAACACTGCGATCACTATCGGTCAATCATTGACTCGGCGGATGGTTTGCCGATGGTGGTGTACAACATTCCGGCACTGAGCGGGGTAAAACTGACTCTGGATCAGATCAATACACTGGTTACGTTACCTGGCGTAGGTGCGCTGAAACAGACCTCTGGCGATCTCTATCAGATGGAACAGATCCGTCGCGAACACCCGGATCTGGTGCTCTATAACGGTTACGACGAAATCTTCGCTTCCGGCCTGCTGGCGGGCGCAGACGGCGGTATCGGCAGTACTTACAACATCATGGGTTGGCGTTATCAGGGTATCGTGAAGGCGCTGAAAGAAGGCGATATCCAGACCGCGCAGAAGCTGCAAACTGAGTGCAACAAAGTCATTGATTTGCTCATTAAAACCGGCGTATTCCGCGGCCTGAAAACCGTCCTGCACTATATGGATGTGGTGTCTGTTCCGCTGTGCCGTAAACCGTTTGGTCCGGTAGATGAAAAATATCTGCCAGAACTGAAGGCGCTTGCTCAGCAGTTGATGCAAGAGCGCGGGTGAGTTTTTTCCCCTCGCTCGCCCCTACCGGGTGAGGGGAACTAAGCGCATCTGTACCCTACAATTTTCATACCAAAGCGTGTGGGCATTGCCCACCGCGGGAGACTCACAATGAGTACTACAACCCAGAATATCCCGTGGTATCGCCATCTCAATCGTGCGCAATGGCGCGCATTTTCCGCTGCCTGGTTGGGATATCTGCTTGATGGTTTTGATTTCGTTTTAATTGCCCTGGTACTCACTGAAGTACAAGGTGAATTCGGGCTGACAACGGTACAGGCGGCAAGTCTGATTTCCGCAGCCTTCATCTCTCGTTGGTTCGGCGGCCTGATGCTTGGCGCTATGGGCGACCGCTACGGGCGTCGTCTGGCAATGGTCACCAGTATCGTTCTCTTCTCGGTTGGGACGCTGGCCTGCGGCTTTGCGCCTGGCTACATCACTATGTTTATTGCTCGTCTGGTGATAGGCATGGGGATGGCGGGTGAATACGGTTCCAGCGCCACCTATGTCATTGAAAGCTGGCCAAAACAGCTGCGTAACAAAGCCAGTGGTTTTCTGATTTCAGGCTTCTCTGTGGGGGCCGTCGTTGCCGCTCAGGTCTACAGCCTGGTGGTTCCGGTCTGGGGCTGGCGTGCGCTGTTCTTTATCGGCATTTTGCCGATCATCTTTGCTCTCTGGCTGCGGAAAAACATCCCGGAAGCGGAAGACTGGAAAGAGAAACACGGGGGCAAAGCACCGGTGCGCACGATGGTGGATATTCTCTACCGTGGTGAACATCGCATCGCCAATATCGTGATGACGCTGGCGGCGGCTACTGCGCTGTGGTTCTGCTTCGCCGGTAACCTGCAAAATGCCGCAATCGTCGCTGTTCTCGGGCTGTTATGCGCCGCAATCTTTATCAGCTTTATGGTACAGAGTACGGGCAAACGCTGGCCAACGGGCGTAATGCTGATGGTGGTTGTGTTATTTGCTTTCCTCTACTCGTGGCCGATTCAGGCACTGCTGCCAACGTATCTGAAAACCGATCTTGCTTATGACCCGCATACTGTCGCCAATGTGCTGTTCTTTAGCGGCTTTGGGGCGGCGGTGGGTTGCTGTGTCGGCGGCTTCCTCGGTGACTGGCTGGGAACGCGCAAAGCCTACGTTTGTAGCCTGTTAGCCTCGCAATTGCTGATTATTCCGGTATTTGCGATTGGCGGTGCAAACGTCTGGGTACTTGGTCTGTTGCTGTTCTTCCAGCAGATGCTCGGTCAGGGGATCTCCGGGATCTTACCGAAACTGATTGGTGGTTATTTCGATACCGATCAGCGTGCGGCGGGCCTGGGTTTTACCTACAACGTTGGTGCACTTGGCGGCGCACTGGCGCCGATCATTGGTGCGCTGATTGCTCAACGTCTGGATCTGGGCACGGCACTGGGATCGCTTTCGTTCAGTCTGACGTTCGTGGTGATCCTGCTGATTGGGCTGGATATGCCTTCTCGTGTTCAGCGTTGGCTGCGCCCGGAAGCATTGCGTACTCATGACGCTATCGACGGCAAACCATTTAGCGGTGCCGTGCCGTTTGGCAGCGCCAAAAACGATTTAGTCAAAACCAAAAGTTAATCCTGTTGCCCGGTCATGTGCCGGGCCTTTTGCTAAGGGAAGAAGTATGTCGTTACTTGCACAACTGGATCAAAAAATCGCCGCCAACGGTGGCCTGATTGTCTCCTGCCAGCCGGTGCCTGACAGCCCACTTGATAAACCGGAAATCGTCGCTGCCATGGCATTAGCGGCAGAGCAGGCGGGTGCGGTTGCCATTCGCATCGAAGGTGTGGCAAATCTGCAAGCCACGCGTGCGGTGGTGAGCGTGCCGATTATTGGGATTGTGAAACGCGATCTGGAGGATTCTCCGGTACGCATCACGGCCTATATTGAAGATGTTGATGCGCTGGCGCAGGCGGGCGCGGACATTATCGCCATTGACGGCACCGACCGACCGCGTCCGGTGCCTGTTGAAACGCTGCTGGCACGTATCCATCATCATGGTTTACTGGCGATGACCGACTGCTCAACGCCGGAAGACGGCCTGGCATGCCAAAAGCTGGGAGCCGAAATTATTGGTACTACGCTTTCTGGCTATACCATGCCTGAAACGCCAGAAGAGCCGGATCTGGCGCTGGTGAAAACATTGAGCGACGCCGGATGTCGGGTGATTGCCGAAGGGCGTTACAACTCGCCAGCGCAGGCGGCAGACGCAATGCGCCACGGCGCGTGGGCGGTAACAGTTGGTTCTGCCATTACGCGTCTTGAGCACATTTGCCAGTGGTACAACACAGCGATGAAAAAGGCGGTGCTATGACCACACTGGCGATTGATATTGGCGGTACAAAACTTGCCGCTGCGCTGATTGGCGCTGATGGGCAGATCCGCGATCGCCGTGAACTACCGACACCTGCCAGCCAGACTCCGCAGGCGCTGCGTGATGCCTTATCCGCATTAGTCTCCCCGTTACACGCTCATGCGCAACAAGTTGCCATCGCTTCAACCGGGATAATCCGCGATGGCAGCCTGCTGGCGCTAAATCCGCATAATCTCGGTGGATTGCTACACTTTCCGTTAGTCAAAACACTGGAACAACTTACCGATTTGCCGACCATTGCCATTAACGATGCGCAGGCCGCTGCGTGGGCGGAGTATCAGGCGCTGGAAGGCGATATAACCGAGATGGTGTTTATCACCGTTTCCACTGGCGTCGGCGGCGGTGTAGTGAGCGGCGGCAAACTGCTTACCGGCCCTGGTGGTCTGGCGGGGCATATCGGGCATACACTTGCCGATCCGCATGGTCCCGTCTGTGGCTGTGGACGCACAGGTTGCGTGGAGGCGATTGCTTCTGGTCGCGGCATTGCAGCGGCAGCGCAGGGGGAGTTGGCTGGCGCGGATGCGAAAACCATTTTCATGCGCGCCGGGCAGGGCGACGAGCAGGCGCAGCAACTGATTCACCGCTCCGCCCGCGTGCTGGCAAGGCTGATCGCCGATATTAAAGCCACAACTGATTGCCAGTGCGTAGTGGTCGGTGGCAGCGTTGGTCTGGCAGAAGGGTATCTGGCGCTGGTGGAAACGTATCTGGCGCAGGAGCCAGCGGCATTTCATGTTGATTTACTGGCGGCGCACTACCGCCATGATGCAGGTTTACTTGGGGCTGCGCTGTTGGCCCAGGGAGAAAAATTATGATGATGGGTGAAGTACAGTCATTACCGTCTGCCGGATTACATCCTGCGTTACAGGACGCGTTAACGCTGGCATTAGCTGCCAGACCACAAGAAAAAGCACCGGGTCGTTACGAATTACAGGGCGACAATATCTTTATGAATGTCATGACGTTTAACACTCAATCGCCCGTTGAGAAAAAAGCGGAATTGCACGAGCAATACATTGATATCCAGCTGTTATTAAACGGTGAGGAACGGATTCTGTTTGGCATGGCAGGCACTGCGCGTCAGTGTGAAGAGTTCCACCATGAGGATGATTATCAGCTTTGCAGCACCATTGATAACGAGCAAGCCATCATCTTAAAACCGGGAATGTTCGCCGTGTTTATGCCAGGTGAACCGCATAAACCAGGATGCGTTGTCGGCGAGCCTGGAGAGATTAAAAAGGTTGTGGTGAAGGTTAAGGCTGATTTAATGGCTTAAAACTTAGTTCGTTTTAAAGATTCTGCAGACACCGTCTGCAGAATTCGAAACCGCTGAAATTAACGGCGTCTATAGCCTTCCTCTAACACCGCCTGTGTTCGAACGAGTTCATCCGCGAGTCGTTTCTCATCAGGTAGCGTCCAGTGCTCTTTGGCGTAGTTGAGATACATATTCATTTGTCCGGCATCGCTATAGCTAAATTTGCCCACTTTTAGATCGACGATTAGCAGGCAGCGTAAACGGCGGTGGAAAAACAACAGATCGACCCGAAACCAGTTGTCATCAATGCGTAACCTTCGCTGTCGACCAACAAAGGCAAAATCATCCCCAAGTTCCAGCATGAAATCCATCAGGTGGTTGATCAGCGCCTCCTCAAAATCGGATTCTGAGTATTCATCTTTCAACTCCAGAAATTCGAGCACAAAAGGATCGCGTATCGCCTGTTGCGGAAGAATATGCGTCTCGGCAGGAGCGTGTTGTTGCAGCATGGCTGATTTGTCATGTGACAGTAGTGTCCGCTCATAAAACTGGGTCGCAATTTGCCGCTCTAGCTGGCGAACAGACCAGCCACAGCGGAGCGTCTCTTTTTCATAAAAGCTGCGGGCGTCAGCGTTTTTAACGGAAAGTAAACGGACGTAGGTGGACCAGGGCAGGGGGAAAGATTTGGCAGACAGCGTCTGCCGAATTTCAATATGTTGATAAAAAAGGTAAAAAAGCCTCATTTGGCGTAAGTTTTTTGCAGAGAACCCACGCTTATACCTTAGACTTAAATCCTTTGATAGCCGCTTGATTAGCTGCGTACCATACGCGGCCCGAGCCTCACCACCTTGTTCAAATTCGACTATCCGTCGGCCAATTTCCCAATACGTCGCGGTCATTAACGCGTTAACACTACGTACCGTTTCCGTCCGGGCACTATCGACCAGGTGAATAATGCCGTCGTGGATTTGCTGGTAGCCTGCGGTGGTTTGAAATGAGAGCGATTCCATTATCTTTCCCTTTATATGGAGCTGTGTTGAATAATGGAATCAGCTATACGCCGGGCATCTGCCGGTAACAATCCAGATGAGCGTATTACATTGGTTTTCTTCAGATTATGCGAGGCGTTTTCCAGAAAGAAAGGAGAATTTCAGCGCCGACTCTTTTCTGAGGAGGCGGCGCTGTGACAGAGTTTAAACTTCCAGCCAGTTCATAATGCCGTCCGCCGCCTTACGACCTTCGGCAATAGCGGTCACCACCAGATCGGAACCACGGACGATATCGCCGCCAGCAAAGATTTTCGGGTTGCTGGTCTGGAAGGCGTTGTCGTTGCTTTCCGGGGCGATAATGCGCCCCTGCGAATCCAGCTCGACGCTGTGTTTTGCCAGCCATTCCATGCTGTGTGGGCGGAAACCAAACGCCATGATCACCGCATCCGCCGGAACAATATGTTCGGAACCTGCAACGATCTCCGCGCGGCGACGACCTTTGGCATCCGGTTCACCCATTTCGGTACGCACCATTTTTACGCCGCTGACTTTGCCGTTACCGTTCACTTCTATACCTAGTGGCTGGACGTTAAATTTGAACTCTACGCCTTCTTCCCGCGCGTTTTTCACTTCGCGGCGGGAACCCGGCATGTTCTCTTCATCACGACGATAGGCACAGGTAACGTGCTTCGCACCCTGGCGTACAGACGTGCGCACGCAATCCATCGCAGTGTCGCCACCGCCAAGTACCACCACGCGTTTACCTTCCATGCTGACAAACGGTTCTTCGCGGGTTTCACCAAAGCCCATTAACTGTTTGGTGTTGGCGATGAGGAACGGCAGCGCCGCGTACACGCCATCGGCGTCTTCGTTTTCCAGTCCGCCGCGCATTGACTGATAAGTCCCGACGCCAAGGAACACCGCATCGTAATCACTCAGCAGATCGTCCAGCTGTACGTCGCGGCCTACTTCGGTATTGAGTTTGAATTCAATACCCATGCCGGTGAAGATTTCACGGCGGCGCGTCATTACCTCTTTTTCCAGCTTGAAGGCCGGAATACCGAAGGTCAGCAAGCCGCCAATTTCCGGGTGACGGTCGAAGACGACCGCTTTTACGCCGTTGCGCGTCAGGACATCCGCACACGCCAGACCGGCCGGGCCTGCGCCGATAATCGCCACTTTTTTACCGGTCTGTTTCACGCCGGACATATCCGGACGCCAGCCCATTTCGAACGCTTTATCATTGATATAACGCTCAATGTTGCCGATGGTCACTGCACCAAACTCATCGTTCAGAGTACAGGAACCTTCGCACAGACGGTCTTGCGGGCAGACACGTCCGCAAACTTCCGGCAGGGTATTGGTCTGATGCGACAGTTCTGCCGCTTCAAAAATACGTCCCTCGTTGGCGAGCTTCAGCCAGTTCGGGATGTAGTTGTGTACCGGGCATTTCCACTCGCAGTATGGGTTGCCGCACGACAGGCAGCGGTCAGCCTGCGCTTTGGCCTGGCCTTCGGAAAACGGCTCGTAAATTTCAACAAACTCAATTTTGCGGATCTTCAGCGGTTTCTTTGGCGGATCAACGCGCTGCAGGTCGATAAATTGATAAACATTCTGACTCATTGTTGCTACCCCTTACTGCGCCTGCACGCGCAACTCTGCTGCGCTACGACTACGGTGACCCAGCAGTGCTTTTACATCACTGGACTTCGGTTTAACTAGCGCAAATTTAGTGGCGAAGGTTGACCAGTTCGCCAGAATCTCTTCACCGCGCTGAGAACCGGTATGCTGCACATGCTCGGTGATAAGACCACGCAGATGCTCTTCATGGATCGCCAGATCGTCAACGCTTAAGACCTCGACCAGTTCCGGGTTAACGCGTTTGCGGAAATCGCCGCTTTCATCGAGAACGTAAGCGAAGCCGCCGGTCATGCCCGCGCCGAAGTTAACGCCGGTTTTACCCAGAATACAGACGATACCACCCGTCATATATTCACAGCCGTTGTCGCCAATACCTTCTACCACGGTGATAGCACCGGAGTTACGCACGCCGAAACGTTCACCCGCGCGGCCTGCGGCATACAGACGACCACCGGTCGCGCCATACAGGCAGGTGTTGCCGATAATGCTTGCTTCATGGCTGCGGAAGGCTGAGCCAACCGGAGGACGAATGGCGATTAAGCCGCCCGCCATGCCTTTACCAACATAGTCGTTGGCATCACCGGTCAGGTACAGTTCCACGCCGCCCGCGTTCCACACACCGAAGCTCTGGCCTGCGGTGCCGTTGAAGTACGCTTTGATAGGATCGGCTGCCAGCCCCTGATCGCCGTGCGTTTGGGCGATATAGCCTGAAAGCGACGCGCCGACAGAACGGTCGGTGTTGCGAATATCGAACCAGAAGGTTTTGCTCTGGCGTTCATCGACAAACGGTTTCGCCTGTTGCAGCAACTGCGCATTCAGCAGGCCGTTATCAAACGGCGGGTTGTTTTCGGTGCAGTAGAGCGCCTTACCAGCCTTAGGCTCGGCAGTCTCCAGCAACTTCGACAGCGCCAGCTTCTGCTGTTTGGCGGTGAAACCGTCCAGCTCTTTCAGCAGGTCGGTACGGCCAATCAGATCCACCAGACGCGTTACGCCCAACAGTGCCATCAGCTCGCGGGTTTCACGGGCGATAAACTCAAAGTAATTCGTCACCTTGAACGGCAGGCCGTGATAGTGATTCTTACGCAGTTTGTCATCCTGAGTTGCTACACCCGTGGCGCAGTTGTTCAGGTGGCAAATACGCAGATATTTACAGCCGAGTGCGACCATTGGGCCAGTGCCGAAGCCGAAGCTTTCTGCGCCGAGAATTGCTGCTTTAATGATATCGACACCCGTTTTCAGGCCGCCATCAACCTGCAACCGAATTTTATGACGTAGACCGTTAGCAACCAGCGCCTGCTGGGTTTCCACCAGACCGAGTTCCCACGGGCAGCCTGCATATTTCACCGACGACAGCGGGCTTGCCCCCGTACCGCCGTCATAGCCTGCGATGGTGATTAAATCGGCATAAGCTTTCGCCACGCCAGTCGCGATGGTACCGACGCCCGGTTCGGACACAAGTTTTACGGAGATCATCGCTTTCGGGTTGACCTGCTTGAGGTCGAAAATCAGCTGCGCCAGGTCCTCGATAGAGTAGATATCGTGGTGCGGCGGCGGGGAGATCAGTGTCACGCCCGGCACCGAATAGCGCAGTTTGGCGATGTAAGGCGTGACTTTATCGCCCGGCAACTGACCGCCTTCACCCGGCTTCGCGCCCTGGGCGACTTTAATCTGAATGACGTCGGCATTGACCAGGTACGCCGGAGTAACACCGAATCGACCGGAAGCCACCTGCTTGATGCGCGACACTTTGTTGGTGCCATAGCGGGCAGGGTCTTCACCACCTTCACCGGAGTTCGAGTTACCACCGATGCTGTTCATCGCTTCTGCCAGCGCTTCGTGCGCTTCCGGGCTTAATGCGCCAATAGACATTGCAGCGGTATCGAAGCGTTTAAACAGTTCGCTTGCCGGTTCAACATCAGCAATGTTGATCGCTTCATCACCCGGCGTAATTGCCAGCAGATCGCGCAGCGTTGTTGCCGGACGCTCATTAACCAGCTTCGCGTATTCCTGATAGTCGCTGTACTCGCCACTCTGGACCGCCTGTTGCAGCGTGCGCACCACGTCCGGGTTGTAGGCGTGGTATTCGCCGCCGTGCACATATTTCAGTAGGCCGCCCTGGCTGATGGGCTTACGCGCCAGCCAGGCACGTTTCGACAGATTCAGCAGATCCTGCTGGAAGTCTTCAAAGCTTGCCCCACCAATGCGGCTGACCGCGCCCTGGAAGCACAGGCCCACTACATCATCGTGCAGGCCGACCGCTTCAAACAGTTTCGAGCAGCGATAAGAGGCGATGGTGGAGATGCCCATTTTGGACATGATTTTGTACAAGCCTTTGTTGATGCCGTTACGGTAGTTCAGCATCACGGTACGATAATTTTTAGCAATCGCCTGAGTGTCTACCAGGCGGCCCAGCGTTTCATAGGCAAGGTATGGATAAATAGCCGTCGCGCCGAAGCCCAGCAACACGGCGAAATGGTGCGGATCGCGGGCGCTGGCGGTTTCGACGATGATGTTGGCATCGCAACGCAGACTTTGATCGACCAGACGGGTCTGGATCGCGCCAACCGCCATCGGGGCCGGAACCGGCAGGCGATCTTTGCCGATATTCCGGTCGGAAAGCACCAGCAATACGGTGCCGCTACGTACCATTTTTTCGGCTTTGTCGCACAGCTCTTTGACCGTCGCTTCGAGCGTGGTTTTGGTGACGTCAAAGGTGATATCCAGCGTATCTGCGCGGTAGTGTTTCTCTTTCATCGTCGTGAGCTGTTTGAAATCGGAGTAGAGCAGAATCGGCGATTTAAAGCTTAAACGGTGCGCCTGGCCTTCTGCTTCGCAGAAGACGTTCATTTCACGACCGATACTGGTGGCGAGCGACATAACGTGCGCTTCACGCAGCGGGTCGATTGGTGGGTTAGTTACCTGCGCAAACTGCTGACGGAAATAGTCGTAAATAATGCGCGGCTGACTGGAGAGCACGGCGAATGGAGTGTCGTCGCCCATCGAACCGACCGCCTCCTGGCCGTTTTCGCCCAGCACACGGATTACAGAGTCCAGCTCTTCCGCGCTGTAGTTAAACTGTTTCTGGTAGCTGGCAAGCGTGTCGTCGTCCAGTTCGCGGCTACCTACTTCTTCATCGGGCAGATCTTCAAACGGTACCAGACGGCGGACGTTTTTCTCCATCCACTCTTTATAGGGATGGCGGCTTTTCAGATCGTCATCGGTTTCTGCCGAGTGCAGAATGCGCCCACTGCGAGTGTCGATTACCATCAGTTCGCCTGGCCCGACGCGGCCTTTTTCGACCACTTCGTCAGGCTGATAATCCCAGATACCGACTTCAGAGGCGCAGGTGATGAGCTTATCTTTGGTGATGACATAGCGCGCCGGACGCAGACCGTTACGGTCAAGGTTACAGGCGGCAAAACGACCGTCAGACATCACGATGCCCGCCGGGCCATCCCACGGCTCCATATGCATGGAGTTAAAGTCAAAGAAGGCACGCAGTTCCGGGTCCATATCCGGGTTGTTCTGCCAGGCGGGTGGTACTAACAGGCGCATGGCGCGGATGATATCCATCCCGCCAGCCAGCAACAGTTCCAGCATGTTATCCATTGAGCTGGAGTCGGAGCCGGTTTCGTTGACGAACGGCGCGGCGTCGTGCAGGTCAGGGATCAGTGGCGTCTGGAATTTATAGGTACGGGCGCGCGCCCATTGGCGGTTACCGGTAATGGTGTTGATCTCGCCGTTATGCGCCAGATAGCGGAACGGCTGCGCCAGCGGCCAGCGCGGTACGGTGTTAGTGGAGAAGCGCTGGTGGAACAGGCAAATGGCAGATTCCAGACGCAGGTCCGCAAGATCCAGATAAAAGCGCGGCAGATCTGCCGGCATACACAGACCTTTATAGATGTTCACCAGATTCGACAGGCTACAGACGTAGAAGTCTTTGTCGGCTTCGAGACGCTTTTCAATGCGGCGGCGGGCGATAAACAGACGGCGCTCCATATCACGCGGACGCCAGCCAGCCGGAGCGTTAACGAAAATTTGCTCAATGCGTGGCAGAGAAGAGAGGGCGATTTCACCCAGCACGCCTTCGTTAGTGGGGACATCACGCCAGCCCACAATCGACAAGGTTTCGCGTTGCAGCTCTTCTTCAACGATGCGGCGTGCGGCAGCGGCGAGTTCAGGATCTTTATTCAGGAAGAGCATCCCGACGGCGTAGTTTTTTGCTAAACGCCAGCCGCGCTCCTGCGCAACGATGCGAAAAAAGCGATCCGGTTTTTGTAATAGCAGGCCGCAACCGTCACCGGTTTTACCATCGGCGAGAATCGCACCACGGTGCTGCATTCGGGCCAGTGCGTGTATTGCAGTACGCACTACCTTGTGGCTAGGTTCGCCTTCTATGTGGGCGATCAGGCCGAAACCACAGTTATCCTTCTCAAGGGATTTATCGTACAACATATCAGTGAACCTCCCCAGGCTCTGCGGGAACCCCACTTCCGAACCGCTACGCACGGGCACAGAAAGAGCGTGGCGACGGGGTTTGCGTGTCATACGCGCGCCTCGCATTCGCCCCCTTGTTGTCCTTTTCGCATCGGTTAATACGGTGAAGAGGGGATCTCAATTACTGCATAAATATGATGAGCAGGCTGCTCATCCAGAAAGCTTCCAGCGGATTTCCAACTTATCGGGAAAGCTGATACAGGTCAAATGGCAAGCTTATTGGTACAAAAATGTGCTTTAGCGCAAAATTCTTTATTAATTATCTGAAATTAAAATAGATTTTCTATTTAAGGCTAAAAGGGACGTCGTTAGAGAAACAGCCAATTCCTGACTGTCATTAAGGCGTGTTAACCCTTATCCTGCCTTGAACTGACGAGAAAACCAGCATTTTATACTGCCTTAATTGGTAATGACGTTTCATGCTACTGTTTTTGCCTAAAATCCATAAGGAGATAAAAAAATCTGACACAAGATAAGCAAAAGTGATTTATGTGATTATGCATGAAATTTCGGTAATTTTGATTGATTATGCAGTTGATAAAAGCAAGCCGGGACGATTGATCCAGGTCATCGCCGAATTGAGCTAAAAATGGCAGGCTTTGGCCTCTTTTCAAGGCGCGGTCTATCAGATTATGCAGTTACAGAAATTAGTCAATATGTTTGGTGGTGATCTCACCCGTCGCTATGGGCAAAAGGTGCATAAGCTGACGCTGCACGGCGGTTTTAGCTGCCCTAACCGTGACGGTACCATCGGGCGTGGCGGCTGCACATTCTGTAATGTTGCCTCGTTTGCCGATGAAGCGCAGCAACATCGTTCCATTGCCGAGCAACTGGCGCACCAGGCGAATTTAGTTAACCGCGCGAAACGCTATCTGGCTTACTTTCAGGCGTATACCAGCACCTTTGCGGAAGTTCAGGTGCTGCGTTCTATGTATCAACAGGCGGTAAGCCAGGCCAATATCGTTGGTTTGTGTGTTGGTACGCGCCCGGACTGCGTGCCAGATGCGGTGCTGGATCTGCTTTGCGAATATAAAGACCAGGGCTATGAAGTGTGGCTGGAGCTGGGGCTGCAAACCGCACACGACAAAACGCTGCATCGCATCAATCGCGGCCATGATTTTGCCTGTTATCAGCGTAAAACCCAGCTGGCACGTCAGCGCGGTCTGAAGGTGTGTTCTCACTTAATTGTCGGGCTGCCTGGCGAAGGGCAGGCTGAATGTTTGCAAACGCTGGAGCGAGTGGTTGAAACCGGCGTGGACGGCATAAAGCTGCATCCGCTGCATATTGTGAAAGGCAGCATTATGGCGAAAGCCTGGGAAGCGGGGCGTTTGAACGGTATTGAACTGGAAGATTACACGCTCACTGCCGGAGAAATGATTCGCCATACGCCGCCGGAAGTTATCTACCACCGCATTTCCGCCAGCGCCCGTCGCCCGACGCTACTTGCACCGCTATGGTGTGAAAATCGCTGGACGGGGATGGTTGAGTTGGATCGCTATCTTACTGAACATGGCGTACAGGGATCGGCGCTGGGACGTCCGTGGCTACCTCCAACGGCGTAGGCCATTGAGGGGAATTCCGCATTTCTCACACAATTTATAACGTAACTGCCAGAATTGGGTATTATTGGGGCAGGTTGTCGTGAAGGAATCCCCTAATGAAGCAAATTCGTCTGCTGGCGCAGTACTATGTTGACCTGATGATGAAGTTAGGTCTGGTGCGCTTCTCAATGTTGCTGGCGCTGGCCCTCGTCGTTCTTGCCATTGTGGTACAAATGGCGGTAACCATGGTGCTGCATGGTCAGGTCGAAAGCATTGATGTTATCCGCTCTATTTTCTTTGGTTTGTTGATTACGCCATGGGCGGTCTACTTTCTTTCGGTAGTCGTTGAGCAACTCGAGGAGTCACGGCAACGCCTGTCACGGCTGGTGCAAAAACTGGAGGAGATGCGCGAGCGCGATCTAAGCCTCAACGTTCAGTTAAAAGATAATATTGCCCAGCTAAATCAGGAAATCGCCGTTCGTGAAAAAGCAGAAGCAGAACTGCAGGAAACCTTCGGTCAGCTGAAAATTGAAATCAAAGAGCGCGAAGAGACGCAAATTCAACTCGAACAACAATCTTCGTTCTTACGTTCCTTCCTTGATGCTTCACCCGATCTGGTTTTTTACCGTAACGAAGATAAAGAGTTTTCCGGCTGTAACCGTGCGATGGAACTGCTGACCGGGAAAAGCGAAAAACAGTTGGTGCATTTGAAACCTGCGGACGTTTACTCGCCGGAAGCCGCAGCGAAAGTCATTGAAACCGACGAGAAGGTGTTCCGTCATAATGTGTCACTAACCTATGAGCAGTGGCTGGATTATCCGGATGGACGCAAAGCCTGCTTTGAAATCCGTAAAGTGCCGTACTACGACCGCGTGGGTAAACGCCACGGCTTGATGGGGTTCGGCCGCGACATTACCGAGCGTAAGCGTTATCAGGATGCGCTAGAACGCGCCAGCCGCGACAAAACAACCTTTATCTCCACCATCAGTCATGAGTTGCGTACGCCGCTGAACGGTATCGTCGGCTTAAGCCGAATTCTGCTGGATACAGAGCTCACCGCCGAGCAGGAAAAATATCTCAAAACTATCCATGTTTCCGCCATCACTTTGGGGAATATCTTCAACGATATTATTGATATGGATAAGATGGAGCGACGTAAAGTTCAGCTCGATAACCAGCCGGTTGATTTCACCAGCTTCCTGGCCGATCTGGAAAACCTCTCCGCACTGCAGGCGCAACAAAAAGGTTTGCGCTTTGTTCTTGAACCAACACTGCCGTTGCCGCATCAGGTGATTACCGACGGGACTCGCTTACGCCAGATCCTGTGGAACTTAATCAGTAACGCTGTGAAATTTACCCAGAAGGGCCAGGTGACTGTTCGCGTACGTTATGACGAAGGCGACATGCTGCATTTTGAAGTGGAAGACTCCGGCATCGGTATTCCACAGAATGAACTGGATAAAATTTTCGCCATGTATTACCAGGTGAAAGACAGCCACGGTGGCAAACCTGCAACCGGTACGGGTATTGGCCTGGCGGTTTCTCGTCGACTGGCGAAAAATATGGGTGGTGATATCACAGTCACCAGCGAACAAGGTAAAGGCTCGACCTTTACCCTGACGATCCACGCGCCGTCGGTGGCGGAAGAAGTAGATGACGCGTTTGATGAAGATGATATGCCTTTACCAGCGCTGAATGTGCTGTTGGTAGAAGACATTGAGCTGAACGTCATCGTTGCCCGTTCGGTGCTGGAAAAACTGGGCAACAGCGTTGATGTGGCGATGTCTGGTAAGGCAGCACTGGAGATGTTTAAGCCGGGCGAATACGACCTTGTATTGCTGGATATTCAGTTACCAGATATGACCGGGCTGGATATATCTCGCGAACTGACGAAGCGTTATCCGCGTGAAGATTTACCACCGCTGGTGGCCTTAACCGCTAACGTGCTGAAAGACAAACAAGAGTACCTCAATGCTGGAATGGATGATGTGCTGAGTAAGCCGCTTTCTGTTCCGGCGCTAACCGCGATGATCAAGAAATTCTGGGATACCCAGGATGATGAGGAGAGCATGGTGACGACAGAAGAGAGTGGTAAATCAGAAGCATTGCTCGATATTCCCATGCTGGAACAGTATCTCGAACTTGTAGGACCGAAGCTGATTACCGACGGGTTGGCCGTGTTTGAGAAGATGATGCCGGGCTATGTCAGCGTACTGGAGTCGAACCTGACGGCACAGGACAAAAAAGGCATCGTTGAGGAAGGACATAAAATTAAAGGCGCGGCGGGTTCCGTGGGGTTACGCCATCTACAACAGCTGGGGCAGCAAATTCAGTCTCCCGATCTTCCTGCGTGGGAAGATAACGTAGGTGAATGGATTGAAGAGATGAAAGAAGAGTGGCGTCACGACGTAGAAGTGCTGAAAGCGTGGGTGGCAAAAGCCGCTAAAAAATGACCCCGGCTAGACCGGGGTGCGCGAATACTGCGCCAACACCAGGGAAATCTTGGCTGCGCCGTAATTTTTTATGATAAGTAACAAAGGCACAGCACTGTTTTTCAGGCCGCATGCAGTTAAGATAGCAAATCTTAAATGATTTGTTACATGAATCAGTTAAATGTGTGATGCGTAGCGTTTTTATTAAAAAAATTAATGTGTTTCAGTCAATTGCGAAAGGATGATCACAATGAAGAAAATTGGCGTAGTTCTGAGCGGATGCGGCGTCTATGACGGTTCTGAAATTCATGAAGCGGTATTGACGTTATTAGCGATATCTCGCAGCGGCGCGCAGGCAGTTTGTTTTGCTCCAGATAAGCAGCAGGTTGATGTCATCAACCATTTAACCGGTGAAGCAATGGCGGAAACGCGCAATGTGTTGATTGAAGCGGCGCGTATTACGCGTGGTGAGATCCGCCCTCTGGCACAGGCTGATGCCGCCGAACTGGATGCGTTAATTGTGCCGGGTGGATTTGGCGCGGCAAAGAATTTGAGTGATTTTGCCAGTCTTGGCAGTGAATGCAGCGTGGATCGTGAGTTAAAGGCGCTGGCGCAGGCAATGCATCAGGCCGGAAAACCGCTTGGCTTTATGTGCATTGCCCCGGCAATGTTGCCGAAAATCTTCAATTTCCCGCTGCGTTTGACTATCGGTACAGATATCGATACCGCAGAAGTGCTGGAAGATATGGGCGCGGAGCATGTGCCATGTCCGGTAGATGATATTGTCGTTGATGAAGACAATAAGATTGTTACCACACCTGCGTATATGTTGGCACAGAACATTGCGGAAGCAGCAAGTGGTATTGATAAGCTGGTTTCCCGCGTACTGGTTCTGGCGGAATGAGCAAACGCCGCATAACGGCGTTCGGTTTCGTTCGCCGTTTCATTCTGCGGTTACTGATTGTCCTCGTTGTGCTCTGGGGCGGGGGTATAGCGCTGTTTAGTATAGCGCCAGTCCCGTTCTCTGCGGTGATGGCCGAGCGTCAGCTAAGTGCCTGGCTGCATGGCAACTTTCGTTACGTGGCGCATTCTGACTGGGTCAGTATGGATCAAATCTCGTCGTGGATGGGGCTGGCGGTGATTGCCGCAGAAGATCAGAAATTTCCCGAGCACTGGGGTTTTGATGTCGCTTCCATTGAGAAAGCCCTGGCGCACAACGAGCGCAATGAAAACCGCATTCGCGGCGCATCAACAATTTCGCAGCAGACAGCCAAAAATCTCTTTTTGTGGGATGGGCGAAGCTGGGTAAGAAAAGGGCTGGAAGCCGGATTAACACTGGGGATAGAAACGGTCTGGAGCAAAAAGCGCATCCTGACGGTTTACCTGAATGTCGCCGAATTTGGCGAAGGTGTGTTTGGCGTCGAGGCTGCGGCACAGCGTTATTTCCATAAATCCGCCAGCAAACTTACCCGTTCGGAAGCAGCGTTACTGGCGGCTGTATTACCCAATCCACTTCGTTTCAAAGTTACTGCACCTTCGGGCTACGTGCGTAGCCGTCAGGCGTGGATTTTGCAGCAAATGCATCAGTTAGGCGGTGAGTCGTTTATGCAACAACACCAGCTGTATTAGGCTTCGCGCGAGGAGAGGGCGAGCTTTTTGCTGTCACGCGGTTGCGCCTCTTTTTGCAGAGCAACAGCTAACGCTGGTTGAGTGATAAAACGTCGCCACAACCGCTTTTGCTTACGCAGACAACACCACTTCGACCAGGTCGCCAGTGGAATCAACGTGCTTTCACCAATGTTGTCACAGACGACAGGGATAATTTCTGACTCACTGATGCGGTGGCAGAGGATATTCTGCGGCTTCAGCGACATCGTCACGATGTGGTTATTCTGCAAATAACGCTTTAACTGTTTTAGTAACTGACGCAGTTGCGCGATATCTTCTTCGTAATGGCATTGTTTAGCAAATTCGCTCAGTGTAATAGACGGTTTGCCATCAAAATCGGCAATGACATCGTAGACATAACCGGTTCCGCAATCAGTCTCAACCGTACCGTGATAGCGCGGAATACCGCTCCAGTCTTTCAAACGACGACCAAGATGCGCATAGTACTTTAACTCACGGCGGATCTCTTTATCACCACCGTCGCCACGGTGGTAGACAATTTTAATACAGCGTTGGGCATCTTCCGGATGCGCATAACATTTTCGATGTCTTCCGGTGCCCAGGGGACTTTGTTCAGATAAGCGAATCATGCCATCTCCTGGAGGTATTTTCTGACTGTCTCCAGTATGAGGGCTTAACTTAAACAAAACCTAAACAAGCTTTTTTAAGGTTTTCTTAAGGTTTTATACTTACAGAAAAGCGCACGAAATGTACAATTTGCGAGAAATGGGGATATTTGGGGGTTGTGCTTTTTTCGTACGTTAGGGCGGAAGGGGCGTGTCTGGGGGAATTAAGTGTCGGAATGACGAAGATTAATCTTCGTCAAAACCTGAGTTAAAGAGGGCGATGACGGCGGCCAGCGCCTCAACTTCCTGCGGACCGGTCGCTTCGACTTCAATCTGTCGTCCTTTGGCAGAATCCAGCATCAACAGCGCAATAACGCTGTTGGCTTCAGCCTCGGTGCCTTCGTCATTACGTAAAAGCACTTCGGCGTCAAAACCCTGCATTAATTCAAACAGTTTCATAGCAGGCCGGGCATGCATGCCCAGCTTGTTAGTGATTTCGACAGTTTGTTTGACGGTCATGGTTTACGTTTTTCCAGCGTGCGATGGCGTGACTGGACGTTTTTACCGCGTGAGCGGAAGTAGTCAGCCAACTGTTCTGCAATATACACCGAACGGTGTTTCCCGCCAGTACAACCAATGGCGACCGTCAGGTAGCTACGGTTGTTGGTTTCCAGCATAGGTAACCATAGCTCAAGATAGCTACGCGTCTGGTAGATAAAATTGTGTACTTCTGTGTGCCTATCGAGGAATGCGGCGACAGGTTTATCAAGGCCCGTCATCGGACGCAGTTTCGGATCCCAGTGTGGGTTCGGCAGGAAACGTACGTCAAAGACGTAATCCGCGTCGATAGGAATACCGTGCTTGAAGCCGAAGGATTCAAAGACCATTGTCAGTTCACGCTCGCGTTTACCCAGCAGGCGGGTACGCAGCATTTCTGCCAGTTCATGAACGGACATTTCAGACGTATCGACAATCAGATCCGCCCGTGAACGCAGCGGTTCCAGCAGATCGCTTTCTTTGTCGATAGCACTTTCCAGCGACAGGTTTTTGCTGGAAAGCGGATGCAGGCGGCGCGTATCGCTGTAACGACGAATCAGCGTGTTACGATCGGCATCGAGAAACAGGAGTTGCGGTGAGAAAGCATCAGGCAGATTGCTCATCGCCTGTTCGAATATTTCTGGCGACTCTGGCATATTGCGGACATCAATGCTGACGGCGGCAGAAATCTCGCGATCGGCCAGAGTCCGAGCCAGATCGGGTAACAGCACTACGGGAAGGTTATCCACGCAGTAAAAACCCATATCTTCCAGCGCCCGCAGGGCGACAGATTTGCCTGACCCTGAACGTCCGCTGACGATCATCAGTACCATGTACTGTTTCTCCTCACAACGTCTAAAAGAGACATTACAGAATAACTACGTTTCATCCGGAGTACCTTCGGTATCCGTAATGATTTGATACAGCTCTTCATCGCTCTGGGCTGCACGTAAACGGCGGCAGATAGTTTTGTCCGCCAGACGTTTCGCGACCAGCGAAAGAGTGTGCAGGTGCGTTTTGGTTTGGTCTGCGGGTACCAACAGGGCAAAAAGTAAGTCTACCGGCTGGTTATCGATGGCATCAAAAGCAATGGGTGTTTCTAGCTGAACGAAAACGCCAACCGCGCGTAGGGTATCTTCTTCCAGTTTGCCGTGCGGAATGGCAATGCCATTACCAATACCGGTACTGCCCATTTTTTCCCGCGTCAGAATAGCTTCAAAAACCACCTGCGGCGGCAGGCTAAGTTGTTTTGCCGCCAGTTCGCTGATGATTTCCAGGGCGCGTTTTTTGCTCTGACAGTGGACGCGGCTTCGCGTACATTCCCTGTTAAGAACACTGCTAAGCTGTAGAGTTGTATCATTATTTGTCATAATTTCACCTAAGAATCTGCCCACTCAAACAGTGGGGCAGATTCGGAGCATTAACCGTACAAATGGCCTGTTGTGCCATACAACAGGCCGCCATGCACTTGCTAATTGCCCGGACAATTAGTGTTGTTTCAATTTATCTTTATGCTTGGTTAGCTGACGTGCCAACTTATCAATTAAGCCATCAATGGCGGCGTACATGTCCTGACCTTCCGCGCTGGCATGAATTTCGCCACCGTTAACATGCAGTGTTGCATCTGAGGTGTGGGTGACTTTCTCCACTTTCAGAACAACATAAACCTGGTTGATTCGGTCAAAATATTGCTCAAGTTTGGCAAACTTTGAGGTGACAAATTCGCGCAGGGCCTCGGTGATCTCGACGTTATTTCCGGTAATGTTGAGCTGCATAGTGTCTTCCTTATCGGTTGGGTCAAACGAGCTGTTTACGCTGGTTTGACGGCGGAATGGATAAAGACTCTCGGTACTTCGCAACAGTGCGGCGTGCCACCATGATACCTTGTTCTGACAACAAAGAGGTTAACTTGCTGTCGCTCAACGGTTTCGCTGGGTTTTCCGCCGCGATTAATTTCTTCACCAGTGCACGAATCGCCGTGGAAGAGGCTTCGCCACCCCCTTCGGTATTGACGTGACTGGAAAAGAAATACTTCAGTTCAAAAATGCCTCGTGGACTATGCAGGTACTTTTGCGTGGTCACGCGAGATATCGTCGATTCATGCATCTCGACGGCCTGGGCGATATCAGCCAGCACCATCGGTTTCATATATTCTTCGCCTTGCTCAAAGAAGGCTTGCTGTTGTTCAACAATACAGCGACTGACGCGCAGCAGCGTATCGTTACGGCTTTCCAGGCTCTTAATCAACCATTTAGCATCCTGCAGATTGCTGCGGATAAACTGACTGTCGCCATCGTTACGTGCGTTATTGCACATTGAGGCGTAATGCTGGTTGATTTGCAGACGTGGAATACTGTCGCTGTTCAGTTCAACCGTCCACTGGCCGTTATGCTTACGCACCAGCACATCAGGGATGACATATTCCGGTTCACCGGTCTGGATCGACTGGCCAGGACGTGGATCGAGTGACTGGATCAGATTGACGGCTTCTTTCAGCAAATCTTCTTTCAGACGCGTGACGCGCATTAATGAGCGAAAGTCGTGATTGGCCAGCAGATCGAGATGATCGCTAATGATCAGTCGAGCTTCTTCCAGCCACGGCGTGGTTTTATCGAATTGGGAAAGTTGGATCAGCAGACAGTCACGCAGATCTTTCGCTGCCACACCGACCGGATCAAAACGCTGGATGCGTTTCAGAACTGCTTCAACTTCATCGATGTCGATCTCTTCATCGCCCATACTTTCGAGAATATCTTCCAGCGGGACGGTCAGATAACCGGTGTCATCAACGGCATCGACGATGGAGGTGGCGATAGCGCGGTCAGTGTCGGAAAACGGTGTCAGCTCGACCTGCCACATCAGATAATCCTGCAAGGTCTGCGTCGTTTCGCCCTGATAGACCGGCAGCTCGTCGTCGATGTAGTCACCGCTGGTGCCTGATGGCGTACCGGCGGTGTAGATGGTATCCCAACTGGCATCGAGCGGCAGCTCTTCCGGCATCTCTTTTTGTTCGAGCGCGTCAGCGGTATCCAGCGTTTCGCTGTCTGGCGTTTCGTGAGTGTCGATTTCATCATGAGTGTCGATTTGCTCAAGCAATGGATTACTTTCCAGCGCCTGCTGTAGCTCCTGCTGAAGCTCCAACGTGGACAACTGCAACAGACGAATCGCCTGTTGTAGCTGAGGCGTCATTGCCAGTTGTTGGCTAAGCCTGAGTTGCAAACCTTGCTTCATGTTCAGAATCGTACTCTCCTGCTAAAACGTCGCAAACTTCTACCCTATCAGAGTCTGAAGTCTTCCCCAAGGTATACACGCTTAACATGTTCATCTTGTAAGATTTCTGTCGGCGTGCCATGAGCGATTAAATGCCCCTGACTGACGATATAAGCGCGTTCACAAACAGCCAACGTTTCACGCACGTTATGGTCGGTGATAAGCACGCCCAGGCCGCTGTCGCGCAGGTGTTCAATGATACGTTTGATGTCGATAACCGAGATCGGGTCAACCCCGGCAAATGGTTCATCGAGGAGGATAAATTTCGGATTCGCAGCCAGTGCGCGCGCAATTTCTACACGACGGCGTTCACCACCGGAGAGCGATTGCCCCATGCTGTCGCGTAAATGCTCAATGTGGAACTCTTCCATCAGCTCGTTCGCGCGATCTTCACGCTGTTCAGCGGATAAGTCGTCACGAATTTGCAGTACCGCCATCAGGTTATCGTAAACGCTGAGGCGACGGAAAATAGAGGCTTCCTGCGGCAAATAGCCGATACCGCGACGCGCACGCGCATGCAGCGGCAGCAGGCTGATATCGTCGTCATCAATAATAATGTTGCCCGCATCGCGCGGTACAATGCCAACGACCATATAGAAAGTGGTCGTCTTACCGGCACCGTTTGGCCCCAGCAGACCGACAATCTCCCCGGAGTTGACGGTCAGGCTGACGTCTTCCACCACGCGGCGGCCTTTATAGGCTTTTGCAAGGTTCTTTGCAGTTAAAGTTGCCATAACGAATTAATTACCCTTCTTCTGCGCCGGGGTCTGGCCTTTGTTGTTTTTGTCCTGCAACTGTGACGGCACCAGAACGGTGGTCACACGCTTACCTTTGTCACTGAAAGCCTGCATTTTCTGCTCTTTCACCAGGTAAGTGATCTTATCGCCCTTAATGTTGCTATCGACCTGCTGCAGATAAGCGTTACCCGTCAGAACGACAAAATCTTTTGCCAGTTCGTAATGCATCTGGGAAGCGTGACCTTCAACGGGTTTACCGTTGTCCTGCATCTGGTAGAACGTTGCCGGTTTACCGTAGCCGTCAATCACCTCTTTACCTTGTTCGCCGCCCGGACGGGTAACGACCACTTTATCGGCATTAATTTTAATGGTGCCTTGAGTCACGACGACATTACCGGTAAAGGTAACCACGTTGCCTTGCATATCAAGAGATTGCTGGTCCGACTCAATGTGGATCGGTTGGTCAGTATCTCCGGTAACGGCAAATGCCGGAATGCTGGCGGCCAGAAGTGAGCTGGCAAGCACAAGATTAAGGCTGAGTTTGTTTGTTTTGAATTTCATAGGATGTTCTAACCTTTTCAATCAGCTCGGCATTCTTGCTGCGTAAGTTGCCGCGCATTTTCAGACCGCTGGAGTTAAATGTTGTTCCGTATAACGTGACGAGGTTTTCAGAGGTAACATCCTGCGTCACCAGATTGATCTGCGCGTTATCCGTCGTGATTCTGCGAAGTTGAGAGTCCGGCACGAGTGCGTTGACTTCAACGTGTCCATATAAATAGAGCATCCGGTCATTGGTTAGCTTGGCTTTATCTGCTTTAACCGACCATGTCGGGATTTTATCCTTATCAAACGTGGTAAGTACGGGTTGCGTAAACCACGAAACGGCCTGATCGGAATAATATTCAACGTGTTGAGCAATCAATCGATAGCTTAGGGCTCCTTCTGGGTTATAGACGAGCGTGTCCGTATGCTCGCTTTTATAGGTGGGATCATTGTTGTTGACGACCACCTGGGCGGTATCGTCTTTCTCGGTCATGTTAACGCCGATCATCACCAGAACCGCCAGTGATAGCACAATGATAACCCAACGTCTGGCTTTACTCATATCGATTGCCCTTTGGCTTCATCCAGTTTGCCCTGCGCCAGAAGTAATAAGTCGCAAACTTCACGAACCGCGCCACGACCGCCAGCAATGCGCGTCACGTAATCAGCGCGCGGAATCAATAGCGGATGCGCATCGGCTACGGCCACGCTTAAGCCCACTTTTTCCATCACTGGCCAGTCGATAAGATCATCACCAACGTAAGCCACGTTTTCTGGCGCAATCGCCAGTTTTTCCAGCAGATCGCCAAAGGCGATAAGCTTGTTTGATTGCCCCTGATACAGATGGGTGATCCCTAACGTTGCACACCGATCTTCTACCAGTTTAGCCTTTCGTCCAGTAATGATGGCGACTTCAATATCAGAGGTGAGCGCACAGCGGATACCGTAACCGTCACGAACATTGAACGCTTTCAGCTCTTCGCCATTGTTACCCATATAAATCAGACCATCTGACAATACGCCATCAACGTCGAGGATCAGCAGACGAATGTTCTCTGCTTTTGCCATCACATCGGCGCTAACAGGGCCGTAACAGGTCGCAAGCGACGCACCTGCTTTACTCATTGTTGTTTATCCTTGAATCTTTACACTACGCCAGCACGCAATAAATCGTGCATATGTAACACACCGAGTAAGTGGTCGCCATCGGCAACCATTACGGAAGTGATATGGCGGGACTGCATTAAGTTCAGCGCCTCAACGGCCAGAATGCCAGGACGTACACGAATTCCCCCTGGCGTCATCACATCGGCAATACCTAACTGACGGACATCCACGCCCATATCGAAGACACGGCGTAAATCACCGTCGGTAAAGATGCCTTCAATCATCATATTGTCATCGCAAATGACGGTCATACCAAGATTTTTGCGGGTGACTTCCAGCAGCGCATCGCGCAGGCTGGCCGTTTTCTTGACATGCGGGATCTCGTCGCCCGTATGCATAATATCGCTGACGCGAAGCAGAAGTTTACGACCAAGTGCGCCGCCTGGATGCGAAAGTGCAAAATCTTCGGCGGTAAAGCCGCGCGCTTTCAACAAGGCGACGGCGAGCGCATCTCCCATGACCAGCGTCGCGGTAGTACTGCTGGTTGGCGCCAGCCCTAACGGACAAGCTTCTTTTGCTACTTTAACACACAGATGCACGTCTGCTGCGCGTGCCATGCTGCTCTCCGGACGACCGGTGATGCAAATTAACGGTACATGCAGGCGTTTGAGTACCGGGATTAAGGCCGTGATTTCGCTGGATTCACCTGAGTTAGAAATCGCAATGACCACGTCCTGCGGGGTGACCATGCCTAAATCGCCATGTGCGGCCTCACCGGGATGGACGAAAAATGACGGAGTACCGGTGCTGGCAAAGGTTGCTGCCATTTTGCGCCCAATGTGTCCCGATTTACCCATTCCCATGACCACGACTTTACCTTTACACCAGAACATCTTTTCACAGGCGAGCGTGAAATTCTGATTGATGTATTGATCAAGCTCTGCCAGGCATTCACGTTCAATCGCCAGGACTTCTTTACCTGCTTGCTGAAAGTCAAAACCCGGTTGCAACTCTACGTGCGACATAATGCGTTTCCAGTTATTCAACGAGTATTGGCGATAACCAGTACAACATCGCCAGCCATACGACAAATCCGCCTGTTAATAATACCCCAATGCCACGGCCAGATTGCCGGGAGCGTCGCCAGCATAGCAACGCAAAAATAATACTGACCAACAGCATCACGCTGCAGTCACGGCTGTACGCCAGTGGGTTAACCTCCCCGGGCGTTATCAGCGCGGGTAAACCCAGCACGATGACAATATTAAAAATGTTTGCGCCAATGATATTACCGACAGCAATGTCGTTTTCACCTTTGCGAAAACCTGCTATCGCGGTTGCCAGTTCCGGCAGACTAGTGCCGATAGCGATTGCCGTCAGACCAATCGTCAACTCGCTGATGGCAAAGTAATTCGCCAGTACGGTGGCGTTGTCAATCACCATCCGCGTTGCTACCGGCATGATAATCAATGCAATGCCGAGCCATAAAAACGCGACAGGTAAACCGCCTTCGCGCGGTAGCTCTGCAAGCTGTTCTCTGGTCAGGCTGTCAGTCCCCTGACGTTCTGCCTGACGTGCAAGTTTAACAATGAACAGCAGCCATAGCACAGCCAGAAAGAGGAGAAAGATACCATCGCTGCGACCAAGTTGTCCGTCATAGAGTACGGAACCGGCCACCACACTGACTAATAACATTAATGGTAATTCACGGCGCAGAACATCGGAATGGACGGTAAAAGGGCGCACCAGCGCTGCCAGACCGAGGATCAGTAAAATATTGATTATGTTTGAGCCGAGTGCTGTGCCGACGGCTAAATCTCGTTGTTCATGCAGCGACGCGGCAAGCGAAACGATTATTTCTGGAAGTGACGTACCAATACTGACCACCGTCATGCCGATGATCAGCGGTGGGATGCCAAAAGTGCGGCAAAGAATAGAGGCGGCAAATACCAGACGGTCGGCACTGTAAACGACCAAAAGTAAACCAACAATTAACAGTGCCGTAGCTAAAAGCATCTAACGTCCTTTCTTCAGGTATACTCGCCGGTCCGCTGAAGATTTTCAGAAAGCCGTAATGAATTCTTAATTTTGACTTTATGCGGCTAAAAAGTAAAACAAATGCCAGCTTTCGCTAACCGCGGCGGGTAATATTCTGTAAATATGTTGGGTTCAAGGTTAAATTGAGCGCCATGCTTAGAAAATCAACGCAAGACAAAGGGTGAATTATGGAGCAGTCTGTGGCGAATTTAGTCGATATGCGCGATGTCAGTTTTACGCGTGGCAATCGCTGCATCTTCGATAATATTTCCCTGACCGTGCCGCGAGGGAAGATCACGGCGATTATGGGGCCATCAGGCATCGGTAAAACGACGCTACTCCGTCTGATTGGTGGGCAAATCGCGCCAGATCACGGCGAGATCCTTTTTGATGGTGAAAATATTCCGGCAATGTCTCGTTCGCGCCTGTATACCGTGCGCAAACGAATGAGCATGTTGTTTCAGTCCGGCGCGCTGTTCACCGATATGAACGTTTTTGACAACGTCGCCTATCCACTGCGCGAGCATACCCACCTTCCCATGGCGTTGCTGCATAGCACGGTGATGATGAAGCTGGAAGCCGTGGGGCTGCGCGGAGCGGCTAAACTTATGCCATCGGAGCTTTCAGGCGGGATGGCGCGTCGTGCGGCACTGGCGCGTGCAATTGCGCTGGAGCCGGATCTCATCATGTTTGATGAGCCGTTTGTTGGGCAAGATCCCATCACTATGGGCGTCCTGGTGAAGCTGATTTCCGAGCTGAACAGCGCGCTGGGCGTAACCTGTGTGGTGGTTTCTCACGATGTGCCGGAAGTCTTAAGTATTGCGGATCACGCCTGGATCCTGGCAGACAAAAAGATTGTCGCTCACGGTAGCGCCCAGGCGTTGCAGGCGAATCCTGATCCTCGCGTACGTCAGTTTCTGGACGGGATTGCTGACGGACCAGTTCCGTTCCGTTATCCTGCCGGCGATTATCACGCTGATCTTTTACCAGGGAGTTAAGCCACTCATGCTGTTAAATGCGCTGGCGTCGCTCGGACATAAAGGGATTAAAACCCTGAGAACGTTCGGGCGAGCCGGGTTAATGTTATTCAATGCGCTGGTCGGCAAACCGGAATTTCGCAAACATGCGCCGCTGTTGGTGCGTCAGCTCTATAATGTCGGCGTCCTGTCGATGCTGATTATTGTGGTTTCTGGCGTGTTCATCGGAATGGTGCTGGGTCTGCAAGGTTATCTGGTGCTGACCACTTATAGTGCGGAAACCAGTCTGGGGATGCTGGTGGCCTTGTCGCTGCTGCGCGAACTGGGGCCGGTGGTCGCAGCACTGCTGTTTGCCGGACGTGCCGGTTCGGCGTTAACTGCGGAAATCGGTTTGATGCGCGCCACAGAGCAGCTCTCCAGCATGGAGATGATGGCCGTGGATCCACTGCGCCGCGTCATTTCCCCACGTTTCTGGGCGGGGGTAATTTCACTACCGCTGCTGACGATAATTTTCGTCGCCGTGGGGATCTGGGGCGGATCGCTGGTTGGCGTCAGTTGGAAAGGCATTGATAGTGGGTTCTTCTGGTCGGCAATGCAAAACGCCGTCGACTGGCGTATGGATCTGGTCAACTGTCTGATTAAGAGCGTGGTGTTCGCTATTACGGTGACGTGGATTTCGCTGTTTAACGGTTATGACGCCATCCCGACCTCTGCCGGGATTAGCCGGGCAACCACTCGTACCGTTGTCCACTCGTCTCTGGCCGTTCTGGGGCTGGATTTTGTGCTGACCGCATTGATGTTTGGGAATTGAGTTCATGCAAACGAAAAAAAATGAAATTTGGGTGGGTATCTTTTTATTAGCAGCACTGCTGGCGGCGCTGTTTGTTTGCCTGAAGGCGGCAAACGTGACGTCAATGCGAACTGAACCGACCTACACGCTTTATGCGACGTTCGATAATATCGGCGGCCTGAAAGCGCGCTCTCCGGTTAGTATTGGTGGTGTTGTCGTCGGCCGGGTTGCAGATATTACGCTGGACCCGAAAACCTATCTACCGCGCGTGACGCTGGAAATTGAACAACGTTATAACCACATTCCTGATACCAGTTCGTTGAGCATTCGTACTTCCGGTTTGCTTGGGGAACAATATCTGGCATTAAACGTCGGTTTTGAAGACCCGGAACTAGGGACTGCTATTCTGAAAGAGGGGGATACGATTCAGGACACCAAATCTGCGATGGTTCTGGAAGATCTCATTGGTCAGTTCCTTTACGGCAGTAAAGGTGATGACAATAAGAATAGTGGCGATGCGCCAGCCGCTGCGCCAGGTAATAATGAAACCACTGAACCTGTGGGTACAACGAAATAATTTCAGGAGAACCGACGCATGTTTAAACGTTTAATGATGGTCGCTTTGCTAATGATTGCACCTCTGAGTGCGGCAACCGCGGCAGATCAGACCAATCCGTATAAGCTGATGGACGAGGCGGCACAGAAAACGTTCGATCGCCTGAAGAATGAACAATCGCAAATTCGGGCTAATCCGGATTACCTGCGTACCATCGTCGATCAGGAACTGCTACCGTACGTACAGATAAAATACGCCGGTGCGCTGGTACTGGGTCAGTACTACAAAAGCGCGACCCCAGCCCAGCGTGAAGCCTACTTTGCCGCTTTCCATGAGTATCTGAAGCAGGCTTACGGTCAGGCGCTGGCGATGTATCACGGTCAGACCTATCAGATTGCGCCAGAACAGCCGTTGGGTGATAAAACCATTGTGCCTATCCGCGTCACCATTATTGACCCGAATGGCCGTCCACCGGTACGTCTCGATTTCCAGTGGCGTAAAAACTCTCAGACTGGCAAGTGGCAGGCTTATGACATGATTGCCGAAGGCGTCAGCATGATCACCACGAAACAAAATGAGTGGGGGACTTTACTGCGCACGAAAGGCATCGATGGTCTGACCGCACAACTGAAGTCTATTTCTCAACAGAAAATCACCCTGGAAGAGAAAAAATAATGAGCGAGTCACTGAGCTGGATGCAGACGGGTGACACCCTGGTATTGACCGGAGAGCTGGATCAGGACGTTCTGCTGCCGCTGTGGGAAATGCGTGACGAAGCGGTGAGGGGGATTACCCGCATCGATCTTAGTCGAGTGTCCCGCGTTGATACGGGTGGACTGGCGTTGCTGCTCCATCTGATCGATCTGGCGAAAAAGCAAGGCAACAGCGTGACGCTTCAGGGGGTAAACGACAAGGTGTATACCCTGGCAAAATTGTATAATTTGCCGTCTGATGTTCTGCCTCGTTAATTTTTTTCAGGCTGGATAAGGCGTTACCCGCCAGTCCGGCAAACCTACCAGTAAGTCGAGCCTTGTCTGATTAATCAGCAAGGCTTTTTGCTTATTTATGACAGCGCAACTTTGCTCTAAGATGTTTCGCTGGTTTATTAACTGATGAATGAAGATCCCATGGAAAATAATGAAATTCAGAGCGTGCTGATGAACGCTCTTTCCCTCCAGGAAGTCCACGTTTCCGGCGATGGCAGCCACTTTCAGGTTATTGCCGTGGGTGAGATGTTTGATGGCATGAGCCGGGTTAAAAAACAGCAGACGGTTTACGGTCCGCTGATGGAATATATTGCGGATAACCGCATTCATGCTGTGTCGATCAAAGCGTATACCCCTGCGGAGTGGGCGCGTGATCGCAAACTGAACGGCTTTTGAGCTATGGGCGATACGCCGGTAGCGGATATGAATTGTTAACTGAGAACATACTAAATGGATAAATTTCGTGTTCAGGGGCCAACGAAGCTCCAGGGCGAAGTCACAATTTCCGGCGCTAAAAATGCTGCTCTGCCTATCCTTTTCGCTGCACTGCTGGCGGAAGAACCGGTGGAGATCCAGAACGTCCCGAAACTGAAAGACGTCGATACATCAATGAAGCTGCTTAGCCAGCTTGGCGCCAAAGTAGAACGTAATGGTTCTGTGCATATCGATGCCCGTGACGTTAATGTCTTCTGCGCGCCTTACGATCTGGTTAAAACCATGCGTGCCTCTATCTGGGCGCTTGGGCCGCTGGTGGCTCGTTTTGGTCAGGGGCAGGTTTCTCTGCCTGGTGGTTGTACGATTGGTGCTCGTCCGGTTGATTTACATATTTCCGGCCTTGAGCAATTAGGCGCGACCATCAAACTGGAAGAAGGTTACGTTAAAGCTTCCGTCGATGGCCGTCTGAAAGGCGCGCATATCGTGATGGATAAAGTCAGTGTTGGTGCAACCGTGACCATTATGTGTGCTGCAACCCTGGCAGAAGGCACCACGATTATTGAAAACGCGGCACGTGAACCGGAAATCGTCGATACCGCGAACTTCCTGGTTACGCTGGGCGCGAAAATTAGCGGCCAGGGTACCGATCGTATTGTTATCGAAGGTGTGGAGCGCTTGGGGGGCGGTGTCTATCGTGTGCTTCCTGACCGCATCGAAACCGGCACCTTCCTGGTGGCGGCGGCGATCTCTCGCGGCAAAATCATCTGCCGTAACGCCCAGCCAGATACCCTTGACGCTGTGCTGGCGAAACTGCGTGACGCTGGGGCGGACATTGAAGTGGGTGAAGACTGGATTAGCCTGGATATGCACGGCAAACGTCCGAAGGCCGTTAACGTACGTACTGCGCCGCATCCGGCGTTCCCGACCGATATGCAGGCCCAGTTCACGCTGCTGAACCTGGTGGCAGAAGGAACGGGATTCATCACCGAAACGGTCTTTGAAAACCGCTTTATGCACGTACCTGAGCTGAGCCGTATGGGCGCGCATGCCGAAATTGAAAGCAATACCGTTATTTGTCACGGTGTTGAAAAACTTTCCGGTGCACAGGTAATGGCAACCGATCTGCGTGCTTCAGCAAGTCTGGTGCTGGCTGGCTGCATTGCAGAAGGTACTACGGTTGTTGATCGTATTTATCACATCGATCGTGGCTACGAGCGCATTGAAGACAAACTTCGCGCGCTTGGTGCTAACATTGAGCGTGTGAAAGGCGAGTAATCGTCTGATAGCTGGCAGCCCCGTTCGCGGGGCTACCGCCAGGCTACTCATTTTTGCGGTTTGGTGTAGCTGCGCATCAACTGCGATCTGTCGATAAACTCATGAGTCAGCGGGTCATGATAGCGTGATGGCCAGATAACCCAGGGATCAGTTCCTAATGCTTTCGCAATAATCATCTCTCCTTTTGGCCAGGGACGCGATAATGCATTCGCCAGTGTCGAGGAACTCAAACCATTTCTGCGAGATTCCGCCGCCATTGACGTTCCTCTTTTCCGCAAACCCGCAATGATATCGGCGGGATGCCAGTCAATAAAATTATTCTCCATCTTCCCTCACTCCTTAAGTTAGTCGCTTATTTTCAGAACATGCACTCCGGGTAACGCTACTATACTCCTGATGGCGCATTGTTCTAAAAAGTTCCTGTAAGGAGTGTGAATATTCAGAATATATTAAGATAAGTTATCTGTATTTCAGACAATTTTGCGATTGATTGAGGGTTTTTGGGAGTTTATTAGAATTATCCCGCGCAGTACGCGGGATAACAGGAAGGGATTAACGATCGCGTTGAACAGCGATGTGTGCGAGGCCGATTAACGCCTCTCGCCACGGGGTATCCGGCAATACTTGCAATGCAGCAATAGCTTTGTCTGCTTCTTCTTCTGCACGCTGACGCGTCCATTCCAGAGAGCCGCAAGCGTTCATTGCTTCCAGAACCGGTTCCAGAAGATGTCGACCGTTACCCTGTTCGATGGCGGTTCGGATCATCTGTGCCTGTTCTGGTGTGCCATGATGCATCGCATGAAGCAGCGGTAGCGTTGGTTTTCCTTCGTTCAGATCGTCGCCGACGTTTTTACCCAACTGTTCGCCATCGGCATTGTAATCGAGCAAATCGTCGATCAACTGGAAAGCGGTGCCGAGGTAACGACCATAATCTTGCAGGCCTTTTTCCTCTTCCGGCGTACAGCCTGCCAGAATACCGGAACACTGAGCTGCAGCCTCGAACAGACGTGCGGTTTTGCTGTAAATAACACGCATGTAGTTCTCTTCGGTGATGTCCGGGTCGTTAACGTTCATCAGTTGCAGAACTTCACCTTCCGCGATGACGTTTACAGCCTCTGACATCACTTCCAGCACTTTGAGCGAGCCGAGGCTGGTCATCATCTGGAACGCACGGGTATAAATAAAATCGCCTACCAGCACGCTGGCAGCGTTACCAAAAGCGGCGTTGGCGGTAGCTTTACCTCGGCGCATATCTGATTCATCCACAACGTCGTCGTGTAGCAGGGTCGCCGTGTGGATAAACTCAATTAGGGCAGCAATGGTGACATGTGCATTCCCCTCATAGCCAACAGCTCGTGCAGCCAGTACAGCAATCATCGGACGAATACGTTTACCGCCGCCGCTGACGATGTAATAGCCTAACTGATTGATCAGTTGGACGTCGGAATTAAGCTGCTCGAGAATTGCTGCATTAACACCCGCCATATCTTGCGCGGTTAACTCATTGATTTTTTCTAAATTCATCGCAAAAGCCGGGCTTTTCGCCCCGATTACCTTACTGTGAACAGAGGCAACTTAGGGTTTATGGTTAGGAATATAGAGTGATTGTACTGAAAAAATGGCACAGATAAACGTTACCGTACAAGTTGTGTTTTTTTTCTTCGTGTATTGACTGTAGCACTTGTCAAAGGCGTGCGTTTTGCGTAATATTCGCGCCCTATTGTGAATATTTATAGCGCACTCTGAATCATTGAAAAGGTGTGCGCGGAAGCGGAGTTTTATATGTACGCGGTTTTCCAAAGTGGTGGTAAACAACACCGAGTAAGCGAAGGTCAGACCGTTCGCCTGGAAAAGCTGGACATCGCAACTGGCGAAACTGTTGAGTTCGCTGAAGTGCTGATGATCGCAAACGGTGAAGAAGTCAAAATCGGCGTTCCTTTCGTTGATGGCGGCGTAATCAAAGCTGAAGTTGTTGCTCACGGTCGTGGCGAGAAAGTTAAAATCGTTAAGTTTCGCCGTCGTAAACACTATCGTAAGCAGCAGGGCCATCGTCAGTGGTTCACTGATGTGAAAATTACTGGCATCAGCGCCTAAGACCTGAGGAGAGATTTCAAATGGCACATAAAAAGGCTGGCGGCTCCACACGTAACGGTCGCGATTCAGAAGCTAAACGCCTGGGCGTTAAGCGTTTCGGTGGCGAATCCGTTCTGGCGGGTAGCATCATCGTTCGTCAACGTGGTACCAAATTCCACGCTGGCGCTAACGTAGGTTGCGGTCGTGACCACACTCTGTTTGCTAAAGCAGACGGTAAAGTGAAATTCGAAGTTAAAGGCCCGAAAAACCGTAAATTTATCAGCATCGAAGCTGAATAAGTTTTTCGCGTCCCGGTAACGGATGAAAGCCCCGCAACACGTTGCGGGGCTTTTTACATTCGATAACCGGTAAAATGCGCATGGTGCGGCGTTAATCCGCAAATGCGCTTTGCAGGGAATACGGTATGAAGCAGCAGGCAGGCATTGGCATTCTTTTGGCGCTCACCACAGCAATTTGCTGGGGGGCGTTGCCAATCGCAATGAAGCAGGTGCTGGAGGTGATGGAGCCTCCGACAATCGTGTTTTACCGTTTCTTGATGGCGAGTATTGGTCTTGGTGCCATTCTTGCGATGAAGAAGAGGTTGCCGCCATTACGCGTGTTTCGTAAGCCACGCTGGTTGATTTTGTTGGCAGTGGCGACCGCCGGGCTGTTTGGGAACTTCATCCTGTTCAGCTCATCCTTGCAATACCTGAGTCCGACCGCTTCGCAGGTGATTGGGCAACTCTCGCCAGTTGGCATGATGGTTGCCAGCGTATTTATCCTGAAAGAGAAAATGCGCAGCACTCAGGTTGTAGGGGCATTGATGCTCCTGAGCGGCCTGGTGATGTTTTTTAACACCAGTCTGGTCGAGATATTTACAAAGCTCACCGATTATACCTGGGGAGTTATCTTTGGGGTCGGTGCGGCGACGGTCTGGGTGAGTTATGGCGTGGCGCAAAAGGTTTTATTGCGTCGGCTGGCCTCACCGCAGATCCTGTTTTTGCTGTACACTTTATGTACAATTGCGCTCTTCCCTCTGGCAAATCCAGAGGTGATAGCGCAGCTTAGCCACTGGCAGCTCGCATGTTTAATTTTTTGCGGACTGAATACCTTGGTAGGATATGGCGCCCTGGCGGAAGCGATGGCTCGCTGGCAGGCAGCGCAGGTGAGTGCGATCATCACGCTCACCCCACTGTTTACGCTGTTTTTTTCAGATCTTTTATCACTGGCCTGGCCCGATTTCTTCGCCAGACCGATGTTAAACCTTTTAGGTTATCTCGGTGCGTTTGTCGTGGTTGCGGGCGCGATGTATTCCGCCATTGGTCATCGTATTTGGGGCGGATTACGTAAGCATACAACGGTGGTATCGCAACCCCGCGCAGGCGAATGATTTACGGAGAATAAAATGAAGTTTGTTGATGAAGCATCGATTCTGGTCGTTGCAGGTGATGGCGGTAATGGTTGCGTGAGCTTCCGCCGCGAAAAATATATTCCGAAAGGCGGCCCGGATGGCGGCGACGGCGGTGACGGTGGTGACGTATGGATGGAAGCCGACGAGAACCTGAACACGCTTATCGATTATCGTTTTGAAAAATCTTTCCGTGCAGAGCGCGGTCAAAACGGCGCAAGCCGCGATTGTACCGGTAAGCGCGGTAAAGACGTGACGATTAAAGTGCCGGTAGGTACGCGTGTAATCGACCAGGGTACCGGTGAAACCATGGGCGATATGACCAAACACGGTCAGCGTCTGCTGGTTGCCAAGGGCGGCTGGCACGGTCTGGGCAATACCCGTTTCAAATCGTCCGTTAACCGTACACCACGGCAGAAAACCAACGGTACGCCGGGCGATAAGCGCGAGCTGCTGCTGGAGCTGATGCTGCTGGCTGATGTCGGTATGCTGGGGATGCCAAATGCCGGTAAATCGACATTTATCCGCGCTGTCTCGGCGGCTAAACCGAAAGTAGCGGACTATCCGTTTACTACGCTCGTACCAAGCCTTGGTGTGGTACGTATGGACAACGAGAAGAGCTTCGTTGTTGCTGATATCCCGGGGTTGATTGAAGGCGCTGCGGAAGGCGCAGGTCTGGGCATTCGCTTCCTGAAACACCTGGAACGTTGCCGCGTCCTGTTGCACCTCATCGATATCGATCCGATTGACGGCTCCGATCCGGTTGAAAATGCGCGTATTATTATCAGCGAGCTGGAAAAATACAGCCAGGATCTGGCGGCGAAACCACGCTGGTTAGTCTTCAACAAGATTGACTTGCTGGATAAAGCAGAAGCTGAAGAGAAAGCGAAAGCGATCGCTGAGGCGCTGGGCTGGGAAGATAAATATTATCTGATCTCTGCGGCGAGCGGACTGGGCGTGAAAGATCTCTGCTGGGATGTGATGACCTTTATCATTGAAAACCCGGTCGTGCAGGCAGAAGAAGCGAAACAGCCTGAGAAAGTCGAATTCATGTGGGATGATTATCACCGTCAGCAGCTTGAAGAGATTGCTGAAGAGGATGATGAAGACTGGGATGACGACTGGGACGAAGACGACGAAGAAGGCGTTGAGTTCATTTACAAGCGTTAATCACTGATGACAAACGCCAAATAAGCCTGATGCGCTACACTTATCAGGTCAGGCCTACAAGATGATTGCAATATATTGAATTTGCACGATTTTGTAGGCCGGATAAGGCATTCACGCCGCATCCGGCATAAACAAAGCGCGCTTTGTCAATAATCTGAAACCCCGGCCATGTGCCGGGGTTTCTTTTTGACTAATTGTTCTGGTAAATATCTTTATACAAACGGCTTTCAAAACGTACCAACGGAATACGGCGATTACGCTGATCCGCGGGTTCTACTGCGTAACCAGAAAGATATTGTACGAACGCCATTCGTTGCCCACTTGCTGTGGTGATGAATCCTGCCAGGTTATACACGCCCTGCAACGAACCTGTTTTCGCTGAAACTTTACCATCTACTCCCGCTTGATGCAGACCTGCACGGTACTGCAACGAACCATCGTAGCCTGCCAAAGGTAGCATTGAGATAAAGTTAAGCTCATTGTCGTGTTGGGCAATGTATTGCAGCACCTGCATCATGGTGGCTGGTGCAATAAGGTTATGCCGTGAAAGGCCTGAACCATCTGCAATAATCGTGTTGCCAATATCCACATCCGCCTGCTTACGCAGGATCTGACGCACGGCGTCCGACCCGGCCCGCCATGTCCCAGGGACATTAAAGCGCGCATGACCAATCATGCGAAAGACGGTATCGGCGATCATGTTGTCGGACTTTTTCAGCATAATCTTAAGCAGATCGTGCAAAGGGGCCGACTGTTTACTGGCAACCACCGTTCCTGGGTCGTTAACCTGCGTTTGTCGCAGTAGCGTGCCGGAATAGGTAATGCCTGCCTGTTTTAACTCATCTTTCAGAATCGCTCCGGCGTAGCTGGCGCCATCCTGTACGGCAAAAGCCAACGGGAGCGGCTCAGAACGTTGTGGTAGGCATCCGGTTAACGTAAAGCGGTTAAGGTCGCCTGGCACCACATCCAGCTCGCAATATTGCGCTTCGGCTGAACCACGGGGGAGAGTGCGTACCTGGCTGAACATCGTTACAGGGTAATAAGAGGCCACGCGAACAAAGGCCATATCACCGGGTTTTTGGGCACTGTAGAGCGAGACGGAAAAGCAATTGCGGTCAACAATGGCGGCGGCAGGCGGGGCGCTAAAGCATTGTGTCATATCGTTCCAGGGCCAGCCGGGGGCTTTATCGTGACTGGCAAAAATGGACGTGTCTATGAACACATTGCCCTCGATTTGGGAGACGCCTGATTTTTTCAGGGTCGCCACCATATTACGAATATCCTGACGTTTTAGCGTCGGATCGGCACCAAATCGCGCCACTAAGTCACCCTTGAGTACGCCGTTTTCCACATTGCCTTTGGTTTCAAGCGTCGTGGTAAAACGAAAATCGGGGCCAAGTTGAATCAACGCCGCCAGCGCAGTGATCACCTTCTGCGTACTGGCGGGCAGCGCCATTTGCTGACTATGGTAATCAATAGCGGGGGCAGACGCGCCGACTTTTTGCACCATCAGGGCAAGGTTGGCGCCAGCGGGGAGTTGAGTAATGTACTCATCTACATTCGCGGCCTGAACACTGAACGCTATACAGCTGGTCAATCCGATGATAAATCTGGAAAATCGCATAATCTCGCGCTAACAACCTGGAATCGAGCCGTCATACTACGGCGCAACGCCCTATAAAGTAAACGATGACCCTTCGGGAACTTCAGGGTAAAATGACTATCAAAATGTGAATTATTGCTGGCCTGGGACCTGTTCCCGGGTCGGTATTTTTTTGCTTCTGGCCCCGACGAGGAGTTGTGCCGGGCATGCCGAACAGCCGGGGCGAGTGGAGACTCTCCCCATCAGGAATATTCAAGAGGTATAACAAATGCAAGCTATTCCGATGACCTTACGCGGCGCTGAAAAATTACGCGAAGAGCTGGATTTTCTGAAATCTGTGCGCCGTCCTGAAATCATTGCTGCTATCGCGGAAGCGCGTGAGCATGGCGACCTGAAAGAAAACGCCGAATACCACGCAGCGCGTGAACAGCAGGGCTTCTGCGAAGGCCGTATCAAAGATATCGAAGCTAAGCTGTCGAACGCGCAAGTGATTGATGTCACCAAAATGCCCAACAATGGGCGCGTTATTTTTGGTGCTACCGTAACGGTGCTGAATCTGGATTCTGACGAAGAACAGACTTATCGCATCGTTGGCGATGACGAAGCTGACTTTAAACAGAACCTGATTTCTGTTAACTCGCCTATCGCTCGTGGACTGATTGGCAAAGAAGAAGATGATGTAGTGGTCATCAAAACGCCGGGCGGCGATGTAGAATTTGAAGTAATTAAGGTGGAATACCTGTAAGAATTACCCAATACTCAAAATGTTGATGTATTGTAAAGAAAGGAAAAAGGCCGCTATGCGGCCTTTTATCAACGAACAGAGCGTGGCATTTTGCTCTCCTGCTTGCGGAAAATCCCTCGTTTTACACAGCAAATGTGTGTAACTTTAGGATAATCTTAGCGTGGCAGCGAGATTTTACGTTCTTTAGTTGGACGATAAAGCACCAGCGTTTTACCGATGACCTGTACATTACAGGCGCCGGTTTCGCGCACGATAGCTTCCACGATCAAGGTTTTAGTTTCGCGATCTTCAGTGGCGATTTTCACCTTGATGAGTTCATGGTGCTCTAACGCTTGTTCAATCTCGGCCAGCACCCCTTCGGTCAAACCATTACTGCCAAGCAGAACAACTGGCTTGAGCGGATGTGCCAGACCTTTCAGGTGCTGTTTTTGTTTAGTACTCAGATTCATCGTATTTTTTTGCTTACGTTGGGATTGAAAACGGGTCATTCTACCGCCATCTCCCATATATCGCCAAATAGGCGCGTAAAAATTTACGCAATTGGTTACGATGAGTTATCCCAATGGGAAAGTTAAATGACAGGTAAGAAGCGTTCTGCCAGCTCCAGTCGCTGGCTTCAGGAACACTTTAGCGATAAATATGTTCAACAGGCACAGAAAAAGGGGTTACGTTCCCGTGCCTGGTTTAAACTTGATGAAATACAGCAAAGTGACAAACTCTTTAAACCGGGAATGACGGTTGTCGACCTTGGTGCTGCGCCAGGTGGTTGGTCACAATATGTGGTCACCCAAATTGGCGGCAAAGGCCGTATCATCGCTTGCGATCTTTTACCTATGGATCCTATCGTTGGTGTGGACTTTCTTCAGGGCGATTTTCGTGATGAACTGGTGATGAAAGCACTGCTGGAGCGCGTAGGCGACAGCAAAGTCCAGGTTGTCATGTCCGATATGGCACCAAACATGAGCGGAACACCGGCGGTGGATATCCCCCGTGCCATGTATCTGGTGGAACTGGCGCTAGAAATGTGTCGTGATGTATTAGCGCCAGGTGGCAGTTTTGTAGTGAAGGTGTTCCAGGGCGAAGGTTTCGATGAGTATCTAAGGGAAATTCGCTCCCTGTTTACGAAGGTCAAAGTTCGTAAGCCGGACTCTTCTCGTGCACGTTCGCGGGAAGTGTATATTGTAGCGACCGGGCGTAAACCCTAACCGGGAGATTTCAGACGAAAGTTTGAAAGATGCTGGATATAGAGTATCCTGACGCTGTTTTTAACACAGTTGTAATAAGAGGTTAATCCCTTGAGTGACATGGCGAAAAACCTAATACTCTGGCTGGTCATTGCCGTTGTGCTGATGTCAGTATTCCAGAGCTTTGGGCCCAGCGAGTCTAATGGACGTAAGGTGGATTACTCTACCTTCCTACAAGAGGTCAATAACGACCAGGTTCGTGAAGCGCGTATCAACGGACGTGAAATCAACGTTACCAAGAAAGATAGTAACCGTTATACCACTTACATTCCGGTTCAGGATCCGAAGTTACTGGATAACCTGCTGACCAAGAACGTCAAGGTTGTCGGTGAACCGCCTGAAGAGCCAAGCCTACTGGCTTCTATCTTCATCTCCTGGTTCCCGATGCTGTTGCTGATTGGTGTCTGGATCTTCTTCATGCGTCAAATGCAGGGCGGCGGTGGCAAAGGTGCCATGTCGTTCGGTAAGAGCAAAGCGCGCATGCTGACGGAAGATCAGATCAAAACGACCTTTGCTGACGTTGCGGGCTGCGACGAAGCAAAAGAAGAAGTTGCCGAACTGGTTGAGTATCTGCGCGAGCCAAGCCGCTTCCAGAAACTCGGCGGTAAGATCCCGAAAGGCGTCCTGATGGTCGGTCCTCCGGGTACCGGTAAAACGCTGCTGGCGAAAGCGATTGCAGGCGAAGCGAAAGTTCCGTTCTTTACTATCTCCGGTTCTGACTTCGTAGAAATGTTCGTCGGTGTGGGTGCATCCCGTGTTCGTGACATGTTCGAACAGGCGAAGAAAGCGGCACCGTGTATCATCTTTATCGATGAAATCGACGCCGTCGGCCGCCAACGTGGCGCAGGTCTGGGCGGTGGTCACGATGAACGTGAACAGACTCTGAACCAGATGCTGGTTGAGATGGATGGCTTCGAAGGTAACGAAGGTATCATCGTTATCGCCGCGACTAACCGTCCGGACGTTCTGGACCCGGCACTGCTGCGTCCTGGCCGTTTCGACCGTCAGGTTGTGGTTGGCTTGCCAGATGTTCGCGGTCGTGAGCAGATCCTGAAAGTTCACATGCGTCGCGTACCATTGGCACCCGATATCGACGCGGCAATCATTGCCCGTGGTACTCCTGGTTTCTCCGGTGCTGATCTGGCGAACCTGGTGAACGAAGCGGCACTGTTCGCTGCTCGTGGCAACAAACGCGTTGTGTCGATGGTTGAGTTCGAGAAAGCGAAAGACAAAATCATGATGGGTGCGGAACGTCGCTCCATGGTGATGACGGAAGCGCAGAAAGAATCGACGGCATACCACGAAGCAGGCCATGCGATTATCGGTCGCCTGGTTCCAGAACACGATCCGGTGCACAAAGTGACGATTATCCCGCGCGGACGTGCGTTGGGTGTGACCTTCTTCCTGCCTGAAGGCGACGCAATCAGTGCCAGCCGTCAGAAACTGGAAAGCCAGATTTCTACGCTGTACGGTGGTCGTCTGGCAGAAGAGATCATCTACGGGCCGGAACATGTTTCTACCGGGGCGTCCAACGATATTAAAGTTGCGACCAACCTGGCGCGTAACATGGTGACCCAGTGGGGCTTCTCTGAGAAATTGGGTCCGCTGCTGTACGCGGAAGAAGAAGGTGAAGTGTTCCTCGGTCGTAGCGTGGCGAAAGCGAAACATATGTCCGATGAAACTGCGCGTATCATCGACCAGGAAGTGAAGTTACTGATTGAGCGTAACTACAATCGTGCGCGTCAGTTGTTGAACGACAACCTGGATATTCTGCATGCGATGAAAGATGCGCTCATGAAATATGAAACCATCGATGCACCGCAGATTGACGACCTGATGGCACGTCGCGATGTACGTCCGCCAGCGGGCTGGGAAGAACCAGGCGCTTCTAACAATTCTGGCGACAATGGTAGTCCAAAGGCTCCGCGTCCGGTTGATGAACCGCGTACGCCGAACCCGGGTAACACCATGTCAGAGCAGTTAGGCGACAAGTAAGTTCCCGCATCAGATGACTGTATTTGTACCGAAAACCCCGGGGCGTGCTCCGGGGTTTTTTCTTATCAATTCATACCAGGGATAACACCATGAAACTCTTTGCCCAGGGCACTTCACTGGACCTTAGCCATCCTCACGTAATGGGGATCCTCAACGTCACGCCTGATTCTTTCTCCGATGGCGGCACGCATAATTCGCTGATTGATGCGGTGAAACATGCGAATCTGATGATCAATGCTGGCGCAACGATCATTGACGTTGGCGGCGAGTCCACACGTCCAGGGGCTGCGGAAGTGAGCGTTGAAGAAGAGTTGCAACGTGTTATTCCTGTGGTTGAGGCAATTGCTCAACGCTTCGAAGTCTGGATCTCGGTAGATACATCCAAACCAGAAGTGATCCGTGAGTCAGCTAAAGCAGGCGCTCACATCATTAATGATATCCGCTCCCTTTCCGAACCCGGCGCCCTGGAAGCTGCCGCTGAAACTGGTTTGCCAGTTTGCCTGATGCATATGCAGGGAAACCCAAAGACCATGCAGGAAGCACCAAAGTATGACGATGTCTTTGCCGAGGTAAATCGCTACTTTGTTGAGCAAATAGCACGCTGCGAACAGGCGGGTATCGCAAAAGAGAAATTGTTGCTCGACCCCGGATTCGGTTTCGGTAAAAATCTCTCCCATAACTATTCATTACTGGCGCGTCTGGCTGAATTTCACCATTTCAACCTGCCGCTATTGGTGGGTATGTCACGAAAATCGATGATTGGACAGCTGCTGAACGTTGGGCCATCTGAGCGTCTGAGCGGTAGTCTGGCCTGTGCGGTCATTGCCGCAATGCAAGGCGCGCACATTATTCGTGTTCATGACGTCAAAGAAACCGTAGAAGCGATGCGAGTGGTGGAAGCCACTCTGTCTGCAAAGGAAAACAAACGCTATGAGTAATCGTAAATATTTCGGTACCGATGGGATTCGTGGTCGTGTTGGGGATGCGCCGATCACGCCTGATTTTGTGCTTAAGCTGGGGTGGGCTGCGGGTAAAGTGCTGGCGCGCCACGGCTCCCGTAAGATCATTATTGGTAAAGACACGCGTATTTCTGGCTATATGCTGGAGTCGGCGCTGGAGGCGGGTCTGGCGGCTGCCGGTCTTTCCGCACTCTTCACTGGCCCGATGCCAACACCGGCCGTGGCTTATCTGACGCGTACCTTCCGCGCAGAGGCCGGAATTGTGATATCTGCATCGCATAACCCGTTCTACGATAATGGCATTAAATTCTTCTCTATCGACGGCACCAAGCTGCCGGATGCAGTTGAAGAAGCCATCGAAGCTGAAATGGAAAAAGAGATTAGCTGCGTTGATTCGGCAGAACTGGGTAAAGCCAGCCGTATCGTTGACGCAGCGGGGCGCTATATCGAATTTTGTAAAGCCACGTTCCCGAATGAACTTAGTTTGAGCGAACTGAAAATTGTGGTGGATTGCGCCAACGGCGCGACTTATCACATTGCACCGAACGTGCTGCGCGAGCTGGGAGCGAATGTTATCTCTATCGGTTGTGAGCCGAACGGCGTAAACATCAATGCCGAAGTGGGCGCAACTGATGTTCGTGCGTTACAGGCGCGCGTACTGGCTGAAAAAGCAGATCTCGGTATCGCCTTTGACGGTGACGGCGACCGCGTGATTATGGTTGACCATGAAGGCAATAAAGTCGATGGCGATCAGATCATGTATATCATCGCGCGTGAAGGTCTTCGTCAGGGCCAGCTGCGTGGTGGCGCTGTGGGTACATTGATGAGCAACATGGGGTTGGAACTGGCGCTGAAACAGTTAGGTATTCCATTTGCTCGTGCGAAAGTGGGCGACCGCTACGTACTGGAAAAAATGCAGGAGAAAGGCTGGCGCATCGGTGCCGAGAACTCCGGTCATGTGATCCTGCTGGATAAAACCACTACCGGTGACGGCATCGTTGCTGGTTTGCAGGTGCTGGCGGCGATGGCGCGTAACCATATGAGCCTGCACGACCTTTGCAGCGGCATGAAAATGTTCCCGCAGATTCTGGTTAATGTGCGTTACACCGCAGGTAGCGGCGATCCGCTTGAGCATGAGTCAGTTAAATCCGTGACCGCAGAGGTTGAAGCTGCGCTGGGCAACCGTGGACGCGTGTTGCTGCGTAAATCTGGCACCGAGCCGTTAATTCGCGTGATGGTAGAAGGTGAAGACGAAGCGCAGGTAACCGAATTTGCGCATCGCATCGCTGACGCGGTAAAAGCAGTTTGATTCGATAGCTAACTGGCTAAAAAGGCGGCGCTTGTCGCCTTTGTTCTTCTTAAGCACATCGGTTTTGCTGTTTTTTTCCGCAGTTGATACAATGCGATAAAATTGCCCTTGCGAAGGTCATTCGCTTTGGTTAGTATTCACACCCGCTTCAGTGGGAAAGATTAAAAACTCCCGCTTTATTGGTTGAAGCATTGGTACGCGGCAACTCCGCAAGGAACAGGTTGATTATGTACGAAGCTCTTTTAGTAGTTTTCCTTATTGTAGCAATTGGCCTTGTAGGTCTGATCATGCTGCAGCAAGGTAAAGGCGCTGATATGGGAGCCTCCTTCGGAGCAGGCGCTTCCGCTACGCTGTTTGGTTCAAGTGGTTCTGGTAACTTCATGACCCGCATGACGGCGCTGCTGGCAACGTTATTCTTCATCATCAGTCTGGTGCTGGGTAACATCAATAGCAACAAAACCAATAAAGGTAGCGAATGGGAAAACCTGAGTGCGCCGGCGAAAACCGAACAAACTCAGCCAGCTGCTCCGGCTAAGCCGACCAGCGATATCCCGAACTAAAAAGTAGTATCCGTGCCGAGGTGGTGGAATTGGTAGACACGCTACCTTGAGGTGGTAGTGCCCAATAGGGCTTACGGGTTCAAGTCCCGTCCTCGGTACCAAATTCCAAAAAAGAGACGCTGAAAAGCGTCTTTTTCGTTTTTATTGATCCATCCTGAATGTCATCAACTTGATCAATTTCCGTTGTCTTTCGAACGTCAAAACGAATCGGCGCACAATAGTGCGTTTAGCTTCAGTTTGCATGCGACAAGCGATATTAATGAACTCATGATATTGCCCAGCTTTGCTGGAACAGACATCTAAATCGTTATGCACAATCAGATTTTATTGGTCGTAAAAAAGGCCGCATCGGCGGCCTTTAGCACGAAAGCTCTGATATTACTGGCCTTTATTTTCCAGATTCTCCACCTGCGGCACGCCTGAAGCGGCAGAGGAGGAAAGCAGGCCAGTTTTGGCATAACCGAACAGCTTCTCGCGGGTATCGGTAATATCCAGGTTACGCATGGTCAGTTGACCAATACGATCTTCAGCCGTAAACATAGAGTCGCCTTTCTCCATGGTCAAACGCTCTGCTTTATAGGTCAGGTTGTCAGAGACGGTATTGAGGATCGAGTAGTCGTTCCCGCGACGCAGTTCCAGCGTCACTTCACCAGTGATCTGGCTGGCAACCCAGCGTTGCAGAGAGTCACGCAGCATCAGCGCCTGGGAATCAAACCAACGCCCCTGGTACAGCAGACGGCCCAATTGACGACCATGTGCATGATACTGCTCAATGGTGTCTTCGTTGTGAATACCGGTCAACAGACGTTCATAAGCGATATGTAGCAGTGCCATCCCCGGAGCCTCGTAAATACCCCGGCTTTTCGCTTCGATGATACGGTTTTCAATCTGGTCGCTCATGCCCAGGCCGTGACGACCGCCGATGCGGTTAGCTTCCAGCATCATTTCTACGTCGTCGCTAAAGGTTTTACCGTTCAGCGCCACCGGATGACCTTGCTCAAAGCGTACTGTGACTTCTTCTGCCGGGATCTTCACGCTCTCATCCCAGAACTTCACGCCCATAATCGGGTTGACGATTTTGACGCTGGAGTTGAGGTATTCCAGATCCTTCGCTTCGTGCGTTGCACCAAGCATGTTGGAGTCTGTGGAGTAGGCTTTTTCGACAGACATTTTGTAGTCGAAACCGCAGGCAATCATAAATTCAGACATTTCATGACGGCCGCCCAGTTCATCAATAAAGTCAGTATCAAGCCACGGTTTGTAAATCTGCAGTTCAGCATTGGTCAGCAGACCGTAACGATAGAAACGTTCGATATCGTTTCCTTTATAGGTGCTGCCGTCACCCCAGATATTCACGCCATCTTCTTTCATGGCAGCAACCAGCATGGTGCCGGTCACGGCGCGGCCCAGCGGCGTCGTGTTGAAATAGGTCAGGCCGCCGGTGGTGTTATGAAATGCGCCACATTGAATAGCGGCAATACCTTCAGCCACCAGTTGTTTGCGGCAGTCGATCAGACGAGCGTTCTCCGCGCCGTATTCCATGGCACGACGAGGGATCGCATCGTAATCCTCTTCGTCTGGCTGGCCCAGGTTTGCAGTATATGCATAAGGAACCGCTCCCTTTTTTCGCATCCACAGCAGTGCGGCACTGGTGTCCAGACCGCCAGAAAAAGCGATACCAATACGTTGACCTACCGGGAGATGCTTGAGAATCGTCGTCATAAAATAACACCCTGCTTAATTAACTGATGATGAGCCTGTATTTCCGCTCTAACTGAATTTTTATGCAAAATAAATGAGTTTTCATTTAATCATCTTTTATCGGAGACAGGAAGAGTTTAGTGTGTTTTTTGTAAAATAATGCGCTTAAGGGAGAGCAGGAGAAGACAAAAGTATTCAACAAATGAAAGTGAACTGGATATCCATTCACGTGAATAGCAATAAATGTTGACAAAATGTGGCGCGGATCACTATAATGCCCGCAGATTTTACGTCCCGTCTCGGTACACCAAATCCCAGCAGTATTTGCATTTTTTACCCAAAACGAGTAGAATTTGCCACGTTTCAGGCGCGGGGTGGAGCAGCCTGGTAGCTCGTCGGGCTCATAACCCGAAGGTCGTCGGTTCAAATCCGGCCCCCGCAACCACTTTCCCTTAGAGTTCTTTTTCAAATATACTGTGAAGACTTCGGCCTTCGTAGTGGGATTTGAAAAAATCCTTCTGGAAAGTGCTCCAGACCGCAGTTGCGGTTATAGGGTTCAGTTATATAAAGCCCCGATTTATCGGGGTTTTTTGTTATCTGACTACAGAATAACTGGGCTTTAGGCCCTTTTTTTATGTCTTGGGGGTGGGCTTGTCCACATTAGAGCAAAAATTAACAGAGATGATTACTGCGCCAGTTGAGGCCCTGGGTTTTGAGCTGGTTGGCATCGAGTTTATTCGCGGTCGCACATCCACACTGCGCATCTATATTGATAGTGAAGATGGCATCAATGTTGATGATTGTGCTGATGTGAGCCACCAGGTAAGTGCTGTGCTGGATGTTGAAGATCCCATCACCGTTGCTTATAACCTGGAAGTCTCCTCACCGGGTCTCGATCGCCCACTGTTCACGGCTGAACACTACGCCCGTTTTGTCGGAGAAGAGGTGACTCTGGTTCTCCGTATGGCGGTACAAAACCGTCGTAAATGGCAGGGCGTTATCAAAGCGGTAGACGGTGAAATGATCACAGTTACCGTCGAAGGTAAAGATGAAGTGTTCGCGCTGAGTAATATCCAGAAGGCGAACCTGGTTCCCCACTTTTAATAGTCTGGATGAGGTGAAAAGCCCGCGATGAACAAAGAAATTTTGGCTGTAGTTGAAGCCGTATCCAATGAAAAGGCGCTACCTCGCGAGAAGATTTTCGAAGCATTGGAAAGCGCGCTGGCGACAGCAACAAAGAAAAAATATGAACAAGAGATCGACGTCCGCGTACAGATCGATCGCAAAAGCGGTGATTTTGACACCTTCCGTCGCTGGTTAGTTGTTGATGAAGTCACCCAGCCGACCAAGGAAATCACCCTTGAAGCTGCACGTTATGAAGATGAAAGCCTGAACCTGGGCGATTACGTTGAAGATCAGATTGAGTCTGTTACCTTTGACCGTATCACCACCCAGACGGCAAAACAGGTTATCGTGCAGAAAGTGCGTGAAGCCGAACGTGCGATGGTGGTTGATCAGTTCCGTGAACACGAAGGTGAAATCATCACCGGCGTGGTGAAAAAAGTAAACCGCGACAACATCTCTCTGGATCTGGGCAACAACGCTGAAGCCGTGATCCTGCGCGAAGATATGCTGCCGCGTGAAAACTTCCGCCCTGGCGACCGCGTTCGTGGCGTGCTTTATTCCGTTCGCCCGGAAGCGCGTGGCGCGCAACTGTTCGTTACCCGTTCCAAGCCGGAAATGCTGATCGAACTGTTCCGCATTGAAGTGCCAGAAATCGGCGAAGAAGTGATTGAAATTAAAGCAGCGGCTCGCGACCCGGGTTCTCGTGCGAAAATCGCGGTGAAAACCAACGATAAACGTATCGATCCGGTAGGTGCTTGCGTAGGTATGCGTGGCGCGCGTGTTCAGGCGGTTTCTACTGAACTGGGCGGCGAGCGTATCGATATCGTCCTGTGGGATGATAACCCGGCGCAGTTCGTGATTAATGCGATGGCACCGGCAGACGTTGCTTCTATCGTGGTGGATGAAGATAAACACACCATGGATATCGCCGTTGAAGCCGGTAACCTGGCACAGGCGATTGGCCGTAACGGTCAGAACGTGCGTCTGGCTTCGCAGCTCAGCGGTTGGGAACTCAACGTGATGACCGTTGACGACCTGCAGGCTAAGCATCAGGCGGAAGCGCATGCAGCGATTGACACCTTCACCCGTTATCTCGACATTGACGAAGACTTCGCGACTGTCCTGGTAGAAGAAGGTTTCTCGACGCTGGAAGAACTGGCCTATGTGCCGATGAAAGAGCTGTTGGAAATCGAAGGCCTTGATGAGCCGACCGTTGAAGCACTGCGTGAGCGTGCTAAAAATGCACTGGCCACCATTGCACAGGCCCAGGAAGAAAGCCTCGGTGATAACAAACCGGCTGACGATCTGCTGAACCTTGAAGGGATAGATCGTGATTTGGCATTCAAACTGGCCGCCCGTGGCGTTTGTACGCTGGAAGATCTCGCCGAACAGGGCATTGATGATCTGGCTGATATCGAAGGGTTGACCGACGAAAAAGCCGGAGCACTGATTATGGCTGCCCGTAATATTTGCTGGTTCGGTGACGAAGCGTAATAAACTGTAGCAGGAAGGAACAGCATGACAGATGTAACGATTAAAACGCTGGCCGCAGAGCGACAGACCTCCGTGGAACGCCTGGTACAGCAATTTGCTGATGCAGGTATCCGGAAGTCTGCTGACGACTCTGTGTCCGCACAAGAGAAACAGGCTTTAATTGACCACCTGAATCAGAAAAATTCAGGGCCGGACAAATTAACGCTGCAGCGTAAGACACGCAGCACCCTTAACATTCCTGGTACCGGTGGAAAAAGCAAATCGGTACAAATCGAAGTCCGCAAGAAACGCACCTTTGTGAAACGTGACCCGCAAGAGGCCGAGCGCCTTGCGGCGGAAGAGCAAGCGCAGCGTGAAGCGGAAGAGCAAGCCCGTCGTGAGGCAGAAGAATCGGCCAAACGCGAGGCGCAACAAAAAGCTGAACGTGAGGCCGCAGAACAAGCTAAACGTGAAGCCGCTGAACAAGCGAAACGTGAAGCTGCGGAAAAAGACAAAGTGAGCAATCAACAAGACGATATGACTAAAACCGCCCAGGCTGAAAAAGCCCGCCGTGAGCAGGAAGCTGCAGAGCTCAAGCGTAAAGCTGAAGAAGAAGCGCGTCGTAAACTCGAAGAAGAAGCACGTCGCGTTGCTGAAGAAGCACGTCGTATGGCGGAAGAAAATAAATGGACTGATAACGCGGAACCAACTGAAGATTCCAGCGATTATCACGTTACTACCTCTCAACATGCCCGTCAGGCAGAAGACGAAAGCGATCGTGAAGTCGAAGGCGGCCGTGGCCGTGGTCGTAACGCGAAAGCAGCGCGTCCGAAGAAAGGCAACAAACACGCTGAATCAAAAGCTGATCGCGAAGAAGCGCGTGCAGCGGTACGTGGCGGTAAAGGCGGAAAACGTAAAGGTTCTTCGCTGCAGCAGGGCTTCCAGAAGCCAGCTCAGGCCGTTAACCGTGACGTTGTGATCGGCGAAACCATCACCGTTGGCGAACTGGCTAACAAGATGGCGGTTAAAGGCTCTCAGGTCATCAAAGCGATGATGAAACTGGGCGCAATGGCGACCATCAACCAGGTTATCGACCAGGAAACCGCACAGCTGGTAGCCGAAGAGATGGGCCACAAAGTTATCCTGCGTCGTGAAAACGAGCTGGAAGAAGCGGTAATGAGCGACCGTGACACGGGCGCTGCGGCTGAACCGCGCGCACCGGTTGTGACCATCATGGGTCACGTTGACCACGGTAAAACCTCTCTGCTGGACTACATTCGTTCAACGAAAGTGGCCTCTGGCGAAGCGGGCGGTATTACCCAGCACATTGGTGCATACCACGTTGAAACTGAAAACGGCATGATCACCTTCCTGGACACCCCGGGGCACGCCGCGTTTACTTCAATGCGTGCACGTGGTGCGCAGGCAACGGACATCGTAGTCCTGGTTGTTGCTGCAGACGACGGCGTAATGCCGCAAACCATCGAAGCTATCCAGCACGCGAAAGCGGCGGGTGTTCCGGTGGTGGTTGCTGTGAACAAAATCGATAAACCAGAAGCCGATCCGGATCGCGTTAAGAACGAACTCTCTCAGTACGGCATCCTGCCAGAAGAGTGGGGCGGCGAAAGCCAGTTCGTACACGTATCTGCAAAAGCGGGTACCGGTATTGATGAACTGCTGGATGCTATCCTGCTGCAGGCTGAAGTCCTTGAACTGAAAGCCGTGCGTAACGGGATGGCGAGCGGTGCGGTTATCGAATCCTTCCTCGATAAAGGTCGTGGTCCGGTTGCTACTGTACTGGTCCGCGAAGGTACTCTGCATAAGGGCGATATCGTTCTGTGTGGCTTCGAATACGGTCGTGTTCGTGCGATGCGTAACGAACTGGGTCAGGAAGTGCTGGAAGCGGGTCCGTCCATTCCGGTGGAAATCCTCGGCTTGTCCGGTGTTCCGGCTGCGGGTGATGAAGTTACCGTTGTACGTGACGAGAAGAAAGCACGTGAAGTTGCACTGTACCGTCAGGGCAAATTCCGCGAAGTTAAACTGGCTCGTCAGCAGAAATCTAAACTCGAGAACATGTTCGCCAACATGACCGAAGGCGAAGTTCACGAAGTGAATATCGTCCTGAAGGCAGACGTACAGGGTTCTGTGGAAGCGATCTCCGACTCCTTGCTGAAACTGTCTACTGACGAAGTTAAAGTGAAGATCATCGGTTCTGGTGTAGGTGGTATCACCGAAACCGACGCCACCCTGGCTGCGGCGTCCAATGCCATCCTGGTTGGCTTTAACGTTCGTGCTGATGCCTCTGCACGTAAAGTGATTGAAGCGGAAAGCCTGGATCTGCGTTACTACTCCGTCATCTATAACCTGATCGACGAAGTGAAAGCGGCGATGAGCGGTATGCTGTCTCCGGAACTGAAACAGCAGATTATCGGTCTGGCGGAAGTTCGTGACGTGTTCAAATCGCCGAAATTTGGTGCCATCGCAGGCTGTATGGTTACTGAAGGTGTGGTTAAACGTCACAACCCGATCCGCGTCCTGCGCGACAACGTGGTTATCTACGAAGGTGAGCTGGAGTCCCTGCGCCGCTTCAAAGATGACGTTAACGAAGTCCGTAACGGTATGGAATGTGGTATCGGCGTTAAGAACTACAACGACGTCCGCACTGGCGATGTGATCGAAGTATTCGAAATCATCGAGATCCAACGTACCATCGCTTAAGGTTTTTAGGGTTCCATGCGGGATAAGGCGTTTATGCCGCATCCGGCATGGATTGCCTGATACGACGCTGGCGCGTCTTATCAGGCCAACGTGAACAGCCCTTCCACCTGAAATTAATTTTTAAAAAGGGGCTAACAGCCCCTTTTTTGTCAGGAGAATTTATTATGGCGAAAGAATTTGGTCGCCCGCAGCGCGTAGCGCAGGAAATGCAAAAAGAGATCGCTCTCATCCTGCAGCGTGAAATTAAAGATCCTCGTCTGGGCATGATGACCACCGTTTCCGGTGTCGAAATGTCTCGTGACCTGGCGTATGCCAAAGTATATGTGACGTTCCTCAACGACAAAGATGAAGACGCGGTTAAAGCGGGCATCAAAGCGTTGCAGGAAGCTTCTGGTTTCATCCGCAGCCTGCTGGGTAAAGCGATGCGCTTGCGTATCGTGCCGGAACTGACCTTCTTCTACGACAACTCACTGGTTGAAGGGATGCGTATGTCAAACCTGGTGACCAGCGTGGTCAAACATGACGAAGAGCGTCGTGTTAACCCGGACGACAGCAAGGAGGACTAATGAGTCGTCCTCGTCGTCGCGGTCGCGACATTAACGGCGTTTTGTTGCTGGATAAACCGCAGGGTATGTCCAGCAACGATGCGCTGCAAAAAGTGAAACGTATATATAACGCCAACCGTGCCGGACACACCGGCGCGCTGGACCCGCTGGCAACTGGCATGTTGCCGATTTGCCTCGGGGAAGCGACGAAGTTTTCCCAGTATCTGCTGGACTCCGACAAACGCTATCGGGTGATTGCGCGTCTTGGACAGCGTACCGATACTTCTGACGCCGATGGACAAATCGTTGAAGAACGTCCGGTAACCTTTAGTGCAGAGCAACTGGCGGCGGCGCTGGATACCTTCCGTGGCGATATCGAACAGATCCCTTCAATGTATTCAGCACTGAAATATCAGGGCAAAAAACTGTACGAATACGCGCGTCAGGGCATTGAAGTTCCGCGTGAAGCGCGTCCGATTACCGTTTATGAATTGCTGTTTATTCGCCATGAAGGCAATGAGCTGGAGCTGGAAATTCACTGCTCAAAAGGCACTTATATCCGCACTATCATTGACGACCTGGGTGAAAAACTCGGCTGTGGCGCGCATGTTATTTACCTGCGCCGTCTGGCGGTAAGTAAATATCCGGTTGAACGGATGGTGACCCTGGAGCACCTGCGAGAACTTGTTGAGCAAGCTGAACAGCAGGATATTCCGGCTGCGGAGTTATTTGATCCATTACTGATGCCAATGGACAGTCCAGCTTCGGACTATCCGGTGGTGAATCTTCCGTTAACGTCTTCTGTTTACTTCAAAAATGGTAACCCAGTTCGTACATCTGGTGCGCCGCTGGAAGGACTGGTTCGTGTTACAGAAGGTGAGAATGGCAAGTTTATCGGTATGGGTGAAATTGACGATGAAGGCCGCGTTGCGCCTCGTCGTCTGGTGGTTGAATATCCGGCGTAATGTTAACCGTCTTGCGATAACAGGTCGCTACGAGTAGAATACTGCCGCTTAACGTCGCGTAAATTGTTTAACACTTTGCGTAACGTACACTGGGATCGCTGAATTAGAGATCGGCGTCCTTTCATTCTATATACTTTGGAGTTTTAAAATGTCTCTAAGTACTGAAGCAACAGCTAAAATCGTTTCTGAGTTTGGTCGTGGTGAAAACGACACCGGTTCTACCGAAGTTCAGGTAGCACTGCTGACTGCACAGATCAACCACCTGCAGGGTCACTTTGCAGAGCACAAAAAAGATCACCACAGCCGTCGTGGTCTGCTGCGCATGGTTTCTCAGCGTCGTAAACTGCTCGACTACCTGAAACGTAAAGACGTAGCACGTTACACCCAGCTCATCGAGCGCCTGGGTCTGCGTCGCTAATTCTTGCGAGTTTCAGAAAAGGGGCCTGAGTGGCCCCTTTTTTCAAACTGACGGCAGCAATTCACTGGAAACTAATGTATTGTTGCTATGAATGATCTTCCGTTGCAGAGGTTCGCGCGGCTAATGAGAGGCTTTACCCACATTTGGCTGGGTTAGGGTTGTCATTAGTCGCGAGGATGCGCAGAAGATCGGGTATTAACACCAGTACCGTAAGGTGCTGTCTAAGAAAGAAAAGGGTATTACATTGCTTAATCCGATCGTTCGTAAATTCCAGTACGGCCAACACACCGTGACTCTGGAAACCGGCATGATGGCGCGTCAAGCCACTGCCGCTGTTATGGTTAGCATGGATGACACCGCGGTATTTGTTACCGTTGTCGGCCAGAAAAAAGCCAAACCAGGTCAGGACTTCTTCCCTCTGACCGTTAACTATCAGGAGCGTACCTACGCTGCTGGTCGTATCCCGGGTAGCTTCTTCCGTCGTGAAGGCCGCCCAAGCGAAGGCGAAACCCTGATCGCGCGTCTGATTGACCGCCCGATTCGCCCGCTGTTCCCGGAAGGCTTCGTCAACGAAGTTCAGGTTATCGCCACCGTGGTTTCTGTTAACCCGCAGGTTAACCCGGATATCGTCGCGATGATTGGTGCTTCCGCAGCACTGTCTCTGTCTGGTATTCCGTTCAATGGCCCGATTGGTGCTGCCCGCGTAGGTTACATCAATGACCAGTACGTACTGAACCCGACTCAGGACGAGCTGAAAGAGAGCAAACTGGATCTGGTTGTTGCGGGTACTGAAGCCGCTGTACTGATGGTTGAATCTGAAGCTGAACTGCTGAGCGAAGACCAGATGCTGGGCGCAGTAGTGTTCGGTCATGAACAACAGCAGGTTGTTATTCAGAACATCAATGAACTGGTGAAAGAAGCCGGCAAACCGCGTTGGGATTGGCAGCCGGAGCCGGTAAACGAAGCGCTGAACGCGCGCGTTGCTGCGCTGGCTGAAGCTCGTCTGAGCGATGCTTATCGCATCACCGACAAACAAGAGCGTTATGCGCAGGTTGATGTCATCAAATCTGAAACCATCGCGACGCTGCTTGCTGAAGATGAAACCCTGGACGAAAACGAACTGGGTGAAATTCTGCACGCTATCGAGAAAAACGTTGTTCGTAGCCGCGTACTGGCAGGCGAACCGCGTATCGACGGTCGCGAAAAAGATATGATCCGTGGTCTGGATGTGCGTACTGGCGTGCTGCCGCGTACTCACGGTTCTGCGCTGTTCACCCGTGGTGAAACGCAGGCGCTGGTTACCGCAACGCTGGGTACTGCACGTGACGCGCAAGTTCTTGATGAACTGATGGGCGAACGTACTGACACCTTCCTGTTCCACTACAACTTCCCTCCGTACTCCGTAGGCGAAACTGGCATGGTCGGTTCTCCGAAGCGTCGTGAAATTGGTCACGGTCGTCTGGCGAAGCGCGGCGTGCTGGCAGTAATGCCGGATATGGACAAATTCCCGTACACCGTACGTGTTGTGTCTGAAATCACCGAATCCAACGGTTCTTCTTCTATGGCTTCCGTGTGCGGCGCGTCTCTGGCGCTGATGGACGCAGGTGTGCCAATCAAAGCCGCTGTTGCAGGTATCGCAATGGGTCTGGTGAAAGAAGGCGACAACTACGTTGTACTGTCTGACATTTTGGGTGACGAAGATCACCTGGGCGATATGGACTTCAAAGTTGCGGGTTCCCGCGACGGTATCTCTGCACTGCAGATGGATATCAAAATTGAAGGTATCACCAAAGAGATCATGCAGGTTGCACTGAACCAGGCTAAAGGTGCGCGTCTGCACATCCTGGGTGTAATGGAACAGGCGATCAACGCGCCACGTGGCGATATCTCTGAGTTCGCTCCGCGTATCCATACCATCAAGATCAACCCGGACAAGATCAAAGACGTTATCGGTAAAGGCGGCTCTGTTATCCGTGCCCTGACCGAAGAAACTGGCACCACCATCGAAATCGAAGATGACGGTACTGTGAAGATCGCAGCGACCGACGGCGAGAAAGCGAAACATGCTATTCGTCGTATCGAAGAGATCACTGCAGAAATCGAAGTGGGCCGCGTCTACAATGGTAAAGTGACCCGTATCGTTGACTTTGGCGCATTTGTTGCCATCGGCGGCGGTAAAGAAGGTCTGGTCCACATCTCTCAAATCGCTGACAAACGCGTTGAGAAAGTGACCGATTACCTGCAGATGGGTCAGGAAGTACCGGTGAAAGTTCTGGAAGTTGATCGCCAGGGCCGTATCCGTCTGAGCATTAAAGAAGCGACTGAGCAGTCTCAACCTGCTGCAGCACCGGAAGCTCCGGCTGCTGAACAGGGCGAGTAAGGTTGCCATTTGCCCTCCGCTGCGGCGGGGGGCTTTTAACCGGGCAGGACGCCTTGTTAGCAACCGGGAACAGGACGTTCATTCAACCGTGGTCTTCGGGAGTGGGAAATGAAGCCTTTTTTGCGCTGGTGTTTCGTTGCGACAGCACTTACGCTTGCAGGATGCAGTAATACTTCCTGGCGTAAAAGTGAAGTCCTCGCGGTACCATTGCAACCGACTTTACAGCAGGAAGTGATTCTGGCACGTATGGAACAAATCCTTGCCAGTCGGGCTTTAACCGATGACGAACGCGCACAGCTTTTATATGAGCGCGGAGTGTTGTATGATAGTCTCGGTCTGAGGGCATTAGCGCGTAACGATTTTTCGCAAGCGCTGGCAATCCGACCAGATATGCCTGAAGTATTCAATTACTTAGGCATATATTTAACGCAGGCAGGCAATTTTGATGCTGCCTATGAAGCGTTTGATTCTGTACTTGAGCTTGATCCAACTTACAACTACGCGCACTTGAATCGCGGGATCGCATTATATTACGGCGGTCGTGACAAGTTAGCGCAAGATGATCTGCTGGCGTTTTATCAAGACGATCCCAATGATCCTTTCCGTAGTCTGTGGCTTTATCTCGCCGAGCAGAAGCTCGATGAGAAGCAGGCTAAAGAAGTGTTGAAACAGCACTTCGAAAAATCGGACAAGGAACAGTGGGGATGGAACATTGTCGAGTTCTACCTGGGCAACATTAGCGAACAAACGTTAATGGAAAGGCTCAAGGCGGACGCAACGGATAACACCTCGCTCGCTGAGCATCTCAGTGAAACCAACTTCTATTTAGGTAAGTACTACCTAAGTCTGGGGGATTTGGACAGCGCCACGGCACTGTTCAAACTGGCGGTTGCCAACAACGTTCATAACTTTGTTGAGCACCGATACGCATTGTTGGAATTATCGCTCCTGGGCCAGGACCAAGATGACCTGGCAGAATCGGACCAGCAATAGCTGACGTACACATCAGCCCGTAATCTTTTTTGATTGCCATCACCTTAACGGGTGAGGGCGTTGTTGTTCGTTAATACACCTACTTTGAGCCGGTTCACACTTTTCAATGAAAATTGCTGATCAATTTCATGATGAGTTATGTAGACTGGCCGCCATTAATTTTGAGGCACACGTACTACATGGCTGAATTCGAAACCACTTTTGCAGATCTGGGCCTGAAGGCTCCTATCCTTGAAGCCCTTAACGATCTGGGTTACGAAAAACCATCTCCAATTCAGGCAGAGTGTATTCCACATCTGCTGAATGGCCGCGACGTTCTGGGTATGGCCCAGACGGGGAGCGGAAAAACTGCAGCATTCTCTTTACCTCTGCTGCAGAATCTTGATCCTGAGCTGAAAGCACCACAGATTCTGGTGCTGGCACCGACCCGCGAACTGGCGGTACAGGTTGCTGAAGCAATGACGGATTTCTCTAAACACATGCGCGGCGTAAATGTGGTTGCCCTGTACGGCGGCCAGCGTTATGACGTGCAATTACGCGCCCTGCGTCAGGGGCCGCAGATCGTTGTCGGTACTCCGGGCCGTCTGCTGGACCACCTGAAACGTGGCACTCTGGACCTCTCTAAACTGAGCGGTCTGGTTCTGGATGAAGCTGACGAAATGCTGCGCATGGGCTTCATCGAAGACGTTGAAACTATTATGGCGCAGATCCCGGAAGGTCATCAGACCGCTCTGTTCTCTGCAACCATGCCGGAAGCGATTCGCCGCATTACCCGCCGCTTTATGAAAGAGCCGCAGGAAGTGCGCATTCAGTCCAGCGTGACTACCCGTCCTGACATCAGCCAGAGCTACTGGACTGTCTGGGGTATGCGTAAAAACGAAGCACTGGTACGTTTCCTGGAAGCGGAAGATTTTGATGCGGCGATTATCTTCGTTCGTACCAAAAACGCGACTCTGGAAGTGGCTGAAGCTCTTGAGCGTAACGGCTACAACAGCGCCGCGCTGAACGGTGACATGAACCAGGCGCTGCGTGAGCAGACTCTGGAACGCCTGAAAGACGGTCGTCTGGACATCCTGATTGCGACCGACGTTGCGGCTCGTGGCCTGGACGTTGAGCGTATCAGCCTGGTAGTTAACTACGATATCCCGATGGATTCTGAGTCTTACGTTCACCGTATCGGTCGTACCGGTCGTGCGGGTCGTGCTGGCCGCGCGCTGCTGTTCGTTGAGAACCGCGAGCGTCGTCTGCTGCGCAACATTGAACGTACTATGAAGCTGACTATTCCGGAAGTAGAACTGCCGAACGCAGAACTGCTGGGCAAACGCCGTCTGGAAAAATTCGCCGCTAAAGTACAGCAGCAGCTGGAAAGCAGCGATCTGGATCAATACCGCGCACTGCTGAGCAAAATTCAGCCGACTGCAGAAGGTGAAGAACTGGATCTCGAAACTCTGGCCGCCGCACTGCTGAAAATGGCACAGGGTGAACGTACTCTGATTGTTCCGCCAGATGCGCCGATGCGTCCGAAACGTGAATTCCGTGACCGTGATGACCGTGGTCCGCGCGATCGTAACGATCGTGGCCCGCGTGGCGACCGTGAAGATCGTCCGCGTCGTGAACGTCGTGATGTTGGCGATATGCAACTGTATCGCATTGAAGTGGGCCGCGATGATGGTGTTGAAGTTCGTCATATCGTTGGCGCGATTGCTAACGAAGGCGACATCAGCAGCCGTTACATCGGTAACATCAAGCTGTTTGCTTCTCACTCCACCATCGAACTGCCGAAAGGTATGCCGGGTGAAGTGCTGCAACACTTTACGCGCACTCGCATTCTCAACAAGCCGATGAACATGCAGTTACTGGGCGATGCGCAGCCGCATACTGGTGGTGAGCGTCGTGGCGGTGGTCGTGGTTTCAGTGGCGAGCGTCGTGAAGGTGGTCGTGAAGGTGGTCGTGAAGGCGGTCGTAACTTCAGCGGTGAACGCCGTGAAGGTGGTCGTGGTGATGGTCGTCGTTTTAGCGGTGAACGTCGTGAAGGCCGCGCACCGCGTCGTGATGACTCTACCGGTCGTCGTCGTTTCGGTGGCGATGCGTAATCATCGCTGAACAGCGAACACAGTCTGTAAAATAATATATACAGCCCCGATTTTAACAATCGGGGCTTTTTTTCTGTCTTTTGTACTCATGTACTGGTACAGTGCAATACATAACAACGCAGTCGCACTATTTTTCACTGGAGAGAAGCCCTCATGGCAACACTAACCACCACCCAAACGTCACCGTCGCTGCTTGGCGGCGTGGTGATTATCGGCGGCACCATTATTGGCGCAGGGATGTTTTCTCTGCCAGTGGTCATGTCCGGTGCGTGGTTCTTCTGGTCAATGGCGGCGCTGATCTTCACCTGGTTCTGTATGCTGCATTCTGGCTTGATGATTCTGGAAGCTAACCTGAATTACCGAATCGGTTCGAGTTTTGACACCATCACCAAAGACTTGCTGGGCAAAGGCTGGAACGTGGTCAACGGCATTTCCATTGCCTTTGTGCTCTATATCCTGACCTATGCCTATATTTCTGCCAGTGGTTCGATTCTGCATCACACCTTCGCGGAGATGTCGCTGAATGTCCCGGCACGGGCGGCGGGTTTTGGTTTTGCACTGTTGGTGGCGTTTGTGGTGTGGTTGAGCACCAAAGCGGTCAGCCGGATGACGGCGATTGTGCTGGGGGCGAAAGTCATTACCTTCTTCCTCACCTTCGGTAGCCTGCTGGGGCATGTGCAGCCTGCGACATTGTTCAACGTCGCCGAAAGCAATGCGTCTTATGCACCGTATTTACTGATGACCCTGCCGTTCTGCCTGGCGTCGTTTGGTTATCACGGTAACGTGCCAAGCCTGATGAAGTATTACGGCAAAGATCCGAAAACCATCGTGAAATGCCTGGTGTACGGTACGCTGATGGCGCTGGCGCTGTATACCATCTGGTTGCTGGCGACAATGGGCAACATCCCTCGTCCGGAGTTTATCGGCATCGCCGAGAAGGGCGGCAATATTGATGTGCTAGTACAGGCGTTAAGCGGCGTGCTGAACAGCCGTAGTCTGGACCTTCTGCTGGTCGTGTTCTCAAACTTTGCGGTAGCGAGTTCGTTCCTTGGCGTAACGCTGGGTTTGTTTGACTATCTGGCAGATCTGTTTGGTTTCGACGACTCGGCTATGGGCCGTTTGAAAACAGCGTTGCTGACCTTTGCCCCGCCTGTTGTGGGTGGCCTGCTGTTCCCGAACGGATTCCTGTACGCCATTGGTTATGCCGGTTTAGCGGCTACCATCTGGGCGGCAATAGTTCCTGCGTTGCTGGCCCGCGCATCGCGTAAACGCTTTGGTAGTCCGAAATTCCGCGTCTGGGGCGGCAAACCGATGATCGTGCTGATTCTGGTGTTTGGCGTTGGTAACGCACTGATCCATATTTTATCGAGCTTTAATTTACTGCCGGTGTATCAGTAATTGCACGAGCCGGATGAGTTGTTTTCATCCGGCAATATTGAACAAATACGCGAGATCGTATCAAATAAAACCCTGTTTATTATAAAGTTCTTCAGCGAGTGCTTCCCCGTTTTCATCAAAAAAAGCATCGGCGATAGTTAAATTTTCTGCCTTAGGATTTGCCGTTATTCTGCTACCATTGGCATCAAATTCGAGCGCGATAGCTGTCTCCGAACCCCACCAGTAATAATAAATTAGCGCAAAATTACTTTCACCCGGCGTAATAAATTTCTCGATTCCCCGCACACAGGCCATGAGTGGCATGAAGATTTCATAGCTCTCTGAGATAAATATGTGATCCATAGTGACTATCTGTGTTTCTTTATTAAAGTTGATATGTTCGGCATAAATATTCTTTTCACTGTCACCAGAATTACAAGCTGCAAGATTGTTAAGCATTTTTGCAGGATCGCCGTACAACCGCTGCTTCTCGATAAACCATGGCAACCAGTCGTCATAGTCTTTGATATTTGTTGCTGGTGAATGGAAAAACTTCTCGAGGTTACTCTCAGTAATATGTGCGTGAAGAAAAAAGGAAGCAGGTTCACTCATGATTATTTTCTCTGGTAATAAGTCGATTTATTCATATCCCTGTTCGGTGATGATAAAACGATTACTATTTTATAAAAGTACAGAACTGGACCTTTCCTCTATTTCATATCATAGGAAAATATATACTTGAACTTGGTCAGAATAAGCGGAATACGAAAATGGGGCGTAAAGGACTACTCGCTATTGTATTGTTGAGCCTGTTTATCGCTTTGATTTTAAAATTTTTCTGGCCCACCCCGCACGATGAACATGTTTTCCTACCCGTTGAACAACCTGTCATATCGTCTTTAAAAATCATTCACCCCAGCGACCAGTTATTTATCCGTATTTTGAAAGCGGAAGATAAGCTGGAACTGTGGGCAAGCTCCAATAACAAGCCCTACGAACTCTACAAAACCTGGATTATATGTGCGTGGTCTGGTGGCTTAGGGCCAAAACACAAACAGGGGGATGGTAAAAGCCCGGAAGGTTTTTATGCCACCAACAAAGGGTTACTTAACCCAAACAGCCGCTACCATCTGGCATTTAATATTGGCTATCCGAATGCTTACGATCGGGCAAACGGCTACACCGGTGATTTCATTATGGTTCACGGGAATTGTGTTTCGGCGGGCTGCTATGCCATGACTGATGCCGGTATTGAAGAGATTTATCAACTGGTGGCGCAGGCGCTAAAGAGCGGGCAGAAGAGCGTGCCTGTCCATATCTTCCCATTTACGATGAACGACGAAAATATGCGCCAGGCGCAAGCATGGCCGGAATATAATTTCTGGCGTATGTTGAAGCCCGGCTATGATTACTTCGAAAAAAATCACCGATTGCCAACCATCACCGTTGAAAACCGGCGTTATAAAATTAGCCCAACAACTCTTTCTTCACGTCCATCGCCAGTTCAAACGAATGCAGGCGCGCCTGGTGGTCGAAAATCTGCCCGTTAACCATAATCTCATCGGCGTCGGTTTCGCGCAGGATCGACTGCAAACCATGACGCACTTTCGCTTTATCACCTACCAACGACATACTCAGTGCCTGCTGCACGCCATACTGCTCAGACGGTGACCAGAACTGATCCATATTTTGAATCGGCGGCGGCAGTTGCCCGGTTTCGCCACGGCGCAGCTTCACAAAGGCTTGCTGCATTGAGGTAAACAGGAATTCGGCGTCGCGGTTGCTGTCGGCGGCGATAATATTGATGCACACCATCGCGTATGGTTTTTCCAGTCGTGCCGACGGTTTGAAGTTGCTGCGATAAAGATGCAGCGCCTGGAACAACATATCCGGCGCGAAGTGTGAGGCAAACGCAAACGGCAGACCAAGCTGCGCCGCCAGTTGCGCGCTGTAAAGGCTGGAGCCTAACAACCACACGGGGATTTGCTCGCCGTAGCCTGGTACCGGGCGCACATGCGGATTGGGATCGCGGGCGTCAAACCAGTCCACCAGCTCCGCGACATCGCGGGGGAAATTATCAATATCCCCGCTCATATGACGACGTAGCGCCATCATGGTTCGCTGGTCACTACCCGGAGCACGACCCAGCCCCAAATCGATTCGCCCCGGATAGAGTGTATTGAGCGTGCCGAACTGTTCGGCAATGACCAACGGTGAGTGGTTAGGCAACATCACGCCGCCAGACCCCAGATGCAGCGTGGTGGTATTCGCCGCCAGATAGCCAATCAATACCGACGTGGCAGCACTGGCAATGCCAGTCATATTGTGGTGTTCTGCCAGCCAGTAGCGATGATAGCCGCGCTTTTCAGCCAGACGGGCGAGATCGAGAGAGTGGGAGAATGCTTCTCGCGCTGAAGAACCTTCGGGAATGGGGGCCAGATCGAGTAGCGAAAATGCAATGGTTTTATCAGTCATAACAGCTCACTTTGTTACCGATTAATCTTTAATACTGCATTAAAGAGTAGTTAAAGTTGTTAACAAAGTGAGCTATATACTTACGCTTGCAGCTCCAGCCCCGCCAACCGTCTCCAGTAGCCGTTACAATCGCTGTTTGTCGTCAACGGCAGTGGCGCAGCGCCATTTTCATTGGCGCGGAAGGCGTCGAGCATCGCGAAAGTGTCAGTACCCTGCGGTGACAGGCGGACCACATCGACCAGCCCCTGCATGGATGCCAGCTCGTTACCGAGGTTGTAAACGTAGCCGCTCATGGTCTGAATGCCATTGAGTACAAACACTTGCTGATTCTCCTGCGACAGCACGTTGCGCCCGTTCGGATACTTAATGCAGCAGGTTTCACACTCATCTTTCGGGCGGTCTTCCGAACGCGCGGTAAAGCAGCGGGCGGAGTAGGCCAGCGGCAGATGACCGTAGCTCAAGACTTCCACTTCAAACTGGTTACGAATGCCCAGTTCATCGCACTGATTAAGCAGATTCACCAGCCAGTCGCGGGAAAGCTCCACCGGCATACACCAGCGCATCATGCCCTGTTTAAGCAATATTTTCAGCGTCACCGCGTTGTAGCAGTTCAGCGCATGTCCGGCGACGAACGGCAGTTTGCGTTCAGCGCACATATTCACCACGCCGAGATCGCTGGCTTCAATCAGAAACTCACCGTTCTCAACATAGCGTTTCAGTTCGCCCAGTTCGGAGGATGCCTGCACCAGCGCCAGCGTGGAGAGCACAATCTGCTTGCCACTTCCGGCGAGCGATTTTGCCATCTCCAGCCAGTCACCAACTTTAGTTGCCCGGCGCTTGCTGCATACTGCTTCACCAAGATAAATCACGTCGGCGCTGCTGGCGGCGGCCTGCTGATAAAATTCTTCCAGCGTCTCTTTTGGCCAGTACCACAGCACTGGCCCTAAGGAATATTTCATTGCTTTTCTCACTGCCATTTACGGTGATACGCGCCAAGAGTGGTTTGCGTGCCTTCGGACATCGACCCGAGCGTTTCCATCCACGCGCTTTGCGGTATGAAGTTTTGCGGATCGGCCTTACAACGGTCGATAGCCTGACGCCAGACTTTCGCCACCTGGCTGACATACGCCGGGCTACGCTGGCGGCCTTCAATTTTCACCGAAGCAATATTCGCCGCCATTAACTCCGGCAGCAGTTCCAGGGTATTGAGACTGGTTGGTTCTTCAAGCGCGTGATAACGCTCGCCGTCCACCAGATAACGCCCTTTACACAACGTCGGATAACCTGCGTTTTCGCCGTCCTGATAACGGTCGATCAGCACTTCGTTCAGGCGGGATTCCAGCCCCTGCGGCGTTTGTTGCCAGCGCACGAAGCGGGCCGGAGAACACGCGCCCACGGTGTTGGGCGATTCCCCCGTCAGATACGACGACAGATAGCAACGCCCTTCCGACATAATGCACAGGCTGCCGAAAGCGAACACTTCCAGCGGTACAGGGGTAACACGCGCCAGTTGTTTTACCTGATGAATCGACAACACGCGCGGCAGCACCACGCGAGCAACGTCAAAATGGCGATGATAAAAGTTAATCGCCTCTTCATTGGTCGCCGAAGCCTGCACCGATACGTGACGCTCAATATGCGGGTATCGCTCGGCGGCGTACTCCAGCATGGCGAGGTCGGCGAGGATCAGCGCGTCGGCACCCAGCTGCGCCGCCATATCCACGGCGCGCTGCCAACGGGCGTAACCGTTCGGATGCGCAAAAGTGTTAATTGCGATGTGAAGTTTGCGGTGATGTTGATGAACAAAACTCACCGCTTCCTGCAATTTTTTCTCGGTAAAGTTAAGGCCGGCGAAGTGGCGGGCATTAGTATCATCTTTTAGCCCGATATAAACAGCATCTGCGCCGTTTTCGATGGCCGCCTTAAGCGCCGGGAGATTTCCGGCAGGGCAGAGCAGCTCCATAATTTTTCCTGAAGGTTGCGCAGTCAAAGCGCAAAAATGTTAACGAACTGGGATTTTAGTTAACCCTGCTGCGACAATTTTTGATTTAAGGCAGTTAAAGTTGTATTGGTGGTAGCTGCAATTTCATATGGAATTGTTGATTTATACCGCTATGTTATTTTTCCAATATGGCAAAATAGGATGATTGTTGAAGCAGGGAGTAAAACTCGTGTTGGATAAACTGCGTTCCCGCATTGTGCATTTGGGGCCATCTCTGTTGAGTGTACCGGTAAAACTGACGCCATTTGCGCTTAAACGCCAGGTTCTTGAGCAGGTCTTAAGCTGGCAATTCCGTCAGGCGCTGGACGACGGCGAGCTGGAGTTTCTTGAAGGCCGCTGGTTAAGTATTCATGTGCGTGATATTGACCTGCAATGGTTTACCTCGGTGGTGAATGGCAAACTGGTGGTCAGCCAGAACGCGCAAGCTGATGTGAGTTTTAGTGCCGACGCCAGCGATCTGCTGATGATTGCGGCGCGTAAACAAGATCCAGACACGCTCTTCTTCCAGCGTCGGCTGATGATTGAAGGCGATACGGAGCTGGGGCTGTATGTGAAAAACCTGATGGACGCCATTGAACTGGAGCAGATGCCGAAAGCCTTACGTATGATGCTGCTGCAACTGGCGGATTTTGTTGAGGCGGGAATGAAAACCGCGCCTGAAACCAAACAGACATCGGTAGGTGAACCATGCTAATTCGAGTAGAAATTCCCATTGATGCGCCGGGTATTGATGCCCTGCTGCGTCGTTCATTCGAAAGTGATGCGGAAGCGAAGCTGGTTCACGATCTGCGTGAAGATGGCTTTCTGACGCTGGGGCTGGTGGCGACAGATGACGAAGGTCAGGTCATTGGCTATGTGGCATTTAGTCCGGTTGATGTGCAGGGCGAAGACCTGCAATGGGTCGGCATGGCTCCGTTGGCGGTTGATGAAAAATACCGTGGACAGGGGCTGGCACGCCAACTGGTCTATGAAGGACTCGATTCGCTTAATGAGTTTGGCTATGCCGCAGTGGTGACGCTGGGCGATCCGGCGCTGTACAGCCGTTTTGGCTTTGAACTGGCGGCGCATCACGATCTGCGTTGCCGCTGGCCGGGCACTGAAAGCGCCTTCCAGGTACATCGTTTAGCGGATGACGCGCTGAATGGCGTAACCGGTCTGGTTGAGTATCACGAGCATTTCAATCGCTTTTAATCTTTGGGGGTTGCAGGCTGCTCAACAGTTCTGCAAACCCTGCGCCTTCCGCTACCAGACGCTCTTTTTGCCGTTTGGTCAGTTGCTTAACGCGATATTCCGCCCGTAATGCCAGCGAACGGTCGCCCACTGGCGCGGAAAACGCCAGCGTTAGTTCTCCTTTCCCGCGCAGTGCTTTCGCCCCTTTGCCGCTTTGGTGCTGCTGATAGCGGCGTTCGACATCCGTGGTGATCCCGGTATAAAGCTTATTGTCGGCGGTACGGATCAAGTAAAGAAACCAGGGTGTCATCGTCTGCGTCACATGTTAAGGTCTGGCCCACAGTATAAAAGAGAACAGCAATGGAAACACTCACCGCCATCAGCCGTTGGCTGGCAAAACAACATGTTGTCACCTGGTGTGTGCAGCAGGAAGGGGAACTGTGGTGCGCTAATGCCTTTTATCTTTTTGATGCGCAGAAAGTCGCCTTCTACATTTTGACGGAAGAAAAAACGCGTCATGCGCAGATGAGCGGGCCGCAGGCGGCGGTGGCCGGAACGGTAAACGGTCAGCCGAAAACGGTAGCGTTAATTCGCGGTGTGCAGTTTAAAGGCGAGATCCGCAGGCTGGAAGGTGAGGAAAGCGACCTTGCGCGCAAGGCGTACAATCGTCGCTTTCCGGTTGCCAGAATGCTGTCGGCCCCGGTGTGGGAAATCCGGCTCGATGAAATCAAATTCACCGACAACACGCTGGGCTTTGGTAAAAAAATGATTTGGCTACGTAACTCAGGCACCAAGCAGGCGTAACGCCTCGCGGTTAAACGCTGGCAGATCGTCCGGCGTCCGGCTGGTAACCAGCTGATCTTTATCGACCACTACTTCCTGATCGTAAAATTCCGCGCCCGCGTTTTTAACATCAATAATGATCGGTTTAACGCCGGTCAGTTTGCGCCCCCGAATCACATCGGCGCTGATCAGCAGCTGCGGGCCGTGACAGATGGCGAAAACAGGTTTGCCGCTATTCACAAAATCACGGGTAAAGGTGACAAAACGGTTGTCGCCACGCAGATAATCCGGTGAATGACCACCCGGTAGCAACAGGGCATCAAACTCCGCTGGCGTCACTTCATCGATGGATTTATCGATGGTCACGCTGGCTTCTCCTTTTTTGCCTTTCACCGTTTTACCCGCTTGTTTTTCAATGGTAATCACTTCGTGTCCGGCTTTACGGAACTCGTCTGCGGGTGAAGTGAATTCTGAATCCTCAAATTCATCAGTGATTAAAACGGCAATCTTCTTACTCATGTTTCCTCCGCGTTGTTGCATTGGATGAGGCGAATTTCTCACGATCGGGGATAATTACCTCGTAGACTATTAAGCCTGGTGCATGTACCAGGGAGCGCAAGGCGGACAATTCTGTAAAGGAGCGAAGATGAGTCAGGTACTGATTACAGGCGCAACGGGGCTGGTGGGCGGTCATCTGCTGTGGATGTTGATTAACGAACCGAAAGTTAACGCCATAGCCGCGCCGACGCGACGCCCGTTGGGCGATATGCCAGGGGTGTTTAACCCCCATGATCCGCAACTGACCGACGCGCTGGCGCAGGTCACCGATCCCATCGACATTGTGTTTTGTTGTCTCGGCACCACGCGGCGAGAAGCGGGGAGCAAAGAGGCGTTTATTCATGCCGATTACACGCTGGTTGTGGACACCGCATTAACCGGGCGGCGACTGGGCGCGCAGCATATGCTGGTGGTCAGTGCTATGGGTGCTAATGCCCATTCGCCGTTTTTCTATAACCGCGTCAAAGGGGAGATGGAAGAAGCATTAATTGCCCAGAACTGGCCGAAATTGACCATTGCTCGCCCGTCGATGTTGCTGGGCGATCGTAGCAAACAGCGAATGAACGAAACGCTTTTTGCGCCGCTGTTCCGTTTGTTACCCGGTAACTGGAAATCCATTGATGCGAGAGACGTGGCGCGGGTCATGCTGGCAGAGGCGATGCGGCCCGAGCATGAAGGTGTGACTATTTTAAGCTCTTCAGAATTACGCAAAAGAGCTGAATAATTATTCCCAAGAATTGATAGTGAGCGTAATATTCACGCGCTCAATTATCATAACTTATTCCTGGGGAATGCTATGACTGGTCAGTCTTCATCTCAGGCGGCAACGCCCATTCAGTGGTGGAAACCCGCGCTTTTCTTTCTCGTTGTCATTGCCGGTCTCTGGTATGTGAAATGGCAACCTTACTACGGCAAAGCCTTTACTGCCGCTGAAACCCACAGTATCGGTAAATCTATCCTTGCGCAGGCGGATGCTAATCCGTGGCAGGCGGCGTTGGATTACGCGATGATCTATTTCCTCGCGGTATGGAAAGCGGCGGTGCTGGGGGTGATCCTCGGTTCGTTGATACAGGTGCTGATCCCGCGTGACTGGCTGCTGCGCACGCTTGGGCAATCACGCTTTCGCGGCACGCTGCTGGGAACGCTGTTTTCGCTGCCGGGTATGATGTGTACCTGCTGTGCGGCTCCGGTCGCGGCAGGGATGCGTCGCCAACAGGTGTCGATGGGCGGTGCACTGGCATTCTGGATGGGGAATCCGTTGTTAAACCCGGCGACGCTGGTGTTTATGGGCTTTGTCCTTGGCTGGGGCTTTGCCGCGATTCGTCTGGTGGCGGGGCTGGTGATGGTGTTGTTGATTGCGACGCTGGTGCAAAAATGGGTGCGTGAAACACCGCAAACGCAGATGCCAGTCGAAATTGACATGCCGGAAGTGCAGGGCGGGTTTTTTAGCCGCTGGGGCAGGGCGCTATGGACGCTTTTCTGGAGTACGATCCCGGTTTATATCCTTGCAGTACTGGCGTTGGGTGCCGCTCGCGTCTGGTTATTCCCCCATGCCGATGGTGCTGTCGATAACAGCCTGATGTGGGTGGTGGCGATGGCGGTAGCAGGATGCTTGTTTGTCATTCCCACGGCAGCAGAAATTCCGATTGTACAAACGATGATGCTGGCAGGTATGGGAACTGCTCCGGCGCTGGCATTGTTGATGACGCTTCCAGCGGTAAGTTTGCCGTCGTTGATAATGTTGCGTAAAGCGTTTCCGGCGAAAGCCTTATGGCTGACGGGGGCGATGGTGGCAGTGTCAGGCGTGATTGTCGGCGGGCTGGCGCTGTTGTTCTAATTTGAGGGAAAACATGTCGGATGCGGCGTAAACGCCTTATCCGACCTACGGTTTGTATCGTTGTAGGCCTGATAAGACGCGGCAAGCGTCGCATCAGGCATTACAAGGGCTGCTATTTAATAAACGTAAACGCTGTGGTTACACGCTTCACGCCGCTCACCCGGCTGGCAATATCTGCCGCTGCTTTCGCTTCACGTTCAGTCACCAGCCCCATCAGGAACACTTCACCATTTTCGGTGGTCACTTTCACGTTGGACGATTTCACCAGATCGCTGGTTAAGAGCTGCGAACGCACTTTGGTGGTGATCCACGTATCGTTAGACGCTTCGCCCAGACCAATCGGCTGGCCCTGACGAATCTCGTTATACACTTCGTTGGCACCGTCTACGCCCATAGCAATCTGTTTGGCGCGAGCCGAAAGCTCAGAGTTTGGTGACTGCCCAACCAGCAGCACTTTGCCCTGATAGGCCGTTACATTAATGCGCGCTTCTTTCTTAATCTGTTCGTCTTTCGACAATGCGCTGTTCACGCGCACTTCCAGAGTACCATCGTCCACCTGGGTACCGACACTGCGTGGGTCAGTTGCGGCTTTGGTACCCACAGCAGCGGTACCCACTACGGCAGCGGCAACACAACCTTGCAACAGCAGCGCGGAAATAAGGACTGCGATTGGCGATAATGCCTTCATGTATTCTCCTTAATCATCCTGGTGAGGGAAAAGCGTGTTATCGATCAGATCGCACAGGCAATTTACCGTCAGCATATGCATTTCCTGAATGCGAGCACTACGATGTGAAGGAATGCGGATCTCTACATCCTGTGGCCCTAACAAACCAGCAAGTTCACCGCCGTCATAGCCGGTTAATGCCACAATGGTCATATCACGCGTAACGGCGGCTTCAACCGCTTTTACGATATCGCGGCTGTTGCCACGGGTGGAAATGGCTAACAATACATCTCCCGCATGACCCAGCGCCCGCACCTGTTTTGCATACACTTCATCATGTAAGCGATCGTTGGCAATCGCCGTTAAGACAACATTATCAGTATTTAGTGCAATGGCAGGTAGGCTGGGCCGCTCCGTTTCGAAACGGTTGATCATGCTGGCAGCAAAATGCTGTGCGTTGGCAGCGGAGGTTCCATTACCACAACAGAGGATTTTGTTGCCATTGAGCAGAGACTGAACCAGCGTCATGGCTGCACGGGAGATGGCATCCGGAAGCGCCTCTGCCGCCGCAATTTGAGTTTGAATGCTTTCAGTGAAGCAAGCTTTAATTCTTTCTTGCACGCTAATCCTTAAACCTTAATTATGAGTGGTCATTAAAGGCATCCTTAATCCACTCAACCTCATTCCCGGTGAAGGCTACCACATCGAACCGGCAATCCACAGTATCAAAACTCCCATTATGACGCGCGAGCCACAAGCGGGCAGTCTGTAATAATTTGTGTTGTTTGCTGCGGGTCACACTGGCTACCGCGCCGCCGTATAGGGCAGAGCGGCGGTAGCGCACTTCGACAAAAACGGTGGTCTGGCCTTCACGCATTATCAGATCGATCTCGCCGCCACGCTCGTTCACGTTAGCGGCGATAAACCGCAGTCCTTTGCCTTCCAGCCAGCGACGCGCTTGTACTTCCCACGCATCGCCGGTCTGTTTAGTGGTTAACTGGCGGGGACTACCTGACCTTGTTGGTACTGTAGCCATGATAACTTCCTGTTAATCACGCAATCCGGGTTAGCCGTCAGACCTCCGGTATTACCGTTGATTTCAAAACCCTGAACCTGGCGCATTTGTGAGAAATGATTTGCCAGCGACCATGCATCAACACCCATTGCATACATGCGAGCCAGCGAATAATCGTTATTCACCGCGCTTAGTGCCTGCTGCATTAACGGCAGATTACCGCCTGCCAGCATCGGGATCTCGCTGTACTGTAATCCTTCCATCTCAAGTCGGAAATCAGGGCCAGCGGAGCCTTGTGCGCTGCGGGAACTGGCGTACAGCGTTGCGCCGCTATGACTGCCGTTACGCATGGCGATCATCGGTTTGACGAAAGCGATTTCGCCCGGCGTTGCCACAATATAGACCGCGTCGACACGACCACCGTTATTAGTGAACTGGTCATCGGTTGGTGTGGTTTGCAGCGTCGGATTGTTTGTGGTCATGCCGGAATCGGTTGTCGCTCTGGGGGTAATCGGGCTACCCGTTAAGGCGATGCCGGAGCCGCCGTTCACGCCCGCGCGTAATTCGCTGATGGAACCCAATTTTTGTTGCAGAACGGTGCCGCCACCCAATTTCTGCCACTCTTGCGCGAAGGCGTTTGCTACGCGGTCGCCAAGCGAACTGCGCGGGATCAGTACCAGCGGCGCCTGTTTCCCCTGGTCACGAATATGACGTGCCGCATCGCGTGCTTCATCTTCCGGCGATAGCGCGAAGTAACAGATATTAGCGCGGTTTTCGATATTTTCCGGCTGATTCAGCGCCAGTACGTTCAGTGGCGTGTTGCTCTTCAGCAACTCCTCAACGTTATTTTTCAGCAGCGGACCGACCACAATGCTCGCGCCGTCCTGCTGAACCTGGCTTAAGATCTGGCTAAGCGGTTGTGATGAGGTATCGTAGATTTTCAGTTCTGCGGCTGGATTCGCTGGCGTGCTTACCGCCGCAGTACTTGCCGCAGGGGCGCTTACAGGCACCGGCTGCGCTGCGGTTTCTTCACCCGTTAGATCGCTAACCGAGGCTTGTGCCGGGCTGGCAACGCCATCCACGGTTTGTGGCTGGGGTTGTTCTGCTACGTCAGCGGCAGGTGCGGCAGCTACCTGAGCCGCCACTGGCTGAGTGCCAATGTTTTTCGCCGCTTCAAAGCCTTGCTGAATTGTGCGACCAAATACCGCAGCCTGACCATTCAACGGCAGCAGCAGGGCGATTTTATTGGTTGACGCTGGTTTGAACGCTTTTACGTTTACCAACTGTGTTGGCAGCATTTTCGCGCCCGGGTTGTTCGGATAACGTTTTTGCCAGTCGGCGATCCCGGCTTTCATCATGTTGGGATCGTTACGGTTATCAAACCAGACGCGTTGCAGATCCAGCCAGCCTTGCAGGATATTTTCGTCGGCGTTAATCACCAGCGTATTCGCCTGCTGTTGGGTCATGGACGATAGCGCCTGCCAGGTAGCGTCAATATTCTGTTGCTTTTCCTTCGCGCCGAGCAGAGGTTCCTGGGCGACTAACGCACGCAGTAATTCAATGGAAGGACGTCCCTGGCTGGCATCGATTTTCGCCTGCCAGTAGCGCGCTTGCTGGTTTTGTTCTAAATCGGTCGGCGTGATTTTTGCCAACAAGGTCTGTGCACCAGTAAAATCTTTTTGCGCCAGCTTGATTTCTACCGCCAGCAGCGTTTTCTCGCGACGCTGGGTATCGTTTAGTTCTTGCGGTAGCTGATTAAACAATTCCACCGCTTGCCCGGTTTTGCCTTCTTTCACCAGTGCACGAATGGCGAGTAATTGCCAGTTGATCCTGGTATCATCAGAGCTTTGCTGCATCTGCTGAAGATAAAAGGCAGAATCGGCCTGCGCCGTCCCCTGCATGTAGGCAGTGGACTGATCGGGGGTATGGGTGCCACAACCGGCGAAAATCAGGGCTGCCAGAACAACAGGCAGACAACGCGCGGCTTTCAAACGAGAAAATGTTGAGGGTACCATAATGTATCCAGTGATATTTTTTTTACGCAATGCTCAATATTAAATCGGCAATACGGACGACACAATGAAACAACACCAATCGGCGGATAATTCTCAAGGCCAGCTCTATATTGTACCTACGCCAATCGGTAATCTGGCGGATATTACCCAGCGTGCGCTTGAGGTATTGCAGGCCGTTGATCTGATTGCTGCCGAGGATACCCGTCATACCGGTTTACTGCTGCAACATTTTGGCATAAACGCCCGGTTGTTCGCGCTTCATGACCATAATGAACAACAAAAAGCCGAAACGCTGCTGGCGAAGCTGCAAGAGGGGCAAAACATTGCGCTGGTGTCCGATGCCGGGACGCCGCTAATTAACGATCCTGGCTACCATCTGGTGCGTACCTGCCGTGAAGCGGGGATTCGCGTGGTGCCGCTACCCGGACCGTGTGCTGCCATCACTGCGTTAAGCGCCGCGGGTTTACCATCCGATCGTTTTTGTTATGAAGGCTTCCTGCCTGCCAAATCAAAAGGCCGCCGCGATGCGTTGAAAGCCATTGAAGCGGAACCACGTACGCTGATTTTTTATGAATCGACCCACCGTCTGCTAGATAGCCTTGAAGATATCGTTGCGGTATTAGGCGAATCGCGCTACGTGGTGCTGGCACGTGAGCTCACCAAAACCTGGGAAACCATTCACGGCGCGCCCGTTGGCGAGCTGCTGGCGTGGGTAAAGGAAGATGAAAACCGCCGCAAAGGCGAAATGGTGCTGATTGTCGAAGGCCATAAGGCGCAGGAAGACGACTTACCCGCAGATGCGCTGCGCACGCTGGCGCTGTTACAGGCCGAGCTTCCGCTGAAGAAAGCGGCGGCGCTGGCGGCAGAAATTCACGGCGTGAAGAAAAATGCGCTGTATAAGTATGCGCTGGAGCAACAGGGGGAGTGATATCTCTCCGTGGCCCCGTTTGAAGAACCCAGGGGCCACTTGCTAAACAATCAGTCTTTTTAGTGAGCCGAACAGATCGATGCCGATAGCATTTGCATAGCTAAAAACAACATCTAATGTTGGTGAACTTTCTCCTTTTTCAAATTTACTCACCGCTTGTCGGGTAACACCAAGTTGCTTCGCCACTGCGGTTTGGCTCAGATTGAGGGCTTTGCGTTTTTCCACGAGTTGGGAAAGAACCGCTTTGCGTTGTACAACAACATCAAGAGCATTAGCGGTTGCTTCGTCCTTAAGTAATTCTGTTTTCACGTCTTCCCAGTGATGTAACTCGTTATTTTTCTTCATTTCTATTTCTCCTGGAGGCTTGCTTTGTTTGTCGAAAGTAAGGCCTTATAACGTGCTAAACCTAACTCGATGTTGGCTTTAGGCGTTTTGTTCGTTTTTTTAGCAAAGATATGTGTGATGACCCATAGCCCTTGATGAAAGTGAAAATAAAAACCCCTTAACCAATGGCTCTGACTATGTGTTTTAATTTCATACATATCCCCTTGAACTTTTTCGGTATTCACCAGGGAAGAGCAGGGACCTAACTCTTCGAAATCGTCAATAGCAGCAATGAATTCCGCTCGATCGATTGCACTAAGATCAAACAATTCCTTTCTGGCCACACTTAACAGCATGACTGGAAAATTTTTATCACGTTTTTTGTTAGTCTGATTTTTCACCATCTTTTTGTCAACCTTTAGGTTTACATTGTGATGGCATAATAACGGAGGACGTTCATACTGAACCGGAACGAAGTGCTCAAAACTCATGAGCACTTTTCTTATTTTGCCGGGCAAAGGGGGATGTTAACGACGACACATCTCATCAATCACGCATGTGAAATGGTTATGCAGCCATAAAAACGAAGCTGGGATAGCGGTGGAGACTTTAGCCGTGAGAAAACGCGCTGTTGCATCCTGCTTTCCTTCGCCAGTCACCAGTAGCAAAACTTCGCGGGCATTGAGAATATCCTTCAGTCCTAAGGTGATCCCCCGGGTTACGGGGCGACCCGCGGTTATTAACATTTCATGTTGCTGCGTTCTGGCATCAAGTTGGCTGATATGGCAGGCCGGTTGCAGGCTTTCTCCCGGTTCGTTCAGCCCCAGATGACCGTTTTTCCCCAGTCCAAGTACGCACAAATCGATACCACCTTTAAGCGCAATCAGGTTTGTCACCCGCTCACACTCCGTCTCGTTAATATCTTCAGAGCGAAAGCTGATGAGCTGGTCTTCACGTAGCCCCAGCGGCTGCACGATATGTTGCTGAAGGAAGGTTTCGCAGGTGCCGGGCAGGGTTAATGGCAGATCCACCCATTCGTCGAGCTTGACGAAGGTAAGTTGGCTGACATCAACGTGCTGCTGGTGGATTTTTTCCACCAGATAATAATACGTCAGTAATGGCGTGGCTCCGGTCGCCAGGCAGATCACGGCGTTCGGTTTACTACAAATCACACCTAATAAATATTCGCTGGCGCGTTCACTTAACGCCGTATAGTTTTCAACTTGCTGAAGGATTTGCACAGGATGAAATTCCTTAAGTAAAGAGGCTCCGTCAGGTGCGATGCTCAGACCGATGGCAAACGCAAAATTGCCTGATGCGCTACGCTTATCAGGCCTACATCGTTTCTGCAATATATTGAATTTGCATGATTTTGTAGACCGGATAAGGCGGTAACGCCGCATCCGGCATGAACAAAGCGATTTTTGTTAACAATCTGAGGCACCGCCAGACGCAGTGCCTCGTTTTATTTATAAAATGCCGAAGGCGGAACAAACGATGGAAAGCACAAAAGTCACGCCGATTAACAGCACCGGATGCGCTTTTTTCACCCGCAGGAAGTAATACATCAGCAGGGTATAAGCCATCGGCAAAATATTCGGGAAGACTTTATCGAAGAAATCCTGTTGCAGGGTGACGCTGTGGGTACTGTCGATAGCAAACGACGTCACCACGTTAATATGCACATATGAAGCGATCAGCCCGCCGATTACCGTGATCCCGAGGATGGTTGCCGAACGGGCGATCATCTGCGAGTTTTCTCTAACTTTATCGATAGCCTTTACGCCGACCGAATAACCAACGTGGGTCCAGCCGACGCGGAGGAAAAAGATAATCAGGTACACGGCGAAGAACAGAATCGGCCCCAGCAGGTTTCCCTGGCTGGCAAATGATGAGCAAATTCCCGCCATAATCGGCAACAAAGTGAACCAGAAAATCGCATCGCCAATCCCGGCGATTGGGCCAAACAGCGCCACTTTCAGACCTTTAATGGTGTCGCGGTTTTCCCCTTTCTCTTCCATCGAAATTAACAATCCCATCAGGAATCCGACCAGATTCGGGTGGGTATTAATAAATTCGAGATTATCTTTCATCGCCGCGCTTAGGCCCGGTTTGTCGTCCTTATAAATCTTTTTCAGGAGCGGCAACATCGCCCAGGTAAAACCGCCCGCCTGCATCCTTTCGTAGTTAAAGCTCGCTTGCAGGAGTGACGAACGAAACCCCAGACGGGTGATATCTTTTTTACTGATTTCAGATCCCATTGCTGTAGTCCTCTTCTTCATTTTTACTGGCAACGGGCTGCGGTTGCGCTTGCTGCCGGGATTTCGCATTGAAAAACTCATACACCGCAAAGCCTGCGCCCAGCACGGCAACCGGCAACAGGTTGCTGACCTGGATGTAGCAAACAAACAGGAAACCAGCGATCAGGTAAGGGATATATTGCGCTTTGAACATCACGCGCAGCAGCAGACCAAAACCAACGGCAGGTAGAATGCCGCCAGCCACTTCAAAGCCGTGGGTCAGCCAGGCGGGCATCGCCTTCACCAGCGCCTGCATCGCGCCCTGCGCCAGGTAAGTACAGAGGAAAGCAATTACCGCATACGCTAAAGCGACAATCAGCATCGTTGTCCAGTTAAGTCGGGAAAACGCTGCTGTATCCGCCTCTTTCGCGCATTTATCGGCTTTGGTCATAAATAATGAGAATGCCGAATAGAAGAACAGAATGACGTACTGCATTAACAAACTAAACGGCAGGCCAAGACCAATTGCCGTTTTGGCATCAACGCCCGTAGACCACGCAATGACAGTGGTCATCAGACCCGCCATAATCGGGTTGGGCGGCTGAACACCACCGGCAGGGGTTAATCCGGCGAAAGCCAGCTCTGTCAGACCACCGGTAATTAAACCGGTCTGAATATCACCGAGAATAGCGCCAGTGAGGGTACAAACGATTATCGGGCGGAATAAAAATAAGGCTTCCAGCCAAAAATCAATCCCCAGAACGAAAACTAACGCCGCCAGGGATAATCCCTGAATTAGGGTTATTTCATGCATTTTTATTACCTCAAACCAATATTAAGGCGATTTTAGATTTAGTCAGGGATTTGTTCTTTTTGATCGCCGGGGACGTCCTGGATAAAAACATTTACGCCGCGTTGTTTAATAAAATGTAAGTCCGTGAGATCTTGAGAATCGACATACACTTTACTGCTGATTTGCTTTTTCCCTTCCGAGAAATGCATATTACCGACGTTGACATCTTTCAGGTCAATACCACCTTCTACCAATTTACGTACCGTTTGTGGCGTACGGCAAATCAGGAAGATCTTCTGATGCGGCGCAGCTTTGCCGATGACGTTAATGGTTTTTTCGATAGTAAAGAAACGAATGCCAAAGCCGTAGGTTTCTGCGGTAATACCCATTAATTTCTGTTGAATATCATCGTTCGCGACGACATCATCCACGACCACCAGCAGATTCGCACCGATAGTGGATGTCCAGGTCACGCCAACCTGGCCATGAACCAGACGGTTATCAATACGGGTTAAGAGAATATTTGGACTGCTCATTGTGTAATCCTCACCATAAAAGTTGAATAATATAATTTTTTAAATATATTATTATTGAGACATTGTACTGATGTATTTATTAATGTTTGGTTATCTCCTTTGCCATTAATGCACTACCCGATATTAATCGGCTAGTGCATTCTGAAAAATCGTATAAAATTAATGATTACGCGGAAATTCGATTCGCTGAACCACAGACATTAATTTTATTTCTGACGACTTCTTTCATCGCATCCATACCGACGCGCATATAATAACGAGGATCATTACCCTGCGGATTTTCCGCGAACCAGGCTTTTACCGCACCTGCGAAGGCAATTTTCAATTCCGTGGCAACGTTCACTTTTGTTACACCAAGCTCAATAGTGCGACGGACAAATTCATCCGGGACATCGCTGGCACCATGCAGCACCAGAGGAACATCCACCACTTCACGAATTTCCGCCAGCCGCTGGAAATCAATCTCCGGCGTTTTGCTGTATAAGCCGTGCGCCGTACCAATCGCTACCGCCAGGCTGTCGACGCCAGTCAGTTCGACAAAGCGTTTAGCTTCTTGTGGATCGGTCAGGAATGCACTTTCGGCGTCGACGCTCATATCATCTTCAACACCGCCCAGACGGCCCAGTTCTGCCTCCACGCTGCAATCCTGCGAGTGGCAGAAGTCGACAACCGATTTCACCAGCTTCACGTTCTCGGCAAACGGGAAGTGACTGCCGTCGATCATCGCACTGCGTACGCCTGCGTGGACTTTTCGGCGAATATCATCGAGTGATTCGTGGTGGTCGAGATGCAGCGCCAGCGGCATGTTGTAGGTTGTGGAATAGGCGCTACACAGAGCGTAAATCTCTTCAAGCGCAATATGTTTAAAGGTCCCCGGCGTCCCGGCGAGGATCACTGGCGATCGCATTTCGCTACATACTTCGAGGATCGCCTGGATCGTCTCGGCGTTATGAATGTTAAAGGCTGGCACCGCGTAGCCATTGGCCTGGGCGTCCTGTAACAGATATTTGGTGGAGATAATGCTCATAATGCGATCCTCTTATGCCTGCCACGGATGAATGATTACGCCTTGCACCACGCGGTTTACGGTGCCACTGGCTGATGGGGTATCCGGCGTATTGCCCATGTGCAACGACTGCATGAGTGCAAACGTCTGGGCGTACATCAGGAAGCAAAATGCCTGTTCAACGTCGATAAAGTGACGGGATGGCGGCAGGATGATATGCGGGCCAGCGGCGATAACGTCGGTGCTTTCCGCGGCGATGGCGATTACGCGCATTGCCTGGTTGTCACGGCGGAGTTCTGCCAGCAGATCAAGATCATACTGACGGGTGTAAGGGTGGCTGGAGACAAACACCACCACCAACGTTTCGTTATCGACCAGCGATTTCGGGCCATGACGGAATCCGGTCGGGGAATCATAAAAGGCCGCCAGTTTACCCGCCGTCAGTTCCAGCACTTTCAGCGCCGACTCGCGTGCTGCGCCCTGTAAGCCACCGCTGCCGAGATAAACGATCCGTTTCCACGGTGCGTAACCAAACACACCTTCGCTGAAATCACCCAGTGAGGTCAGGATCGCCTGGCAACGATCCGCCACATCGCGGAAGCTCTGGCTGTTGATCGTCTCAGGTGCGAAAACCGCGAGGCAGCTGGCCATCATGGTGGTAATGCTGCTGGTCATCGCAAAGCCGCGATCGTGCGTTTCTGCGGGCATCAGCAGGGCAAACGCGTTGTCGCTGTTGATCGCGTTTTGGTAAAGATCGCCCGCTTCGTTGCAGGTGATCGGCAGGTGATAGCACTCGGGTACAAACTGATTCGCCAGCTCCACGGCGGCAACGCTTTCCGGGCTGTTGCCGGAACGCCCGAAGGAGATCAACAGCAGCGGATGAGCTGGGTTCAGGTAGTCCATCGGATTAGTGACCAGATCGGTGGTCGGTACAGCGCTGAAGTTTCTGCCGGTATGGCTGGCAAGCCACGGCGCGATGATGTCACCGATAAATGCCGATGTTCCGGCTCCGGTCAGGATTACCCGCAGATCCTCTTTGCGCAATAACGGTTCAAGGAAGTTATTGAGCGCGGAACGTAGCGCGTCGATGTTGGTGAGTGAACGGATCCATGCGCGAGGCTGATGACGGATCTCTTCTTCAGTCCATGTGCCGGTGGTCGCGGCAGCAGGGGTGTAATTTTCTGGCATAACTCAATCCTTAGTCTGATGAACTTGACTTCCGGCGTGGTAGCTTTCGCTTGCCTTTCGTTTCATTTCACTTAGTGATTTCTTTCGTTGATTAAAATCTATAGAAAAGAAACTGAAAGTTCAATGGAGAGAAAGGAAATAAAACGAAATCTGTGATCGTTGAAAGAAAAGATAAGGGAAGCAAAAGGGATTTCCGGATGCGGCGTAAACGCTTTATCCGGCCTTACGGTCACCAACTGTAGGTCGGATAAGACGCGTCAGCGTCGCATCCGACACCACTGCTCAGATCAAAACGAAAGAAAAAGAAAGGCCTTACGGGGGAAGTGAAGGCCCAACAACGGAGCAAACAATTAAAACGAAGCTAATTGACCCTGAACCCAAATTTGTTGCACATGCAGCCCGCTATCCAGCGCAACGACGCTGGCGCGTTTGCCCGGTTTAAGCGATCCCAGAACACCATCAACACCCAGCATTCGCGCCGGATGCAGCGACGCCATATGGATCGCTTCCGCAGGCGTTACGCCCGTCAGCTCGACCATGTTGCGCACTGCCGCATCGACAGACAGCGTACTACCCGCCAGCCCACCGGACGCGGTACGGACAACGCCACCGCGCATCTGCACATCTTCACCACATAACGTATAACGACCATCCGGCATCCCGGCTGCCTGCATCGCGTCGGTGATCAGTACGATTCTCTCTTTCGCACAGCAACAACACAGCGACATCGCCGCCGGATGCACATGATGCCCATCGGCTATCAGTTCCAGCCAGGCGCGCTTGTCCGTTAATCCCGCGCCAACCATTCCCGGTTCGCGGTGATGTAAACCTGTCATCCCGTTATAGCAATGCACCAGGCCGTCGGCACCAGCATCAAACGCGGCACGGGTTTGTTGCCAGGTCGCCGCGCTATGCCCCAGCATCACCCGTACGTTTTGCTGTTTAAGATGGCGGATGGCCTGCAATGCCCCTTCTTTTTCTGGTGCCAGCGCTACCACGCGCAAGGTGTGCTGAGAAACGGCAATCAATTGATCCAGCTCGGCAATTTCCAGCTCGCGGAACAGCTCCGGCGGATGTGCGCCTTTATTCTGCGGCGTGAAGTACGGTCCTTCGAGATAACTCCCCAGCACTTGCGCACCAGGTCCGCCGCGTTGGCAACGTTGAGCAATACGTTTCAGCGCCGCATGAATGGCATTAATCGGCGCGGTTACGGTAGTCGGCAACCAACTGCCGACACCTTCGCGCGCTTTGTGCATTGCCAGTTTGTCGAGCACATCCGGCGCGTCATCCATTACATCAACGCCCGCACCACCGTGTACATGAGTGTCGATGTAAGCAGGGCAGAGCAGTTCCGCATCGCGTTCAGTCACGCCCACTGGAATCGGTTCGATTGCTGCGATTACATCGTCAGCAATACGCAACTGATGGTCATCGAGCCATCCTTCTTCAGTCAGCAGCCTTCTGGCGCGCAGAACGTGTGTCATATTCCTTCCTCGACCGGACATTCCTCATGGCAGCGGCCTAACTCGTCCACCAGACTGGTCAGCCCACGATGTCCACACTCCAGCGCCTGCACACGGAATTCTTCACCGCTTAACCCTTCGCGCTCCAGCACCATCTCCAGTAGCAGTTGCAAATTGGTGCCGGTGATCACTTCACAGCCCGGTTTTTGCATCGCCAGCGTTGAAGCTACGCGAAACGGCGTGCCGCCCAGCAAATCCGTCAGAAAAACAATGCCGTCTTCACAATCCAGTTGGGCAATGGCCTCTTCAAGCTGAGATGTAAGCAGCGCGGTGCTTGAGGTTTCGGGAAAATCGATGGCAATAAACTGTGATTGCTCGCCGAGGATTTGCTTCATTGCTTTTTCCATGCCGCTGGCAAATCCGCCATGCCCTGTCAAAATAATACTTAACATCTAATACCTCATTGTATTTAAAGGAAATGACAGAATTTACCGACGATGCCGAGAACCACGGTCACCGCAATCAGGCGCAGCGGACTCCAGCCGCGGCGTACCAGCCAGAACATGGTCAGGGTGTAGACCAGTGGTAAGAAGGCAGGCATCAGTTTGTCGATAACATCAGCCTGTAACTTAACCACTGCGTCGCCCGCCGTGATTTCCAGCGTGGTACTTAAGCGAACATAGGTTGCCACCAGCGCACCGATTACCGTCATCCCAACGATAGACGCAGCATGGCCGACTTTTTTGGTATTCGCTTTAATGAGTGGAATCGCCGCCACGCCCATTCGATACGCGTAATGCGCAAGACCAAAACGCAAACCAAGATGCACCACGTTGAACAGCACAATAAAGACGACTGCGCCGAGAATAGAGCCTTGTAGCGCGAGGCTTGCACCTATCCCGCCACAAATCGGCAGTAGCGTTAGCCAGAACATCGCATCGCCAATCCCGCCGAGCGGCGCACCGACGGCAATTTTGGTGCTCTGAATACTGTTTACATCCTGCTTAGAACGCTCCATCGCAAGGATAATGCCGATAACAAACGTCACCAGAAACGGATGGGTATTGAAGAAACCCATATGCCCCTTCATGGCGCGCGCCAGGTCGCGTTTATTAGTGTGGATCTTTTTCAGAGCAGGCAGCAGACCGTACAACCAGCCGGAAGCCTGCATACGTTCGTAGTTAAAAGACGCTTGTAACAGCATGGAACGCCAGGCGACGCGATTGATATCTTTTTTCGTCAGCTCCGCGCCAATGCTCTGATCTTCATACACGTTTTCATTGACGCCAGTCAGCAATGTTTCTTCGTTTTCACTGACGTTCGGCAGGGTGGTTTGATTAGATGCCATCTTCAAATTCCTCTTTCTGTGCCGCAGGTTGAGTCGGTTCAGGAGATTTACGCAGCAGATCGATCAGCGCCATCGCCAGCGCGGCGGCAGCAATAGCCAGCACCGGTAACTTGAGCCAGGCTGCGGCAACAAAGCCCAGGATGAAGTAGGGGATGTAGACGTTTTTCATCATGATTTTCAGCAGCACGGCGAAACCGATTGCTGGCATGATGCCGCCCGCGACGCCGAGGCCGTCGATTAATCGTTGCGGCAGGACATCAATGATGGTTTTTGCATGTTCCGCGCCGAAGTAGATAGGCAGGAAAGCGCAGAGAAAATAGAAAGTGCCGAGTGCCAGCAGCGCCAGATAGTTCACGCGTTCAATGCCGCGTGTATCGGCGTTCTCCGCCATTCGGTCACAGCGAGACATCACGCCAGACATCACCGAGAACAGGAAGGTAATCCCCATCTGTACTGCGACAGCGAAAGGTACGGCGACGCCGACCGCGACATCGGGTTTCACGCCAGTGGTAATGGCAAACGCTGTGCCGACGATAGTACCGATAATCACGTTAGGCGGCTGTGCGCCCGCCAGCGGGGCCAGTCCCATCCACACCAGTTCCAGCGTACCGCCGGTTAAAATACCGGTATGCAGATCGCCAAGTACCAGCCCGACCAACGGGCCGAGAACCACCGGGCGGTGCATATGGGTTAAGCCGTTAAACATATCCAGGCCAGCGATAAAGGCGATAATGCCCAACGCAAATGCCTGTAACAGACTGATTTCCATGATGAATCCCTCAAAGTAATTTAAAGAGGTCCACAGCAGGCTCTGTCGGGACGCCCTGAACGAAGCATTCCACCCCAGCGGCTTTCAGGTCGTTAAATGCTGCGATATCGCCCGCATCCACAGAAACCGTTTTGGCGATTTGCTGCTTGCCATTGGCGTAGTGCATATTGCCAACGTTAATGCGGCTAACCGGGACGCCACCTTTCACCAGCGTCAGGAAATCGGCGGGTGTTTTACAAACCAGCAGGATTTTCTGCCGATCGGCGGCGCGATGAATGTTGTCGATAACTTTTTGCAGCGACCAGAAACGTACGGCGATCCCTTCTGCCAGTACCATTTCCATCAGGTTTTGTTGTACCGGATCTTCGGCAACCTCATCGTTGGCTACCAGCACCAGATTTGCCCCCGCAAATCCGACCCACTGAACGCCGACCTGACCGTGAATCAAGCGTTCATCAATCCGGCTTAAAACAATATTTGGCATAGCGTGTTCCTCTTTGTTTTGCTTATTGGCCTTCACAGGCTGTGTGGTACTGCGCCAGGATGTCCTGAATATGGTTGATAATGAGTTCCCGTGGCGTTGGCTGCAGCTCGCCGGCGCGAACTTTCATGTACTGCAGCGGCAGATACTGGCTGATGAGCGGTAGCGGAATTGGTGAATCCGCCAGATTACGAACCAGATGGGCGAAAGCGTCATCAATCTGGCTGTCCGGCCAGTAGTAACGCACGCGATCCGAGTAGCTATAACCACGCGCCAGACGACGCGCGTTGCCGTCACCGTGGTAGTGGCTTTGCCAGTATTCCGGGCGGTCGAGCATCACGTTTTCCAGTACCTGACGCAGACCGGAACAGGCTTTCGCTGGCACCAGTTCTTCTTCAATCGCCGCCAGAGAGAACAGAGCTTCACGCAGGGCGAAGGTCAGCGCAGGGCCAACTTTCAGAATGGCAAAATGGTCAATAACCAACTGACGTAACGATTGCGGCGTTTGATAATCCGTAGAGTGAGCTTCGAAAATCAGCGTTTCGTCGTTTTCGACCATTTGGCTTAAGGCGGTCGCTTTGGCGGGCTGATAATCAATAACATTGGTGTGATCGAATTCGACGCCAGGCTGAACTACCAGCGCAATGATGCGTGGCCAGATGGCATTCAGACCTTGCTTTTCAAAAGCGTGACGATGGGCTTCCAGCGTGGCGCGGGCGGCATCCGGCGTGGTGACTGCCAGTTCGCTTAAGGTTTCATGTGCGCCGCCAGGCACCGGAACTTCGGTGCCTATGACATACACCAGATCGGCCTCGCCAAAATGTTCACGGCAGGTTTCTTCCGCCACTTTCGCCAGACGAGCGGCGCGTTCGGCAACGATGCCATCGGTTAAGGGAACCGGATCGTCCTGACAGGACATGCTGCAATCAAGGTGAATTTTTTTGAATCCTGCCGCGACGTAGCTTTTAATCAAATCATCGGCATTGGCCATCGCCTGAGCGGCAGGCAGGTTTTGCCAGCGGTTTGGCCCCAGATGGTCGCCACCCAGAATCAACGCGTCCTGTGGGAAATTCAGCGAGTCAGCAAGCTGGCAAACAAAGCCGCGAAAATCGGCTGGCGTCATTCCGGTATAACCGCCGAACTGGTCCACCTGATTGGACGTCGCTTCAATCAGTAGCGGCGTTTGGTTTGCACAGGCGTAGCGGATTGCAGCTTCCAGCACCAGCGGATGTGCGGAACAAACGGCGTAAATCCCATTTGTTTTGCCCTCTTTATGCTGTCTCACCATTTCTGTCAGATGTTTCACTTTCCTCTCTAGTTCAGATTACTGCAACTTTAATCTTTCGTTTTGTTTCAATTGATACTGCGACATGGTGAGATAAAAATAAAACGAAAGATAATGGTTTTCTGATCTGATTCACAAAAGAAACATAATGAAAGCCACTGAAACGAGCGTAGCTTGCGTCAATGGGCAAGGTGGGCTTGCATTTGCATAATAGAAAGGCGTTAATAGGCAAAACGAAATGAAACGAAAGTTTTACGAAAGGACTTACTATGAGTAATACCGACGCTTCAGGCGAGAAGCGAGTGACAGGCACCAGTGAGCGACGAGAGCAGATCATTCAACGCCTGCGCCAGCAAGGAAGTGTGCAAGTTAATGATCTATCGGCATTGTATGGTGTATCTACTGTGACGATCCGTAACGATCTGGCGTTTCTGGAAAAGCAGGGGATCGCTGTGCGGGCCTATGGGGGCGCGTTGATCTGCGATAGCACGACGCCGTCAGTCGAGCCATCAGTGGAAGATAAAAGCGCGCTCAACACGGCGATGAAACGCAGCGTTGCGAAAGCTGCCGTTGAGTTGATTCAGCCAGGTCATCGGGTGATCCTCGACTCCGGGACCACCACTTTTGAGATTGCTCGTCTGATGCGCAAGCACACTGACGTAATTGCGATGACCAACGGTATGAACGTGGCCAATGCTTTACTGGAAGCGGAAGGCGTTGAGCTGCTGATGACCGGCGGGCATTTGCGCCGTCAATCGCAATCTTTTTACGGCGATCAGGCTGAACAATCGCTGCAAAATTACCACTTCGATATGCTGTTTCTTGGCGTAGATGCTATTGATCTGGAGCGTGGCGTTAGCACGCATAATGAAGATGAAGCTCGTTTAAACCGTCGGATGTGCGAAGTTGCGGAACGGATCATCGTAGTCACCGATTCCAGTAAGTTCAACCGCTCCAGCCTACATAAGATCATCGATACCCAGCGGATCGACATGATCATTGTTGATGAAGGCATTCCTGCGGATAGTCTGGAAGGGCTGCGAAAGGCAGGGGTTGAAGTGATTCTGGTCGGGGAGTGAGAAAGGGTGCCCGCTGGTCAACACCAATGCGTTCGGCGGGCATTGTGAACACTATCAATGCTTTTCTTCTGTCTCTTGGGTGAGGGTTTCCCAGTCGGCAGGAGGATGTCCTCTTTTTAACATTTTGCTGAATACGGTATAGGCATCTGTTTTTTTACCGTAGGAGCGCAGCGTGTTTTCATCGTTCATCCATCCCAGAATGATGACTTTCTCTTTTTCGCTGTAACGAAAGAAGAGACGATAACGACCAGCGCCAAATTTTACCCGTGACCAGTCTTTATTTTTCCCAGAGCCTAACGACTTACCATGACGGAATGCCGGCGATGATGGATTGACCGTGATATGCTCCTCAATCACTTTATGGACTACCGCCAATAACTTTGTGGCGGCTTTTTTCTGATAATTTTCAGGCTCTTTCCCCTTTAATGTCTCGACTTCGGCAACTAAAGCGTCGTAGGTTTCCTGAAAGCAGGGATGAGCATATAGCGCCCAACCATTAACCCTTTGTGGAAAATCCATTATTCGTCGTCGCCAATCTCATCATCAATGTTGACGTCCATGCCAGCGACAAGTTTCTTTCCTTGTTGAATGTTGAATGGACGAGTTTTTTGCGGGTTGTTCTGGATATCTGCATCCAGAAAACGCAAAAATGCATTCATAGTATGATCCTCCTGTTCATCTCCCAGTCGGCACATAAATACTTGCCCACCAGGCAGAATTTCGTAATGAATGCTGTCCTGGCCTGGCTTCAGTTTTAAGGCCTCACGCACTGGCGCGGGGATAGTTGTTTGTCCGCGTATCGTGACCTTTGATTCAGTGGTCAGTACAGCGTTAGAGCGAGCATTAGCGGGCATTGTTCACTGTCCTTTTACAGCCTGTTTTCTGCTCAAATTATAAGCTTGAACTAAGGTAATGCAAATGCATTATTAATGGGTGTGGGGACTTTAAACAATAAAAACATGGCACTAAGGCCATGTTTTGCGAGGTGCGTTCCAAAAGAAATCAGGTCACCGGTGCCGGGTTAAACACCGCCAGCTGGTTATGCAATCCCCATTGATCCGAGAAGGTTTTCTTCTTCCCGCTGGCGACGTCGAGAATAAAGTGGAACAGCTTCCAGCCCACCTCTTCAATGGTTTCTTCGCCGGTGGCGATGGTGCCTGCGTTGATATCCATTAAGTCAAACCAACGGTTTGCCAGCTCGGTGCGGGTCGCCATTTTAATGACGGGTACCGCCATCAGGCCGTATGGTGTACCACGGCCGGTCGTAAACACTTGCACGGTGATACCCGAAGCCACCTGTTGCGTGCCACAGACAAAATCGCTGGCTGGCGTCGCGGCGTAAATTAATCCGCGTTTAGTCGGGCGTTGACCGGGCGACAGCACTTCAACAATTGCGCTTTTACCCGATTTAGCAATGGAGCCGAGTGCCTTCTCTACCACGTTTGCCAGACCGCCTTTCTTGTTGCCCGGCGAAGGGTTGGCGCTGCGGTCGGTTTTTCCCATATTGAGATAGTTATCGTACCACTCCATCTCTTCCAGCAGCCGTTTGCCGACCTCTTCGTTAATGGCGCGCGGTGTCAGCAGATGGATCGCGTCACGCACTTCCGTTACTTCTGAAAACATCACCGTTGCACCGCAGCGCACCAGTAAATCAGACGCATATCCAACCGCCGGGTTTGCCGTTACGCCAGAAAATGCATCGCTGCCGCCGCATTGCATGCCGACAACCAGTTCTGAAGCCGGGCAGGTTTCTCGCTGACGTTGATTCAGTTTTTGTAGATGGCGTTCGGCGACCTGCAAAATATCCTCGACCATGGACTGAAAACCGACATGCTTTTCATCCTGCAAGCTGACAATGCTGGCGCTTTCTACTGGAATAGCTTGCACATCATCCGTTCCAATCAGCAGGCGTTCAGGCTGTAACTTTTCACAGCCCAGGCCAATCACCATCACCTCGCCGCCAAAATTTGGATTGAGCGAAATATTGTGAATGGTACGTATTGGCACTACAGCCGCCGGAGCATTAATCGCCACGCCACAACCGTACAGGTGATTCAGCCCCACCACGCCATCGACGTTCGGGTATTTTGGCAGCAGATCGCGCTCAATGATTTTTACTACGTAATCCACCACGCCTGCCACACAGTGGACGCTGGTGGTAATGCCGAGCAGGTTTTTGGTACCCACGCTACCATCAGCATTGCGATAGCCCTCAAAGGTATAACCTTCCAGCGGCGGTAAGGGTTCCGGGACTTTGGTTGCCAGTGGTAGCGTGTGTAACGGCGGCGCTTCCGGTAGTACTACCATTGATTCGTCGATCCAGCTTCCGCGTGGGATTGCGCGCACGGCGTAACCAATCACTTCGCCATAACGAATAATTTCACCATTAGCCGGAATGTCCAGCAATGCGACTTTATGCCCCTGAGGAATATGTTCAATTAATTCCAGTCCGTCCGGAAAACGCGTTCCTGCTTTCAGGCCATTATCATTAACAATAATTGCCACATTATCTGTGTCGTGAACTTTTATATAGAACGCAGTTGGCGTTTCTTGTCTGATTTCGATGTTGGCCATTGTGCAATATTCTCCAGCCAGGGACTATTAAAATGAGGACCTGGTCTCATTTAAAAATAAATGACTTCATTGGGTGAAATAAGAATGTCAGGAGTTTAAACGCAGAAATGTGATCAATGTCAATCATTTCAGGGATTGCAGTACCGCCCGGCAAGGCAATGCGTAAATCTGTGCTTTAGCGCGCAACCTTATGTGCATATGCTCAAAATAATATTTAAATCGTATTAATTAAATTAGCATTTGCACAATGATTATTATTCTCGCGCTGCTTATACTGATTCCCGAGTTCATTGTCATTACGGCATAAATGAAACTCATAAATAACATCTTCCCCATAATAATAAAAATCAGCATAAGTACCCGAGGTAAATAAAATGATTCTGGACACCGTTGACGAAAAAAAGAAAGGCGTGCATACCCGCTATTTAATATTACTGATTATTTTTATTGTTACCGCCGTTAACTACGCCGATCGTGCAACGCTGTCTATTGCTGGTACCGAAGTGGCAAAAGAGTTGCAGTTAAGTGCGGTTTCGATGGGTTACATCTTCTCTGCTTTTGGCTGGGCCTACCTGCTGATGCAAATCCCCGGCGGCTGGTTGCTTGATAAGTTTGGCTCGAAGAAAGTTTATACTTACAGCCTCTTTTTCTGGTCGTTGTTCACCTTCCTGCAAGGCTTTGTCGATATGTTCCCGCTGGCCTGGGCAGGGATCTCCATGTTCTTTATGCGCTTTATGCTGGGGTTTTCGGAAGCGCCGTCATTCCCGGCGAACGCCCGTATTGTCGCGGCCTGGTTCCCGACGAAAGAACGTGGTACTGCCTCCGCCATCTTTAACTCGGCGCAATATTTCTCGCTGGCGCTCTTCTCACCGCTGCTTGGCTGGCTGACTTTTGCCTGGGGCTGGGAGCACGTCTTTACCGTTATGGGAGTGATTGGCTTTGTGCTGACGGCGCTGTGGATCAAGTTGATTCATAACCCGACAGATCATCCACGCATGTCCGCGGAAGAGTTGAAGTTTATCTCTGAAAATGGCGCGGTGGTTGATATGGACCATAAAAAGCCGGGCTGTGCAGTGGCAAGCGGTCCCAAACTGCATTACATCAAGCAATTGCTCTCCAGTCGCATGATGCTGGGTGTATTTTTCGGACAATATTTTATCAACACCATCACCTGGTTCTTCCTTACCTGGTTCCCGATTTATCTGGTGCAGGAAAAAGGTATGTCGATTCTGAAGGTAGGCCTGGTCGCCTCGATTCCGGCACTGTGTGGTTTTGCTGGAGGCGTGCTCGGTGGTGTCTTCTCGGATTATCTGATCAAACGCGGTTTGTCACTGACCCTGGCTCGTAAGCTACCGATTGTACTGGGAATGTTGCTGGCTTCCACCATCATCTTATGTAACTACACCAACAACACCACGCTGGTGGTCATGCTGATGGCGCTGGCCTTCTTTGGCAAAGGATTTGGTGCGCTGGGCTGGCCGGTGATTTCTGACACCGCGCCGAAAGAGATTGTTGGTCTCTGCGGCGGCGTCTTTAACGTCTTTGGCAATGTTGCCTCCATTGTCACTCCACTGGTGATTGGCTACCTGGTAAGTGAACTGCACTCCTTCAATGCAGCACTGGTCTTCGTGGGATGTTCGGCGCTGATGGCGATGGTCTGCTACCTCTTCGTGGTTGGCGACATTAAACGTATGGAATTGCAGAAATAAGCACAGGTATAAGCGATGAATAACGATATTTTTCCCAATAAATTCAAAGCCGCACTAGCTGCGAAACAGGTACAAATTGGTTGCTGGTCAGCTCTCTCTAACCCGATTAGCACTGAAGTTCTTGGTTTGGCTGGCTTTGACTGGCTGGTGTTGGATGGCGAACATGCGCCAAACGATATCTCCACATTTATTCCCCAACTGATGGCCCTGAAAGGTAGCCCCAGCGCGCCAGTGGTGCGGGTGCCGACCAACGAACCGGTAATTATTAAGCGTCTTCTGGATATCGGTTTCTATAACTTCCTGATTCCATTTGTCGAAACAGAAGAGGAAGCGGTACAAGCTGTGGCATCTACTCGTTATCCACCAGAAGGTATTCGCGGCGTCTCCGTTTCTCACCGCGCCAATATGTTTGGCACCGTGGCGGATTATTTCGCACAGTCGAACAAGAACATCACCATTCTGGTCCAGATTGAAAGTCAGCAAGGCGTAGATAACGTCGATGCTATCGCCGCTACCGAAGGTGTAGACGGCATCTTCGTCGGTCCCAGCGATCTGGCTGCGGCATTAGGCCATCTCGGCAATGCATCACACCCGGATGTACAAAAAGCGATTCAACATATTTTTAACCGTGCCAGAGCGCACGGCAAACCCAGCGGTATCCTCGCACCGGTCGAAGCCGATGCGCGTCGTTATCTGGAATGGGGCGCGACGTTTGTGGCTGTTGGTAGCGATCTCGGCGTGTTCCGCTCTGCCACCCAGAAACTGGCAGATACCTTTAAAAAATAACCACCACCGCAACAAGAGAGATGATTGATATGACTATGAAAGTTGGTTTTATTGGCCTGGGTATTATGGGTAAACCAATGAGTAAAAACCTTCTGAAAGCAGGTTACTCGCTGGTGGTTGCTGACCGTAACCCAGAAGCTATTGCTGACGTGATTGCTGCAGGTGCAGAAACAGCCGCTACGGCTAAAGCGATCGCTGAACAGTGCGACGTCATCATTACCATGCTGCCAAACTCTCCTCATGTGAAAGAAGTGGCGCTGGGTGAAAATGGCATTATTGAAGGCGCGAAACCCGGCACGGTATTGATCGACATGAGTTCTATCGCACCGTTGGCAAGCCGTGAAATCAGCGAAGCGCTGAAAGCGAAAGGCATTGATATGCTGGATGCTCCGGTTAGCGGTGGTGAGCCGAAAGCGATTGATGGCACTCTGTCAGTGATGGTGGGTGGCGATAAGGCTATTTTCGACAAATACTATGACTTAATGAAAGCGATGGCGGGGTCTGTGGTACATACCGGGGAAATCGGCGCAGGCAACGTCACCAAACTGGCCAACCAGGTCATTGTGGCGCTGAATATTGCCGCGATGTCAGAAGCGTTGACGCTGGCAACGAAAGCAGGCGTTAACCCGGATCTGGTTTATCAGGCAATTCGTGGTGGACTGGCGGGCAGTACCGTGCTGGATGCGAAAGCGCCAATGGTGATGGACCGTAACTTCAAGCCAGGTTTCCGTATTGATCTGCATATTAAGGATCTGGCGAATGCGCTGGATACCTCCCACGGCGTTGGCGCGCAACTGCCGCTGACGGCTGCGGTTATGGAGATGATGCAAGCGCTGCGTGCCGATGGTCTGGGAACAGCAGACCATAGCGCCCTTGCGTGCTACTACGAAAAACTGGCGAAAGTCGAAGTTACTCGCTAATGACGTCGTGCCCGGATGGCTTATTGCTATCCGGGCCTGGAATCCAGGCCGAATAAGAGAAACGCCCCCCGGCGTCATGTGGTAACAGGCAAAGGTATGAAAATCGTAATCGCCCCAGACTCTTATAAAGAAAGTTTATCAGCCAGCGAGGTTGCGCAGGCGATAGAAAAAGGATTTCGGGAAATTTTTCCTGATGCACAGTACGTTTCTGTTCCTGTTGCCGACGGTGGCGAAGGAACGGTGGAAGCGATGATTGCTGCCACCCAGGGGGCTGAACGTCACGCCTGGGTTACAGGGCCGCTGGGCGAGAAAGTGAATGCCAGTTGGGGGATCTCCGGCGACGGCAAAACCGCGTTTATCGAAATGGCGGCGGCCAGTGGGCTGGCGCTGGTGCCATCGGAAAAGCGTGATCCGCTGGTAACCACTTCACGCGGCACAGGGGAGTTAATCCTGCAGGCGCTGGAGAGCGGTGCAACAAGTATCATTATCGGCATTGGCGGCAGCGCCACCAACGATGGCGGTGCAGGGATGATGCAGGCGCTGGGAGCGAAGTTAAGCGATGCCAATGGCAATGAAATCGGCTTTGGCGGCGGCAGTCTTAATACTCTGAATACCATTGATATCACTGGCCTCGATCCACGTTTAAAGAATTGTACGATTCGCGTCGCCTGTGATGTCACCAATCCACTGGTGGGCGACAGTGGCGCTTCGCGGATCTTTGGCCCGCAAAAAGGGGCGAATGAAACCACGATTGTCGAGCTGGACAAGAATCTCTCTCACTATGCTGATGTCATCAAAAAATCGCTGCATGTTGATGTGAAAGACGTCCCCGGTGCAGGTGCGGCGGGCGGAATGGGCGCGGCGTTGATGGCTTTTCTTGGCGCAGAGCTAAAGAGCGGTATTGAGATTGTGACTACGGCGCTCAATCTGGAAGAACATATTCATGATTGCACGCTGGTTATCACCGGAGAAGGGCGCATTGATAGCCAGAGCATCCATGGCAAAGTACCGATTGGGGTGGCTAATGTGGCGAAGAAATACAATAAACCGGTAATTGGCATTGCGGGTAGTCTTACGAAGGATGTTGGCGTTGTGCACCAGCATGGTATCGATGCTGTATTCAGCGTGTTAAACAGTATTGTTACGCTGGATGAAGCTTTCAGCGGGGCTTATGACAATATTTACCGAGCTTCGCGCAATATTGCTGCAACACTGGCGATTGGAATGCGCAACGCGGGGTGACAAGGGCGTGTAAACCCTCTATACTGCGCGCCGAAGCTGACCAGACAGTCGCCGCTTCGTCGTCGTCCTCTTCGGGGGAGACGGGCGGAGGGGAGGAAAGTCCGGGCTCCATAGGGCAGGGTGCCAGGTAACGCCTGGGGGGGAAACCCACGACCAGTGCAACAGAGAGCAAACCGCCGATGGCCCACGCGAGTGGGATCAGGTAAGGGTGAAAGGGTGCGGTAAGAGCGCACCGCGCGGCTGGTAACAGTCCGTGGCACGGTAAACTCCACCCGGAGCAAGGCCAAATAGGGGTTCATAAGGTACGGCCCGTACTGAACCCGGGTAGGCTGCTTGAGCCAGTGAGCGATTGCTGGCCTAGATGAATGACTGTCCACGACAGAACCCGGCTTATCGGTCAGTTTCACCTATTTTAACGAAAACCCGCCAGCGTAAACTGGCGGGTTTTTGCTTTTGCGCGGCAGTAAGATGAATGACTGTCCACGACACTATACCCAAAAGAAAGCGGCTTATCGGTCAGTTTCACCTCTTCAACGAAAACCCGCCAGCGTAAACTGGCGGGTTTTTGCTTTTGCGCGGCGGTAAGATGAATGACTGTCCACGACACTATACCCAAAAGAAAGCGGCTTATCGGTCAGTTTCTTTTTTTTCAGTATAAATACTCTTTTTTCGTCACCCTTGTTGTCTCCCGAGATTACTTACCTTCAAATATGAATTATTAGTTTTGTGATCATCAACACAAAATGCTATCCGTGCATTATGAGGGCAGCAGAAATCATGGAAAACGATTGCATTCACAAAATGACGCCCTGCTATGATGGTAAAAGTTGACGTTAATCAATTGTTCGAGATGATCAATATCTGTATTCGATTTTTTAAAATATTGATAAAATAGATGTTTTGTGACCAACAAATTCCGCGAAAAAATGTGACGCGGCGCATTATTTACCTGTAAATATGATTTGTTTATAATAAAATTTGATAACTTGCTCATTAAATTTAACTTAAAATTCGCCTGAGAAATACACGATATTTGCTTGAAATATCGTCGCAGGACATTTTTTAATAAGCCATATAAAGCGTGTTGTTATCGCCATAAAATATGGTTATCCCCCCCTTTGTTTTTTGATAAAAGTCAGGCTTTACGCCGATTTTATTATGTTAACTCATTGATATTAAAGATTTATATTGATTTAAGTAGATGCCTGGAAAGCAATTGAAAGTTAATTTGTGAGTGGTCGCACATATCCTATTCATTCCATTTTGATACACTTCATGTCGTCAATGAGGTAATTAATGCAGGCCGATATGAGCACTATTCTTCTTCCTAAAACGCAGCACCTGGTAGTCTTTCAGGAAGTCATCAGAAGTGGCTCTATTGGCTCGGCTGCAAAAGAATTAGGTTTAACTCAACCTGCTGTAAGTAAAATCATTAACGATATTGAAGATTATTTTGGCGTGGAATTAGTGGTACGGAAAAATACCGGTGTAACGCTGACGCCAGCCGGTCAATTGTTGCTCTCACGTTCCGAATCCATTACCCGCGAAATGAAAAATATGGTTAATGAGATAAGCGGTATGTCCTCTGAAGCCGTGGTGGAAGTCTCATTTGGTTTTCCTTCGCTAATTGGCTTTACCTTTATGTCCGGGATGATCAACAAATTCAAAGAGGTGTTCCCGAGAGCGCAAGTCTCAATGTATGAAGCACAGTTGTCCTCGTTCTTACCTGCTATCCGCGACGGACGCCTCGATTTTGCGATTGGTACATTAAGTGCAGAGATGAAGCTTCAGGATTTGCATGTTGAGCCGCTGTTCGAGTCCGAGTTTGTGCTGGTGGCCAGCAAGTCCCGAACATGCACCGGCACTACCACGCTGGAGTCGTTGAAAAACGAACAGTGGGTGTTGCCGCAAACTAATATGGGATACTACAGCGAACTTCTCACCACGTTACAAAGAAATGGCATCAGTATTGAAAACATCGTTAAAACCGACTCAGTCGTGACAATTTATAATCTTGTTCTCAATGCTGATTTCTTAACCGTGATTCCTTGTGATATGACTTCACCTTTTGGTTCTAATCAATTTATTACTATTCCGGTTGAAGAAACGTTGCCCGTGGCGCGATATGCCGCGGTATGGTCAAAAAATTATCGTATTAAAAAAGCAGCATCGGTTTTGGTTGAACTAGCCAAAGAGTATTCATCTTATAATGGGTGTAGACGAAGACAATTAATAGAAGCTGATTAGTTATTTGTTTTTCTCAAACATAAATAATCCACCTGTCTTTTCTCGGGTGTCGGTTACGGTTACCTACATATTTAATTCAGGTTAAGAGGTTTATCATGCATATTACATACGATCTCCCGGTTGCTATTGATGACATTATCGAAGCAAAACAACGACTGGCTGGGCGAATTTATAAAACAGGCATGCCTCGATCCAATTATTTTAGTGAACGTTGCAAAGGTGAAATATTCCTTAAGTTTGAAAATATGCAGCGTACTGGTTCATTTAAAATTCGTGGCGCATTTAATAAATTAAGCTCTTTAACCGATGCTGAAAAACGCAAAGGTGTGGTGGCCTGTTCTGCGGGTAACCATGCGCAAGGGGTTTCGCTCTCCTGCGCAATGCTGGGCATCGACGGGAAAGTAGTAATGCCGAAAGGCGCGCCAAAATCCAAGGTCGCGGCGACATGTGACTACTCCGCTGAAGTTGTTCTGCACGGCGACAACTTTAACGACACCATCGCCAAAGTTAGCGAAATTGTCGAAACGGAAGGCCGTATTTTTATCCCACCTTATGATGATCCGAAAGTGATTGCCGGTCAGGGAACGATTGGCCTGGAAATTATGGAAGATCTCTATGATGTCGATAATGTGATTGTGCCAATTGGCGGTGGCGGTTTAATTGCTGGTATTGCGGTAGCGATTAAATCTATTAACCCGACAATTCGTGTTATTGGTGTGCAATCAGAAAACGTTCACGGCATGGCGGCTTCTTTCCACTCGGGAGAAATAACCACGCACCGAACTACCGGCACCCTGGCGGATGGTTGTGATGTCGCCCGCCCGGGTAATTTAACTTACCAAATCGTTCGTGAATTAGTCGATGACATCGTGCTGGTCAGCGAAGACGAAATCAGAAACAGTATGATTGCCTTAATTCAGCGCAATAAAGTCGTCACCGAAGGCGCAGGCGCTCTGGCATGTGCTGCGTTATTAAGCGGTAAATTAGACCAATATATTCAAAACAGAAAAACCGTCAGCATTATTTCCGGCGGTAATATCGATCTTTCTCGCGTCTCTCAAATCACCGGTTTCGTTGACGCTTAATTAATTCGTTGAGGATAGGATATGAGTACTTCAGATAGCATTGTATCCAGCCAGACAAAACAATCGTCCTGGCGTAAATCAGATACCACATGGACGTTGGGTTTGTTCGGCACAGCTATTGGTGCCGGCGTGCTGTTCTTCCCTATCCGCGCAGGTTTTGGCGGACTGATCCCGATTCTTCTGATGTTGGTATTGGCATACCCCATCGCGTTTTATTGCCACCGGGCGCTGGCGCGTCTGTGTCTTTCTGGCTCTAACCCTTCCGGCAACATTACGGAAACGGTGGAAGAGCACTTTGGTAAAACGGGTGGCGTGGTCATCACGTTCCTGTACTTCTTCGCGATTTGCCCACTGTTGTGGATTTATGGCGTAACCATTACCAACACCTTTATGACGTTCTGGGAAAACCAGCTTGGCTTTGCGGCGTTGAACCGCGGCTTCGTGGCGCTGTTCCTGCTGCTGCTGATGGCGTTCGTCATTTGGTTTGGTAAGGATCTGATGGTTAAAGTGATGAGTTACCTGGTATGGCCATTTATCGCCAGCCTGGTACTGATTTCTCTGTCACTGATCCCTTACTGGAACTCTGCTGTTATTGATCAAGTTGACCTCAGTGCGCTGACGTTAACCGGTCATGACGGTATCTTGATTACCGTCTGGCTGGGGATTTCCATCATGGTCTTCTCCTTTAACTTCTCGCCAATCGTCTCTTCCTTCGTGGTTTCTAAGCGTGAAGAGTATGAGAAAGACTTCGGTCGCGACTTCACCGAGCAGAAATGCTCACAGATCATCTCCCGTGCCAGCATGCTGATGGTTGCCGTGGTCATGTTCTTTGCCTTCAGCTGCCTGTTTACGCTGTCTCCGGCAAACATGGCGGAAGCAAAAGCACAGAACATTCCGGTGCTTTCTTATCTGGCTAACCACTTTGCTTCCATGTCCGGTGAGAAATCGACGTTCGCCACCGTACTGGAATATGCCGCTTCTATCATCGCACTGGTTGCTATCTTCAAATCTTTCTTCGGTCACTATCTGGGAACGCTGGAAGGTCTGAACGGTCTGGTACTGAAGTTCGGCTACAAAGGCGATAAGACGAAAGTGTCTTCCGGCAAACTGAACACCATCAGCATGATCTTCATCATGGGTTCCACCTGGGTAGTTGCTTACGCCAACCCGAACATTCTGGACCTGATTGAAGCCATGGGCGCGCCGATTATCGCTTCACTGCTGTGCCTGTTGCCGATGTATGCCATCCGTAAAGCGCCGTCGCTGGCGAAATACCGTGGTCGTCTGGATAACGTGTTTGTTACCGTGATTGGTCTGCTGACCATCCTGAACATCGTATACAAACTGTTTTAATCCGTAACTCAGGATGAGAAAAGAGATGAATGAATTTCCGGTTGTTTTGGTTATTAACTGTGGTTCGTCTTCAATTAAGTTTTCCGTGTTGGATGCCTCGAACTGTGAAGTATTAATGTCAGGTATTGCCGACGGTATTAATTCGGAAAATGCATTCTTATCCGTAAATGGAGGAGAGCCAGCACCGCTGGCTCACCACAGCTACGAAGGTGCATTGAAGGCAATTGCGTTTGAACTGGAAAAGCGGAATTTAAATGACAGCGTGGCCTTAATTGGCCACCGCATCGCTCACGGCGGCAGTATTTTTACCGAGTCCGCTATTATTACCGATGAAGTCATTGATAATATCCGTCGCGTTTCTCCACTGGCGCCGCTGCATAATTACGCCAATTTAAGTGGCATTGAATCGGCCCAGCAATTATTTCCTGGCGTAACTCAGGTAGCAGTATTTGATACCAGCTTCCACCAGACAATGGCCCCGGAAGCGTTTTTATACGGCTTGCCGTGGAAATATTACGAAGAGCTGGGGGTGCGCCGCTACGGCTTCCATGGCACGTCTCACCGCTATGTGTCCCAGCGTGCGCATTCTCTGCTGGATCTGGCGGAAGATGACTCCGGCCTGGTGGTGGCGCATCTTGGCAATGGCGCGTCTATTTGCGCGGCCCGTAACGGGCAGAGCGTGGACACCTCAATGGGGATGACGCCGCTGGAAGGGCTGATGATGGGGACGCGCAGTGGCGATGTCGACTTCGGCGCGATGTCCTGGGTGGCCAGTCAAACCAACCAGAGTCTTAGCGACCTGGAACGCGTGGTGAATAAAGAATCGGGACTATTGGGGATTTCCGGTCTTTCTTCCGACCTGCGTGTACTGGAAAAAGCCTGGCATGAAGGTCATGAACGTGCACAACTGGCAATTAAAACGTTTGTTCACCGAATTGCCCGTCATATTGCCGGACACGCTGCCTCATTACATCGCCTGGATGGAATTATATTCACCGGCGGAATAGGTGAGAATTCAAGTTTAATTCGTCGTCTGGTCATGGAACATTTAGCTGTATTAGGCGTAGAGATTGATGCAGAAATGAATAATCGCTCTAACGCTTACGGTGAAAGAATTGTGTCCAGTGAAAATGCGCGCGTAATTTGCGCCGTTATTCCGACTAATGAAGAAAAAATGATTGCGCTAGATGCAATTCATTTAGGCAAAGTTAAAGCACCCGCAGAATTTGCATAATTTAGTTGAAGTATTGTAGAGAGATTATTTTTCATGAAGGTAGATATTGATACCAGCGATAAGCTGTACGCCGACTCATGGCTTGGCTTTAAAGGTACGGACTGGAAAAACGAAATTAATGTCCGCGATTTTATTCAACATAACTATACACCGTATGAAGGGGATGAATCCTTCCTCGCCGAAGCGACGCCAGCCACCACGGCATTGTGGGAAAAGGTGATGGAAGGTATTCGTATCGAAAACGCGACCCATGCGCCGGTTGATTTCGATACCAATATTGCCACCACCATTACTGCCCATGATGCCGGTTATATCAACCAGCCGCTGGAAAAAATTGTTGGCCTGCAAACAGATGCGCCACTGAAACGTGCGCTGCATCCGTTTGGCGGCATCAACATGATTAAAAGTTCATTCCACGCCTATGGCCGTGAAATGGACAGCGAATTTGAATACGTGTTTACCGATCTGCGTAAAACCCATAACCAGGGCGTATTTGATGCTTACTCACCGGATATGCTGCGCTGCCGTAAATCTGGCGTATTGACTGGTCTGCCGGACGGTTATGGCCGTGGACGTATTATCGGTGACTATCGCCGCGTGGCGTTGTACGGCATCAGTTATCTGGTCCGTGAACGCGAACTGCAATTTGCCGATCTCCAGTCTCGTCTGGAAAAAGGGCAAGATCTGGAAGCCACCATCCGTCTGCGTGAAGAGCTGGCAGAACATCGTCATGCGCTGCTGCAGATTCAGGAAATGGCGGCGAAATACGGCTTCGACATCTCTCGTCCAGCGCAGAATGCACAGGAAGCGGTGCAGTGGCTCTACTTCGCTTACCTGGCGGCGGTGAAATCGCAAAACGGCGGCGCGATGTCGCTGGGTCGTACTGCATCGTTCCTCGATATCTACATTGAACGTGACTTCAAAGCCGGTGTGCTCAACGAGCAGCAGGCGCAGGAATTGATCGACCACTTCATCATGAAGATCCGCATGGTGCGCTTCCTGCGTACGCCGGAATTTGATTCGCTGTTCTCCGGCGACCCTATCTGGGCAACGGAAGTCATCGGCGGGATGGGGCTGGACGGTCGTACCCTGGTGACCAAAAACTCCTTCCGTTATCTGCATACACTGCACACCATGGGGCCAGCACCGGAACCTAACCTGACCATTCTGTGGTCGGAAGCATTGCCGATTGCCTTCAAAAAATATGCGGCACAAGTCTCCATCGTCACTTCTTCTTTGCAGTATGAAAACGACGATCTGATGCGTACTGACTTCAACAGCGACGATTACGCGATTGCCTGCTGCGTCAGCCCGATGGTGATTGGTAAGCAGATGCAGTTCTTCGGCGCGCGCGCTAACCTGGCGAAAACGCTGCTGTACGCAATTAACGGCGGAGTGGATGAGAAGCTGAAGATTCAGGTCGGCCCGAAAACAGCACCACTGATGGACGACGTTCTGGACTACGACAAAGTCATGAGCAGCCTCGACCATTTCATGGACTGGTTGGCAGTGCAGTACATCAGCGCGCTGAACATCATCCATTACATGCATGACAAGTACAGCTACGAAGCCTCACTGATGGCGCTGCACGATCGTGATGTTTATCGCACGATGGCATGTGGTATTGCGGGCCTGTCGGTGGCGACGGACTCCCTGTCTGCTATCAAATATGCCCGCGTGAAACCAATCCGTGACGAAAACGGCCTGGCGGTGGATTTCGAAATCGACGGCGAATATCCGCAGTATGGCAACAACGACGAGCGCGTAGACAGCATTGCTTGCGACCTGGTTGAACGCTTTATGAAGAAAATCAAAGCCCTGCCAACCTATCGTAACGCTGTACCAACTCAGTCGATTCTGACCATCACCTCTAACGTGGTGTACGGCCAGAAAACCGGTAATACGCCGGACGGTCGTCGCGCCGGAACACCGTTCGCACCGGGCGCTAACCCGATGCACGGTCGTGACCGCAAAGGGGCCGTGGCTTCGCTGACCTCCGTTGCCAAGCTGCCGTTCACCTACGCCAAAGACGGTATTTCGTACACCTTCTCAATTGTCCCTGCGGCGCTGGGCAAAGAAGATCCGGTACGCAAAACCAACCTTGTCGGCCTGCTGGATGGTTATTTCCACCACGAAGCGGATGTGGAAGGCGGTCAGCACCTCAACGTCAACGTTATGAATCGGGAAATGTTGCTGGATGCCATTGAGCACCCGGAAAAATATCCAAACCTGACAATCCGTGTCTCTGGCTACGCCGTGCGCTTCAACGCACTGACCCGTGAACAGCAGCAGGATGTGATTTCACGTACCTTTACCCAGGCGCTTTGATGCCGGAGGATGTATGAAAAAGATTATCGAAACGCAACGTGCGCCAGGCGCAATCGGCCCGTATGTTCAGGGCGTTGATTTAGGCAGCATGGTCTTCACCTCCGGGCAAATTCCGGTTTGCCCGCAGACCGGGGAGATCCCTGCGGATGTGAAAGATCAGGCGCGTTTAAGTCTGGAAAACGTCAAAGCGATCGTGGTTGCTGCCGGGCTGACCGTTGGCGATATCGTGAAGATGACGGTGTTCATTACCGACCTTAATGACTTTGGCACCATCAATGAAGTTTACAAGCAGTTTTTTGACGAGCATCAGGCGACCTACCCGACACGCAGCTGCGTGCAGGTAGCGCGTTTGCCGAAAGATGTGAAGCTGGAAATTGAAGCTATCGCGGTACGCAACGCATAAAGCTCCTGAGCGGGGCGATCGCAGGGTCGCTCCGCTCCTCTTCACGAACGGCAATCCGAGGGTGTGGATATGATTAGTGCATTCGATATTTTCAAAATTGGGATTGGTCCCTCCAGTTCTCATACCGTGGGGCCAATGAATGCCGGAAAAAGTTTTATTGATCGACTGGAGAAGAGCGGCTTATTAACCGCGACGAGCCACATTGTGGTCGATCTTTATGGATCGTTGTCACTGACGGGCAAAGGTCACGCCACGGATATCGCTATCATCATGGGACTGGCAGGAAATAGTCCGCAGGACGTTGTTATTGATGAGATACCTGCATTTATGGAATTAGTGACGCGCAACGGAAGGTTGCCGGTGGCAGCGGGCGCACATGTCGTTGATTTCCCAGTGGCAAAGAACATTATTTTCCATGCGGAAACGCTGCCCCGTCATGAGAATGGGATGCGTATTACCGCGTGGAAAGAGCAGGAAGAACTGTTAAGCAAAACCTATTATTCAGTCGGTGGCGGGTTTATTGTCGAAGAAGAACAATTCGGCCTGTCACTGGATGTTGAAACGCTCGTCCCTTACGATTTCCATTCAGCAGGTGAGCTGCTGAAAATGTGTGATTACAACGGTTTATCTATTTCTGGTTTGATGCTGCAAAACGAGTTGGCGCTACGTAGCAAAGCCGAAATTGATGCTGGTTTTTCGCGTATCTGGCAGGTGATGCATGACGGTATTGAACGCGGTATGAATACCGAAGGTGTGCTGCCAGGCCCGCTCAATGTGCCACGTCGGGCGGTGGCGCTGCGGCGTTTGCTGGTTTCCAGCGACAATATCTCTAACGATCCGATGAACGTGATCGACTGGATCAATATGTTTGCTCTGGCAGTCAGCGAAGAAAACGCCGCTGGCGGACGTGTTGTGACAGCGCCAACTAACGGCGCTTGCGGCATTATTCCTGCGGTGCTGGCCTATTACGATAAATTCCGCCGTCCGCTCAATGAGCGCTCCATTGCTCGTTTTCTGCTGGCGGCTGGCGCTATCGGTGCGCTGTATAAAATGAATGCCTCCATTTCCGGTGCGGAAGTGGGCTGTCAGGGCGAAATTGGTGTGGCCTGTTCAATGGCGGCGGCAGGGTTAACCGAACTGCTGGGCGGCAGCCCGGCGCAGGTGTGCAATGCGGCGGAAATCGCTATGGAACACAACCTGGGACTGACCTGCGATCCGGTTGCCGGGCAGGTGCAAATTCCGTGTATTGAACGCAATGCTATTAATGCTGTTAAAGCCGTGAACGCCGCGCGGATGGCGATGGGACGCACTTCTGCACCGCGTGTTTCTCTCGATAAAGTTATCGAGACGATGTACGAAACCGGCAAAGATATGAACGATAAATACCGCGAAACTTCACGCGGAGGACTGGCCATTAAAGTGGTCTGCGGCTGATATCTCATCCGCATTTATACTGGGGTGCACAAAATGTGCACCCTTTTTTATTGTGATCTGCCGCAAATAGAGAATAACTATTTCTCTTAGATTGATTTGATAGAAAATTATTATCCATAACTGCTATTTCAAAGTCTTGATTGTGAAGATTTTCTCTGACCTCACGCGTATCATTTCTTCATTCTAATAACTCGCCTGCAAAAAAACGTAGACCGCGTATCGCCTTGATGCGGCTCGAAAAAAATAATAAGCCCTACAAAATATTGAGCGAGAACTTATGGAAATTGCAACGAATAAAGGCGTCATTGCAGACGCTTCGACCCCGGCGGGTCGTGCTGGAATGAGTGAAAGTGAATGGCGTGAAGCTATCAAATTCGACAGTACCGACACCGGTTGGGTGATTATGAGTATTGGGATGGCAATTGGCGCGGGGATAGTTTTTCTCCCGGTGCAGGTCGGATTGATGGGATTGTGGGTATTTTTGCTCTCATCAGTGATTGGCTACCCGGCAATGTATCTGTTTCAGCGATTGTTTATTAATACGCTGGCGGAATCTCCAGAGTGTAAAGATTACCCGAGTGTCATTAGTGGTTATTTGGGTAAAAACTGGGGCATTTTATTAGGTGCACTTTACTTTGTGATGCTGGTTATTTGGATGTTTGTTTACTCCACCGCCATCACTAACGATAGCGCCTCCTATCTGCACACTTTCGGCGTGACGGAAGGATTGCTGTCTGACAGTCCGTTTTATGGCCTGGTACTGATTTGTATTCTGGTAGCGATCTCTTCACGCGGCGAGAAACTGTTATTCAAAATTTCGACCGGCATGGTGCTGACCAAACTGCTGGTGGTGGCAGCGCTGGGCGTGTCGATGGTCGGGATGTGGCATCTGTATAACGTGGGTTCGCTGCCGCCGCTGGGGCTGCTGGTGAAAAACGCCATTATCACACTGCCGTTTACCTTAACCTCGATTCTGTTTATTCAGACGTTAAGCCCGATGGTGATTTCCTATCGCTCGCGAGAAAAATCGATCGAAGTAGCGCGACATAAAGCGTTGCGGGCGATGAACATTGCGTTTGGGATCCTGTTTGTCACCGTCTTTTTCTACGCAGTGTCGTTCACTCTGGCGATGGGACATGACGAAGCAGTAAAAGCCTATGAGCAGAATATTTCCGCGCTGGCGATTGCAGCTCAATTTATTAGCGGCGACGGTGCAGCATGGGTGAAAGTTGTCAGCGTCATCCTCAATATCTTTGCCGTAATGACAGCGTTCTTTGGCGTCTATTTAGGCTTTCGCGAAGCAACGCAAGGGATCGTAATGAACATCCTGCGCCGCAAGATGCCAGCTGAGAAGATTAACGAAAATCTCGTTCAGCGCGGCATCATGATTTTCGCCATTTTACTGGCCTGGAGCGCCATCGTACTGAATGCGCCAGTGTTGAGCTTTACCTCTATCTGTAGCCCGATTTTCGGCATGGTAGGGTGCCTGATCCCGGCGTGGTTGGTTTACAAAGTACCGGCATTGCACAAATACAAAGGTGCCTCTCTGTACCTGATTATCATCACCGGTTTGTTGCTTTGCGTTTCTCCGTTCCTGGCATTTTCATGATTTACCTGAAATTTTAAGGTTTTTATTATGTTTGATTCGACTTTAAATCCGTTATGGCAGCGTTACATCCTTGCAGTTCAGGAGGAAGTAAAACCGGCGCTGGGATGTACTGAACCGATCTCACTGGCGCTGGCGGCGGCGGTTGCTGCGGCAGAACTGGAAGGTCCGGTTGAACGTGTAGAAGCCTGGGTTTCGCCAAATCTGATGAAGAACGGTCTGGGTGTCACCGTTCCCGGTACGGGAATGGTGGGGCTGCCGATTGCAGCGGCGCTGGGGGCGTTAGGTGGAAATGCCAACGCCGGGCTGGAAGTGCTGAAAGACGCAACGGCGCAGGCAATTGCCGATGCCAAAGCGTTGCTGGCGGCGGGGAAAGTCTCGGTCAAGATCCAGGAACCTTGCGATGAAATCCTCTTCTCACGCGCCAAAGTCTGGAACGGCGAGCAGTGGGCTTGTGTCACCATCGTCGGCGGGCATACCAACATTGTGCATATCGAGACGCACAATGGCGTGGTGTTTACTCAGCAGGCCTGTGTAGCAGAGGGCGAGCAAGAGTCGCCGCTGGCGGTGCTCTCCAGAACGACGCTGGCCGAGATCCTGAAGTTCGTCAATGAAGTGCCGTTTGAGGCTATCCGCTTTATCCTCGATTCTGCGAAACTAAACTGCGCGTTATCGCAGGAAGGTTTGAGTGGCAACTGGGGGCTGCATATTGGCGCGACGCTGGAAAAACAGTGTGCACGCGGTTTGCTGGCGAAAGATCTCTCCTCGTCAATTGTGATTCGTACCAGCGCGGCATCCGATGCGCGTATGGGTGGCGCAACGCTTCCGGCAATGAGTAACTCCGGTTCTGGCAACCAGGGGATCACCGCAACAATGCCCGTGGTGGTGGTCGCGGAACACTTCGGGGCAGATGATGAACGGCTGGCGCGTGCGCTGATGCTTTCGCATTTGAGCGCGATTTATATCCATAACCAGTTACCGCGTTTGTCTGCGCTGTGCGCTGCAACGACCGCCGCAATGGGCGCCGCCGCCGGGATGGCATGGCTGGTGGATGGGCGTTATGAAACCATCTCGATGGCGATCAGCAGCATGATCGGTGATGTTAGCGGTATGATTTGCGATGGCGCGTCGAACAGTTGCGCGATGAAGGTTTCGACCAGTGCGTCGGCGGCGTGGAAAGCGGTGTTAATGGCGCTGGATGATACCGCCGTGACTGGCAATGAAGGGATTGTGGCGCATGATGTTGAGCAGTCAATCGCCAACCTGTGCGCGCTGGCAAGCCATTCAATGCAGCAAACTGATCGGCAGATTATCGAGATTATGGCCAGTAAGGCCAGGTAAGCACCGGATTTCGGATGTCATACCTGATGCCGGATGCGATGCTGACGCATCTTATCCGGCCTACGGATTGTGCAATTTGTTGGTTTTGTAGGCCGGATAAGGCGTTTACGCCGCATCCGGCAATCTGTTTTTATGCGGTAGCTTCATCCTCGGCTAACCGTATTTCGGCGTCGGCGACTATCGCCTCCAACTCACTCAACATCTCTTCATAGCCAAAACTTTTGGTAGCGCGGGTGGTTTCTTTCGCTGCAACGGACTTTACTGGCTGACGTTTTTTCGCCGATTTTTTACTCATCATCTTCTCCCTGTAAAAAAACTAGACAGGTAAATCTATCAGCAAAGCGCGCAGCGGGGAATCAGCAACGAGTGTAATGTTAGCCTCGTCACGAATAAATGCGCCATCACCGCAGGTCAGCGCTGCTTTCTCTTCGTGATGTGTAATCGCATGAAATTGACCGTGGATTGATTGCAAATAAGCGCGCGGACCGTACAGTTGAAAGTTCGCGCTTTCTCCCTCGGCGAGCACAATATGATGCAGCCACACCTGCTGGCGCAGTTGCAGGCTACCTTTCGCGCCATCTGGCGAGGCGATTAATTGCTGCTTGTCCATATTCAGCGCCAGTTTTTGAATCAGCGGATTCTCCCGTTGCGGGCAGGCATCCAGCCAGAGCTGCATTCGCGTTAACGGTTTGTCCTTGCTGATATTATGTTCGCTATAACTCACGCCCGGCTGAGTAGAAAGCAATAAGGCTTCACCGGCGTGGGCCTGAACATGATTACCTTCGCTGTCCCGATACTCTGCTTCTCCGTCGAGAATCACATTCAAAATATCAACTTTTGGGTAGGTACGTGGCTGGAAGGCGGCTCCTGGGGCCAACACTTCCTGGTTAAGCACGCGCAGGGAGGCATAGCCTAACAATTTAGGGTCGAAGTAGTGTCCAAAGGAAAAAGTATACCGGGCCTGCAACCATCCGTAGTCTGCTTGTCCACACTGCCTGGCAGTTCGGGTAGTAATCATAATTCTTGACCTCTCTTTACTTCCTTTTATGGTAAGGGGCTGGACGCTACATTGTTAGCCAGATATTCTGCCCGGTATGTTCAAATTTCCTGAATGAGAACGAAATGGCCAAAGAAAGGGCATTAACGCTGGAAGCACTAAGGGTTATGGATGCGATCGATCGCCGTGGTAGTTTTGCGGCGGCGGCCGATGAGCTGGGACGCGTGCCTTCCGCGCTTAGCTACACCATGCAAAAACTGGAAGAAGAGCTCGATGTGGTGCTGTTTGACCGCTCGGGCCATCGCACCAAATTCACCAATGTCGGGCGGATGTTGCTGGAGCGGGGACGTGTTCTGCTGGAAGCCGCAGATAAACTGACCACCGACGCCGAAGCCCTCGCGCGTGGTTGGGAAACGCATCTCACCATCGTGACTGAAGCGCTGGTGCCCACGCCTGCCTTTTTCCCGTTGATCGACAAACTGGCCGCTAAAGCCAATACCCAACTGGCAATCATCACCGAAGTGCTGGCGGGGGCGTGGGAGCGGCTGGAACAGGGGCGAGCAGATATTGTTATCGCGCCGGATATGCATTTTCGTTCCTCGTCGGAGATCAACTCTCGTAAGCTTTACACCTTGATGAACGTCTACGTGGCAGCGCCTGATCACCCGATTCATCAGGAGCCGGAACCGCTTTCTGAAGTGACGCGCGTGAAATATCGCGGAATTGCAGTGGCAGATACTGCTCGTGAACGCCCGGTATTGACCGTACAGTTACTGGATAAACAACCGCGCCTGACGGTCAGTACCATTGAAGATAAACGTCAGGCATTGCTGGCAGGGCTTGGCGTCGCAACGATGCCGTACCCGATGGTAGAAAAAGATATCGCTGAAGGGCGTTTGCGTGTAGTTAGTCCGGAATCGACCAGTGAAATCGATATTATTATGGCCTGGCGTCGCGACAGTATGGGGGAAGCAAAATCCTGGTGTCTGCGGGAAATTCCAAAGTTGTTCGCTGGAAAATAATCTATAAAGCACCTTTCACAAGGTGCTTAATTAATATTCCTGTTCCAGTTTTGGATCAGGTCCAAAGCGGTTTTCGCCTGGTGTCCCCGGCTGGCAGTTAAAGATGATGATAATCAGCCAACCGATAAACGGAATTAAGAACAGTAGCACCCACCATGCTGAACGGTCGGTGTCATGCAGGCGACGGAACTGTACTGCCCACCACGGCAAAAACACCAGAATGCCGTAGATAGTCGTCAGGATGCCTTCGCCACCGGCACGTTGCCAGCCCAGCATTTTATCCAGCAGTCCCAGCACGAGCGTAAAGATGATGTTGACCAGAATAAACATCCAGTACTCTTTGCGCCGTGCACGCCCCCGGAAACCGACATAATTTTTTAGTACTTTCAGATACCAGTCCATTTTTGCCTCAATTTTGCTCAATCACTTGTTTTTAAAGCAGCAAATTAAGAATAGACATGAATGAATTTGCAGTAAATATTATCTCGATGAATTAATAAGGCGCTGTGAAGGATAAGGGCAAGCGCAAAATCGCCAGATGCGCTACGCTTATCTGGCCTGGGCGGGTTCTGCAATATATTGAATGTACAATGTTTTGTAGGTCAGATAAGGCGTTCACGCCGCATCCGACATAACAACACGCACTTAGCCAACAACCAGAGGCACCACGAAGGGTGCCTTTGTTTAACCGAAGCGAACATCCCGCCCGTGCGGTTCTTCGAGATCCTGCCACGGACCAATCGAAATAATTCCCGTTGGGTTGATGGTCTTATGGCTGCGGAAGTAGTGATTACGGATATGGTCGAAATTGACGGTTTCGGCTATTCCCGGCATCTGATAGATATCGCGCAGGAAGCCATACAAATTCAGGTAATCGCTGATACGGTGCTTATCGCACTTGAAGTGGGTGACATACACCGGATCAAAACGAACCAGCGTGGTCCACAGGCGAATATCGGCTTCGGTTAACTGGTTACCCGTCAGGAAGCGATGCTGCCCTAATATCTGTTCCAGTCGCGCCAGCGATTCAAACACTTTCACCACCGCTTCGTCGTACGCTTCCTGGCTGGTGGCAAAACCAGCTTTATAGACGCCATTATTTACGGTGTCGTATATCCAGCCGTTAAGTTCGTCAATTTTAGTTTGCAGAGCAGGGGGGTAATAATCACCCGCTTTTGCGCCCAGTGCGTCAAACGCGGTATTGAACATGCGGATGATTTCTGCTGATTCGTTACTGACAATGGTGTGGTTCTTTTTGTCCCACAGCACGGGGACTGTAACTCGTCCGCTGTAGTGTGGATCAGCGTGGAGATAAAGCTGGTACAGGAATTCATGTTGATAGAGCGTGTCGCCGGTTGCACCCGGGAAACTGTCATCAAAGGTCCAGCCGTTTTCCAGCATCAGCGGATTCACCACGGAAACGGAAATAAACGGTTCCAGTCCTTTGAGTTTACGCATGATCAGCGTGCGGTGCGCCCACGGGCAGGCGAGTGAAACATAGAGATGATAACGATCTTTTTCTGCGGCAAATCCACCTTTGCCAGTGGGGCCTGGTGCGCCATCGGCAGTGAGCCAGTTACGAAATGCGGAAGCTGAACGTTGAAATTTACCGCCAGTGGATTTGGTGTCGTACCAGGTGTCGTGCCAGACACCGTCAATCAGTTGACCCATTTTTCTCTCCTCCAATAGCAAAAACGAGGAGCGCTTCTCCCCGTTTGAGACTGATGGCAAACGCAAAACTGCCTGATGCGCTATGCTTATCAGGCCTACATAGTTCCTGCAATCTTTTGAATTTGCATGTTTTTGTAGGCCGGATAAGGCGTTCACGCCGCATCCGGCATGAACAACGCGCACTTTGTCAACAATCTGAAACGAGGAGTTTCCCCCTCGTTTTTTTATCGTTAAGTATAGCGCGTGCTTACCACTTTTTATTCAGCAGGCGGTCGATGCTATACGCGCCCGGTCCGGTAATCGCCAGCAGCAGGAATCCGCCAGAAATTGTCAGGTTTTTCATGAACATCAGCGAGTTGACGCCTTCAGCAAAGTTGCTGTGAAATAAAAACGCCGTCAACAGTGTAAAGCCAGCGGTAAACAGCGCGGTGGTGCGAGTCAGGAAACCGAACAGGATTGCCAGACCGCCACCGAACTCAAGCAGGATCACCAGCGGCAGCATAAAGCCCGGGACGCCCATTGCTTCCATGTATTGTTGAGTACCAGCGTAGCCAGTAATTTTTCCCCAGCCGGCCGTAATAAACAGAATCGGCATTAAAATACGCGCTACCAGTACACCAACATCTTCTAATTTTTTCATCTTACTCTCCACTGCGCCGCTCAGGCTGCTGATTGTTTTTTTCTGCAAGAGCGCGGTATTAGCGTCATTGCTGTCGATGGAGAGAATAATAAACGTGGTGAACGATGATTGTTAGCAAGGAAAACTGTCAAAAATTTTCAAAAAATTTGAGGGATAAGGCCGGAATAGTTCCGGCCAGAGAGGAAGTTAACCGCGAAGCTGTTGCTGATTGAGGGTGGTTTTAACCAGACGCCACGCACTCCAGACGCCAAAACCGCGCCTGGCCCAGCGGACCAGCATATTCGGATGGCGAATCGTCCAGATAGCCATCACGCTGCTGCCGACCAGCGCCCAGGAACGCAGGCTCAACAGCATATTCCAGCGGCGATCATAGGCACCCGTTGCCTCCAGCCAGTCACGCCGACTGGCGGAAAGATCCAACCGTTGCTGCTGGATCTGACGAAGCAGTTGTGCCTTACGTTGTTCACGTTCGACTTTACTGCTCACGGGACTCCTCCTCGAGAAGTTGTCGATCGTTTGCCAGTTCGTGACGCGTATGGCGCAGCAAGGTGGATTTGCGCGACTTGCGTAACGTCCAGATACCGCCGATGAGTGCCAGAAGCAGCAACACCACAGTGGTGGCAATCATTGCATTCAGGCGATATTGCGGATCAACGGCCCAGATAATCAGCACCATCAGGCTCATAAGACCAAATGCAGCGAAAAGCATCGTCAGGCCGAGCATCAGTAAAAGCTGAAAGATATTGGCTTTTTCTTCTTCCAGCTCAACCACCGCCAGCCGCAAACGCGTCTCCACCATTTCGACCATGATGGTGACAATTCGCTGCCCGATGCCCAGAACGCTTTTACCGGGCCCTTGCGCGTGATGAGTTTCCGCCATAATTAACGACGCGACAGCAGAACGCCCAGCACCACGCCGATGGCTGCGCCAATACCAACTCCCGCCCACGGATTTTCACGCACATATTCATCGGCACGCGCCGCCGCTTCGCGGGTTTGTTTAGCAATCGCATCACCGGTTTCACCCAGACGATAGCGACTCTGCTTCAGTGCCTGTTCCGCTTTGCTACGAATCTTACTCAGCTCTTCTTTTGACTTTTCGCCAGAGGAGCTAAGCACCTCTTCCAGCGTATCGGACAGGGATTTTAACTCAGCACGCAGGTGTTCCGTAGTGTGTTCTTTCGACATAGTTTTCTCCAGGTGAGTAAGTATTAACTATTGGGGATTAGTAGTCGCGCGCTTCCAGCTTTTTCAGCTCTTCCTGCGCTTCTGCCAGTTTCCGTTCGCGTTTAGCAATCTTATCCGCATCGCCTTTTTGTTTCGCCTCGGCTAAATCATGTTTGCGTTCTGCCACTTCATCTTTCTGCTTCGCGATTTTCTTTTGATGATCGGCACGCAACTGGTTATCTGAACAATTCGCCCGCACTTCGCTAAGGGCTTTGTTCAGGCCGTTGATACGATTCTGGTTTTGATGTTTTTCGGCATAGCTGATCTCCTTAAGGATATTTTGCTCCTTTTCCTGACAAAGGGTAGTGGCATAACTACTGACACTAAGAGCAAAAAGAGAAACAGCTAAAGCGATGCGGTATTTCATTCTTGAACCTTCCATTGTGACTCGGACCCATTACAGAGGAACGATTGTCCAGACAACGAGGCGGTGGTATTAACCACCGCCTTATTAATCATAGACAGTAACGGTGAAATCACCAAAGTGAGTGATATGTTTCGGATAACAGGAAGTTATCCGAAGCGATGAGAGTTGTCCCGCAGCCGGGTCAGCCATTGCATGGCCTGATTATTATCGTCCTGCTGCGCAATGATGTAGCCATGAGGCAATGTTCTATCGAGGACCGCTTTGGCGGCGGCGCTTTGATCGCTGGAATCAAACGTAATCAACAGAGTGTCATTCTTAGGGGTGATGCTTTTGAACGGAATTCCATGAGCATCAAGGTGATGCCAGATGGAAAAACCGTCCGGCATCGTCGTCCCTTGATGAATGGCGCGGATCGCCAGCGTGGATTCTTGTTGACGAACCGCAGACCAGGCCAGCAGCAGCGTGCCAGCCAGCAATATAGCAGCGCCGAACCAGGCTAGCTGGCGAAGCGACATGCGAGGTATTTGCATCCTTTACCCCCGATTTCCATATTTCTTTTTCCATAAAACAACCAGAGAACCTGCCAGGCCGAACACCAGCAGCACCACCGGGAGCAGCATCAGGCATGACATCAGCTGGTCCTCATACTTCAAAAATACCGGCGTCTTGCCGAGCATGTAACCTAAGGTTGTCAGGATCAACACCCACAGCAGGCCACTCATCCAGTTGAAGAACTGGAAGCGGGCGTTATTCAGCCCTGACAGTCCGGCAATGGTCGGCAGTAATGTTCTGACAAATGCGATAAAGCGACCAATTAACAGCGCAGATAAACCGTGTTTATGAAAAAGATGGTGTGCGCGTTGGTGGTAGTGCGCAGGTAAATGGGATAGCCAGTTTTGTACGGTGCGGGTGTTTCCCAGCCATCGCCCCTGTATGTAGCTGACCCAGCAACCGAGGCTGGCCGCAACAGTGAGCAGCATAATAGTCTGCGGGTAACCCATTGCGCCTTTAGCAATCAATACACCAACCAACACCAGCAAGCTGTCGCCTGGTAAAAAGGCCGCTGGAAGCAAGCCGTTTTCGAGGAACAAAATCACAAACAAGACAAAATACAACATGCCAATCATCGACGGATTGGCCAGGGTTTCAAAATCCTGCGCCCACAGGGCTTGCAGCAATTGGGTCAAAAGTTCCATTCATTATTCCTGGTGAATCGGTTAACGCCACGCCGGTTTTAAATGATGCACACCCGTCAGGTTATTGCTGTTGTTGTATATATTGCGGGTCGAGACACCAATACGGCCTGAACTATTCCCTGTTAAAACGTGAGATAAGAAAACATTTAATAGCATAAATTCAAATTGAATCTAATTGTAACAAAGGTCAACGTTGTTCGTTATCAAAATTACATGTCCGTGGAGTCTGATTTTGCTGATTGCAGAGGAGGGTGGCGAGAGGATTTACACAGGCTGACACTTTATACTTTTCGCTTACTGATAAAGCGAACAGGCGCGTTGCTGCGCCTGTCAGAAATGGGAGTTTATTTGCTGCTGTTGGCCACAGTATCCAGATGAACGACAGGATTCTCGGCGAACAAATAGCGGTCGGCATTGAACTCGAAATCGTCACTGGTTTCGTTAAACAACATAATTTTGGTATTTTCCAGATGCTGCCACATTGCAAGTTTGGCGGCATGAGGATCTTTGCGTATCAACGCTTTGAGGATCTGATCGTGGTCATCACACCAGTTATCGACGGTACGGGAATCAATGTGCTCGTGCAATTTTTTCCAGTACGGGTTATGACTACGCTGGGTCCACATTTTCTCAACGATAGCAGCCAGTGCAGAGTTCTGCGTCGCTAATGCGACCTGAATATGAAACTGCAAATCCCACTCGGAATCACGGAAGCATTGTTCGCCGCGCGCCTGTTCCTGGATGGCCATCAGTTTCATGATGTCCTGTTTCGTTACCTGGGTTGCAGCAAACTCGGCAATATTGCTTTCGATAAGTTGACGTGCCTGGAGCAGTTCAAACGGACCGTAATTGGCAAATTCCATATTCGCGTCCGCCGCCTGCTGATGGCGAGGCTGGTTGGAAACCACATGAATTCCCGAGCCTTTGCGTACTTCTACATAGCCCTCGACTTCAAGCATGATGATGGCTTCACGAACCACGGTGCGGCTGACGTTTTTTTCATCAGAAATAAAACGTTCGGCGGGCAGTTTATCACCCACCAGATAGACGCCCTGCTCGATGCGCTCTTTCAGGTCAGCGGCGAGCTGTTGGTACAAACGGCGTGGTTCAGTGATTTCCATATGCGTCTCCCGGAGTGGAATGCGGACAAAGTTATCATACCACTTTGTTTATGGGTATGCCATTGTTCATATATAAATATATTGATTGAAATAATGTATTTAATTCATATTGTGAATATTTATAAATTCCTAAAAATTAAGTGTCACTATTGTTAAAATTACTATATTTCAGTAAGTTGATTCTTTGCTTTTAAATTTAATTTTAACTAAAAATGCTTTTTTATATTGACTTACAATAAATATACATTTCTAATGCGCTAACTTTTGGAAGCAATATTGTAAAATCAAATCTATATGGTGGCGAAAATTAACCTCTTATCACGGCTTACGCCGCTTTTATTCGTGTTCGCTCCTTTTTTTGCGCAGTCAAATATGACCGTCTACCCTATGGCGGTTTCAATTAACAGTCAGGGAGAAGGAAGCGTTCGCGTAATATCGAAAACGAACGAAGTCCAATATATTAAAGCGACGGTATTTCGTATTGATAATCCTTCAACGCCTCAAGAGCAGGAAGTTGAAATAAAATCCGGGGATGCCACTCATCTGGTAGTGATGCCGCCTAAGTTCGCGCTGCCAGCGGGTAGCAGCAAAACCGTGCGCTTTGTCGCAATGGAACCAGAGCAAAAAGAGAAAAATTATCGCGTTAAATTTGAAGCGGTTCCCAGTATTGATGACGTTGCCACGGATAAAAAAAATCTCTCTATGCAGTTAACAGTTAATTTAATTTGGGGGATCGTTGTAAGCGTTCCCCCACAGAATCCTGTTATTGCTTTAAAAACGAATTCCAGTGGTGAGTTGCTTAATGAAGGGAATCAGCGTGTAAAAATTCTTACCATTGATTATTGTAATACCGGTTCCTATAAGACACAGACGGTAAACAAAAATCTCTTTCCAGGACAAGTAAGAACATTAGACAGCATATCTGGCTACAATAAAATTGTGGTCAAATATAATAACTGGATCACTAAAGACAACGGTGAAGTTGAACTAGTAATTCATTAATGTGTTTTTTAAATAAAGGAATAGTAATGAAAAAGGTATTTGTAAAATCTCTCCTCGTTGCAGCAATGTTCTCTGTTGCCGGTTCAGCGTTAGCTGTACAGAAAGACATTACTGTAACAGCCAACGTTGATGCTGCTCTGGATATGACTCAGAGCGACAACACCGCGCTGCCGAAAGCAGTAGAGATGCAATATCTGCCAGGTCAGGGTCTGCAATCTTACCAATTGATGACCAAAATTTGGTCAAATGACACCACCAAAAACGTCAAAATGCAGTTAGTTTCTCCAGCTCAGCTGGTTCACAACCTGGACGCCAGCAAAATCGTTCCACTGACTGTAAGCTGGGGTGGTGACGAGATTAAAGCTGATGCGGCAACCACTTTTACCGCAACCAAAATCTTTGCTTCCGATGCGTTAACTAACGGCTCTCTGGCTAAAACCCTGATGTTTGCTCAGACTACCAAAGGTGTTCTGGATACCGGTATTTATCGTGGCGTAGTCAGCATTTATCTCTCCCAGGATATCTAATACCTCTTTTTTAGGTTGAGATTTACAATTGCACTATGAGGGAGGTAATTGCCTCCCTTATTTTGCTGAATAATTTTATTGCTTATGGATTACAGGTTTGCCATGGATAAAAAAATATTGGCTCTTTTGATCCTGTCATGTCTTAGCCCGGCACGGGCGGCATTAACGAAAATCCCCGCCGGGTTTGAAGTCATTGCTCAAGGGCAACAGGAATACATAGAGGTTTTCTTTGCAGGGAAAAGCCTTGGCAAATATTACGCGATGGTGAACCTTGATACTGTAACGTTTAATGAATCAGAGAGTTTATTTAATAAGATCGAATTAGATACTGAAGACCGAAAAGTTGCAAATACGATAAAAGAAAAGCTATCACAACCGCTGGCACGCCACGGCGAATTAGCCTGTGCCTACATGCATACTAATAATGGCTGCGGTTATCTGAATACGGATTCGGTTGATATTATTTATAATGATGAAGAAGGTTCTGTTACTCTTTTTCTGAATCCACAATGGTTTTCTGCCGATTTTGGTAAATCACTTTATCTGACTCCCGATAAAAATGTGGTTAACGCATTTCTCCATCAGCAGGATATCAACGTGTTGGCGCAGGACGATTACAAATCTTTATCCATTCAGGGTAATGGTGCGCTGGGAGTAACAGAAAATAGTTATATTGGTGGTCACTGGAATTTAAACGGTTATGACACCGATGATGGCAGCGATACTAACGTCGATGTCAGCGACCTCTATTACCGCTACGATTTCTTCCGTCGCTATTATGCCCAGGCTGGGCGAATGGATAGTCGTACCTTATTTAATGCACAGGGTGGCAGTTTTACTTTTAATTTTTTACCGCTCGGTGCAATTGACGGAATGCGCGTGGGTTCGACACTGAGTTATCTGAACCAGGCACAAAGTCAGCAGGGAACGCCTGTGATGTTGCTGCTGTCACGTAATGCTCGTGTCGATGCCTGGCGCAATGAACAACTGCTAGGTTCTTTCTACCTGAATAGCGGTACACAGTTTATTGATACCACTTCTTTCCCTTCTGGCAGCTACAACGTCGCGTTAAAAGTGTATGAAAATAACCAACTTACGCGTACCGAGATGGTGCCATTCACCAAAACAGGTGGTCTGACAGACGGGCAAATACAATGGTTTTTACAGGCAGGGCAGACGACCTCTGAATCATCAGATGACACCAGTGCTGTCTATCAACTGGGTTTACGGCTGCCATTGCATCCCCGTTATGAACTTTATGCAGGTCTGGCGAATGCAGATGACATAAATGCGTTTGAACTGGGGAATAACTGGAATACTGACTTTGGCGGAGCGGGAAATTTAAACGTCAGTGCGAGTGTGTTTCGTAATGATGATGGCGGCAAGGGCGATATGCAATAGGCTAACTGGAGCCTGGCAGGATGGCCGACGCTAGGGTTCTATCGTACTAATTCGGAAGGTGATTCCTGTTCAAGCAGCAGTAATGATAATTACAACGCGTTAAGCTGCTACGAAAGTATTTCCGCGACGATATCGCAAAATCTGTTTGGCTGGAACATGTTGCTGGGTTATAGCCGCACGCAAAACCATACTGATGATAACTTCCTCTGGGATAAACAGGAAAGCTTTGAAAATAATTACTTACGCCAAACTACGGCACAAAATACCTCGGAAACCGTACAACTAAGCGCCTCACGCGCTTTTGTCATGCGCGACTGGGTGCTGAGTACCTCGGTCGGTGTTTTCCACCGTAATGATGATGGCAATGATAACGATGATAACGGTGTCTATCTGACCTTATCGCTCTCTGATACGCCAGCCATGGACAGCAATAACAATAGTCATTCGACCAATGTGACCACCGATTATCGTCACAGCGATCAGGACGGTGACCAGACCTCGTGGCAAGTATCGCATACTTTTTATAACGACAGTTTTAGCCATAAAGAGTTGGGAGTGGAAGTGGGTGGCCTTAACACCGACACCATTAACAGCGCGGTTCATGGGCGACTGGATGGTCAATACGGCAATCTCTACGGTACGGTTTCTGACAGTTACGACCGTAATGAGCGCGATCATCTCACCGCATTTACCGGAACGTACAGTTCAACGCTTGCGGTCAGCCGTTACGGCATCAATTTAGGTGCCAGCGGAACCGACGATTTACTGGGGGCGGTGCTGGTAGATGTCAAAGGTTTTGCCGAAGGTGACGAAGAGAGTCAGGAGATGCAACTGGAAGCTCGGGTGGCAGGAAGTCGCACAATGCAGCTTGGTGCCAATGACACTGCGCTTTTCCCTTATGGCAGTTTCCAGCCTGGTTTTGTGGACGTCAGCGACAGCAACCAGGGAAATCAGCAAGGGACAACCAACGTGATTAACGGTGCCGGGAATCGTGAGTTAATGCTATTGCCCGGTAAATTACGTTATCGCGAAGTATCAGCCAGCTTTAATTACAACTATATCGGTCGCTTGTTACTCCCGGCATCGGTGAAAAAATTCCCGATTGTGGGTCTGAACAGCGCCATGCTGCTCCTGGCAGATGACGGTGGGTTTACCCTCGAAATTAATAGTCAGGAGAAAGAGCTTTATCTGCTTTCCGGCCATGAGTTTCTGAAATGCCCACTGAGCGTGCAGAAGAAACGCGTCAGCATTCGTTACAGCGGAGATGTCACATGTAGTGTGGTGACTTATTCACAATTACCGGAGTCGATTCAGGTTCAGGCACAGTTGAAACAGCCTAAATTACGTGGAAACGTTCAGACGGCGCAAAGGGAGGTTGCACCATGAGAAATCGATTGATTGCGGCGATATTGAGCTTGTTTGGCGCGCTTACTGGCGTTCAGGCAGCTCCTAACGTGACCAGTGAAATTACGTACGATTTGGCGTCTGGCAGAGCGGATTATTACTTCTGGGACAACGAAGAGCCGCCCGGAAAAAATATGTTCATGTGGTACGAATGTAATTATGCCAATCTTCAACAAACTTGTACTACCTCGGGTTCAATATCCATTGTACAAATTTATCTCACTGAACAGCGTAGCGGTATGCGCTGGCCGGTGAAACTTAAGTGTTTTCAAAAGGTTATCACCTCAGAAACGGGATCGGTAGGGTGCGGTGAAGCGGGTTATAACAGGCAACGCCCATTAAATGATAGTGGTGGGCGAACTTGCTATGACGAAAATGGGCCACACGACGCAGACAGAAAACAGCTAACCCTCTACCTTGAGCAGACAGAAATGAAGAAACTGCCAATTGGTGGTGTCTGGAAAGGACAGGTAAAACTGCATTTGAATAGTCCATCCCAGGACTATTTCGCGGATATTACCCTGAATACGCTTGACCCCAACCATATCGACGTGTTTTTCCCGGAGTTCGCCCACGCCACGCCTCGAGTACAGCTAGACTTGCACCCGACGGGCAGCGTTAATGGCAGCAACTATGCGCAAGATCTGACGATGCTGGATATGTGTTTGTACGATGGCTTTAACGGTAATGCCATCAGCTATGAAATCCAGCTCAAAGATGAAGGTCGCCCGGCAGCAGGACGCAGGGATGGTTATTTCTCTATATATCGTCAGGGAGGAACAACCACTGACGACGCAGAACGGATCGACTATCGGGTAAAAATGTATAACCCGGAAACGGGCGGGCAAATAGATGTGCGCAACAATGAAAATATGGTCTGGAACAGCATCAACCTGAAGCGAGTACGCCCGGTGGTACTGCCAGGCATTCGTTATGCTGTGATGTGTGTCCCCACGCCGTTAACCCTGGCGGTCGATAAATTTAGTGTGATGGACAAACAGGCGGGGTACTACATGGGAAAATTGTCGGTAATATTTACTCCGTCCTTACCAACCATCAATTAATCCCGAAGGTCGTGTCGTCCCGGCAATAAAAACAACGAAGCCGCCTGAAAAGGCGGCTTCGTCATTACAACTTACGCTAAACGTTAATGTTGCGGTGCGGGGTCGTTATGTGATTCCTGCGCTACCTCAATTGCCGGTTTGTTCTGCAACACGGTCCAGATAACCAGCGCGCCCAGCAAGTCGAATACCGCCAGTACTGCGAACAGCGGGCTGAAGCCGATGGTGTCAGCCAGTGCACCTACAACCAGCGCAAACAGCGTACTTGCCAGCCACGCAGACATCCCAGTCAGACCGTTTGCCGTTGCCACTTCGTTACGACCAAACACGTCAGAAGAGAGGGTAATCAGCGCGCCAGACAGTGCCTGGTGAGCAAAACCACCGATACACAGCAGCATAATCGCGACATACGGGTTGGTGAACAGACCGATCATACCTGGGCCAATCATCAGTACCGCACCCAGTGTTACCACCATCTTACGGGAAACAATCAGGTTCACACCAAACCAACGCTGGAACAGTGGCGGCAGGTAACCACCGAGGATACAACCAAGGTCAGCAAACAGCATTGGCATCCAGGCGAACATCGCGATCTCTTTCAGGTTAAAGCCGTAAACTTTAAACATGAACAGCGGGATCCACGCGTTGAAAGTACCCCAGGCCGGTTCAGCCAGGAAGCGCGGTAATGCGATACCCCAGAACTGACGGTTACGCAGGATCTGACCAACGGACATTTTCTTCGCCGCGCCAACCTGGTGCTGGGCTTCCTGACCATTAATAATGTAGTCACGTTCTTCATCGGTCAGATGTTTCTGGTCGCGTGGATGTTTATAGAAAATCAGCCATGCCATCGCCCAGATAAAGCTCAACGCACCGGAGATAATAAATGCCATCTGCCAGCTGTGCATGACGATTGCCCATACCACCAGCGGCGGCGCAATCATCGCACCAATTGAGGAACCAACGTTAAAGTAACCTACTGCGATGGAGCGTTCTTTCGCCGGGAACCATTCGGAACTGGCTTTCAGACCTGCAGGGATCATCGCTGCTTCTGCCGCACCTACCGCACCACGGGCAATCGCCAGACCGCCCCAGCTACCAGCCAGTGCAGTTGCGCCACAGAATACCGCCCACAACACGGCAAACATTGCGTAACCGATTTTTGTCCCCAGAACATCCAGAACATAACCCGCTACAGGTTGCATGACCGTATATGCAGCAGAATAGGCTGCGATGATGTAGGAATACTGTTGGGTGGAGATGTTTAACTCTTCCATCAGAGTTGGTGCAGCTGCCGCCACAGTGTTACGCGTCAGGTAACCGAGCACGGTGCCGAGCGTCACCAATGCGATCATGTACCAACGTAACCCTTTAATTTTACGCATGTAAAACCTCATCGTTTTGTTATATCCGCAATAAGCGCGGTCATCATCCTGCCTGGGGCAGAGGATGTTAGTTACGACCGGATGACCGAAAAAAAAACCGGTACACCCCGAACGCTGCCATGAAAGTTTCGTGCTAATTCGGCTTCCGTACCGGTCAACCCAATCCATCTAACAAATGAATGAATCGGCAATTTGCATTCCGTCGACTTATGATTCGCGACGGCAGAAAGATAACTTGTCATACAACTTTAAAAGGTGAGAGCCATCACAAATGTGGGAATATTTGTAGGGGCATTACTGGATGAGAGTGAAGCCAGAACTGGCGCGGCTTGCAGAGGGATTTACCATTTTGAGAGTAATTTTTTTAACTACGTTTATTGATCTAACTCACGAAAATATCTTCGGGCTCTGGAAATTGGTGTGATAACTTTGTCAGCATCGCACCCTAAGCAAGCTAGCTCACTCGTTGAGAGGAAGACGATAATGACTCCGTTTATGACTGAAGATTTCCTGTTAGATACTGAATTTGCCCGCCGTCTGTATCACGACTACGCAAAAGACCAGCCGATTTTCGACTACCACTGCCATTTACCGCCGCAGCAAATCGCAGAAGACTATCGCTTTAAGAATCTGTATGACATCTGGCTGAAAGGCGACCACTACAAATGGCGTGCAATGCGTACCAATGGTGTTGCTGAGCGCCTGTGTACTGGTGATGCATCTGACCGTGAGAAGTTTGATGCCTGGGCGGCGACCGTTCCGCACACGATCGGTAACCCGTTATACCACTGGACGCACCTCGAACTGCGTCGTCCGTTTGGCATCACTGGCAAACTGCTGTCTCAGTCTACTGCAGATGAAATCTGGAACGAATGTAACGAACTGCTGGCGCAGGACAAATTCTCCGCGCGCGGCATCATGCAGCAGATGAACGTGAAAATGGTCGGCACCACCGACGACCCGATCGACTCTCTGGAGCATCACGCAGAGATCGCCAAAGACGGCTCTTTCACTATTAAAGTGCTGCCGAGCTGGCGTCCGGATAAAGCCTTCAACATTGAACAGGCGACCTTTAACGACTACATGGCGAAGCTGGGTGAAGTTTCCGATACCGACATTCGCCGCTTTGCAGACCTGCAAACAGCCCTGACCAAACGTCTGGATCACTTCGCGGCTCACGGCTGTAAAGTGTCTGACCACGCGCTGGACGTGGTGATGTTTGCCGAAGCGAACGAAGCGGAACTGGATAGCATTCTGGCGCGCCGTCTGGCAGGCGAAACCCTGAGTGAGCATGAAGTCGCACAGTTCAAAACTGCGGTGCTGGTATTCCTGGGCGCCGAATACGCACGTCGCGGCTGGGTACAGCAGTACCACATTGGCGCGCTGCGTAATAACAACCTGCGTCAGTTCAAACTGCTGGGGCCGGATGTAGGCTTTGACTCCATCAACGACCGTCCGATGGCGGAAGAACTGTCTAAGCTGCTGAGCAAACAGAATGAAGAAAACCTGCTGCCGAAAACCATTCTCTACTGCCTGAACCCGCGCGATAACGAAGTGCTGGGCACCATGATCGGTAACTTCCAGGGCGAAGGTATGCCGGGCAAAATGCAGTTTGGTTCCGGCTGGTGGTTTAACGATCAGAAAGACGGTATGGAACGTCAGATGACCCAACTGGCGCAGCTCGGTCTGCTGAGCCGCTTTGTCGGTATGCTGACTGACAGCCGTAGCTTCCTGTCATATACCCGTCACGAATACTTCCGCCGCATTCTGTGCCAGATGATTGGCCGCTGGGTGGAAGCGGGCGAAGCACCGGCGGACATCAACCTGCTGGGCGAGATGGTGAAAAATATTTGCTTTAACAATGCGCGTGACTACTTCGCCATTGAACTGAACTAAGGTCTGGGGTTGATATGCAATACATCAAGATCCATGCGCTGGATAACGTCGCGGTCGCTTTAGCGGATTTGGCTGAAGGCACAGAAATCAGTGTCGATAACCAGACCGTAACGCTGCGCCAGGATGTTGCTCGTGGACATAAATTTGCGTTAACGGATATCGCAAAAGGGGCCAACGTCATCAAATATGGCCTGCCGATTGGTTATGCATTGGCGGATATTGCGGCGGGGGAACACGTTCACGCCCACAATACGCGCACGAATCTGAGCGATCTGGATCAGTATCGCTATCAACCTGATTTTCAGGATCTGCCTGCGCAAGCGGCAGATCGTGAAGTGCAGATCTATCGTCGCGCTAACGGTGATGTCGGGGTACGTAACGAGTTGTGGATCCTGCCGACCGTGGGCTGCGTCAACGGCATCGCGCGACAGATCCAGAACCGTTTTTTGAAAGAGACGAACAACGCTGAAGGTACCGACGGCGTGTTCCTCTTCAGCCACACCTACGGCTGCTCGCAGCTGGGCGACGATCACATTAATACCCGCACCATGCTGCAAAACATGGTGCGTCATCCGAACGCAGGCGCCGTGTTGGTCATTGGTCTGGGCTGTGAAAACAACCAGGTTGATGCTTTCCGTGAAACGCTGGGCGATATCGATCCTGAACGCGTTCATTTCATGATCTGCCAACAGCAGGATGATGAGATTGAAGCCGGGATCGAGCATTTGCATCAGTTGTATAACGTCATGCGCAATGACAAGCGCGAGCCGGGCAAACTTAGCGAACTGAAGTTTGGTCTGGAGTGCGGCGGTTCTGACGGTCTTTCCGGTATTACTGCTAACCCAATGCTGGGGCGTTTCTCTGATTACGTCATCGCTAACGGCGGCACTACAGTGCTGACCGAAGTACCGGAGATGTTTGGTGCAGAGCAGTTACTGATGGACCATTGTCGCGATGAAGCGACGTTTGAAAAACTGGTCACCATGGTCAACGACTTCAAACAGTACTTTATTGCCCATGACCAGCCGATCTACGAAAACCCATCGCCGGGGAACAAAGCGGGTGGTATCACCACGCTGGAAGATAAATCTCTCGGCTGTACGCAGAAAGCGGGCTCCAGCCAGGTGGTAGACGTGCTGCGCTACGGCGAACGTTTGAAAACACCAGGGCTGAACCTGTTAAGTGCGCCGGGTAATGATGCCGTAGCGACCAGCGCCCTGGCGGGTGCGGGCTGCCACATGGTGCTGTTCAGTACCGGTCGCGGCACGCCGTACGGCGGATTTGTACCGACGGTGAAAATCGCCACCAACAGCGAACTGGCAGCGAAGAAAAAACACTGGATCGACTTTGACGCGGGTCAGCTGATCCACGGTAAAGCGATGCCGCAGTTGCTGGAAGAATTTATCGATACCATCGTTGAGTTTGCCAACGGTAAGCAAACCTGCAACGAGCGTAACGACTTCCGCGAACTGGCGATCTTTAAAAGCGGCGTAACGCTGTAAAGTCGAAATAAGTTGTGAATAAAAAACGGCGTTTCATAATATGAAGCGTCGTTTAAGATTGTTGATAAACGCATAATTGCCTGATGCGCTTCGCAATATAGTAAAGTTGCACGATCTTGTAGGCCGGATAAGGCGTTTACGCCGCATCCGGCAAGAAATGAGATGCACTTTGTCAGCAATCTGAAGCGGCGTTTCTAACTCGAAGCGCCGTTTGCTTTTCCATACCTGCTAAGGATTTATCATGACCGCGTATTGGCTGGCCCAGGGCGTGGGTGTCATCGCCTTTCTGATTGGTATTACAACATTCTTCAACCGCGATGAACGTCGCTTCAAAATTCAGCTTTCCATCTATAGCGTATTTATTGGCATACATTTTTTCCTGATGGGTGTCTTCCCGGCGGGGGCCAGCTCAATCCTCAATGCTATCCGTACGTTAATTACTCTGCGTACCCGTAGTTTATGGATAATGGCGATCTTCATCGTGCTGACGGGTGGAGTTGGTCTGGCGAAGTTCCATCATCCGATGGAGCTGCTGCCGGTCATTGGCACGATTGTCAGTACCTGGGCGCTATTTCGCTTTAAAGGACTGACCATGCGCTGCGTGATGTGGTTTTCTACGTGTTGCTGGTTAACTCACAACATCTGGGCCGGGTCGATAGGCGGCACGATGATTGAAGGCAGTTTTCTGCTGATGAATGGCCTGAATATCATTCGTTTCTGGCGTATGCAGAGAAGGGGAATTGATCCGTTTAAAGTGGAGAAAACCCCTTCCGCCGTAGACGAAAGGGGCTAAGTATTAGTTACGCAGGGCGCTATTTGCCAGACGATCGTCTTCCGCCTGGCACGCCGCTGCGGTGAACAGCACGTCAGTTGAAGAGTTCAGCGCGGTTTCGCAGGAGTCCTGCAATACGCCGATGATAAAGCCAACGGCAACCACCTGCATGGCGATATCGTTCGGAATACCGAACATATTACAGGCCAGCGGGATCAGCAGCAGAGAACCACCTGCCACGCCGGAAGCACCACAGGCGCACAGAGAAGCCACTACGCTCAACAGCAGCGCTGTGGGCAGATCCACCGGAATACCCAGCGTATTAACCGCAGCCAGCGTCAACACGGTAATGGTAATGGCTGCGCCTGCCATATTGATGGTGGCACCCAGCGGAATAGAAACGGAATAGGTATCGCGATCCAGATTCAGCTTTTCACACAATGCCATGTTTACCGGAATATTCGCCGCCGAGCTACGGGTGAAAAAGGCGTATACACCGCTTTCGCGCAGGCACAGCAGCACCAGCGGGAACGGGTTACGACGAATTTTCCACCACACCAGCAATGGGTTAACCACCAGCGCCACCAGCAACATACAGCCAACCAGCACGACCAGCAGTTGCGCGTAGCCCCACAGTGTGGAGAAACCGGTGGTTGCCAGCGTAGAAGAAACCAGACCAAAAATACCGATTGGTGCGAAACGAATCACCAGTTTCACCATAAAGGTAACGGCATTCGACATATCGTTGACCAGGTTTTTGGTGGTTTCGTTACCGTGACGCAGAGCGAAACCAAGGCCAATGGCCCACACCAGAATCCCGATGTAGTTACCTTTCAGCAGAGCCTCAATAGGGTTAGAAACCATGCTCAACACCAGCCCACGCATCACTTCCACGATGCCTGACGGCGGGGAAATATCGCCCGCGCTACTGGACAAATGCAGGGTAGAAGGGAAGGCGAAGCTGAAGACAACCGCAGCCAGCGCGGCAGAGAAAGTACCCAGCAGATAGAGGAACAAAATAGGGCGGATATTGGTTTTCTGCCCGTGCTGGTGGTAAGCGATGGAAGCCATTACCAGCATCAGCACCAGAATTGGCGCTACAGCTTTCAATGCACCAACGAACAAAGTGCCTAACAGACCGACAGCTTCAGCCGCCGGTTTTGAGATCCATGCCAGGAGAATCCCCAGAACAAGGCCGACCAGGATTTGTTTTACCAGGCTGCCCTGAGCCAGACGCCGGAATAGCCCCGGTGAACGTTGCGTAGTCATTTTTCGATCCTTTCGTTGTGTTGTCGCACATCCCTGGTGCGTTCTGTCGACGCATCTTTCAGGATGTAACAAAGTGTTTGCAAGGTCGAGTATAAGGAAAGTTACAGCTTCGGGAAGCGAAAAATGCTGGATTTTAAAGAGAGGTCATATTTTGCAACTTAATGGTTACATTTATTTGACATAAACAGAAGGAAGGACTGGCTACTAAGGCTGATTAGATAACATATGGGCAAACTATTTGGAATATGAGAACGGTTGCGCTCCTTTAATGTGCTATGCCATATAAAGTCACTGGCGCGGGGAGCGGCCAATCGCCGCCGCCCCCTGCACCCGTGCGGTCTTTTTGTAAAGAGCTATAAGCCGATTACATAATTAGTAGCTCATCTTTGTCTGGAATGAGTTATCTCTGGTAATGGCTTAATATACAGCGAATCATTCTCCCCGCTGCTTATCATGCCGATAATTCACCCACGCGTTGATAATAAACGTCGTCACCAGAATGCCAAACACCACGCCCAGCGAAACGGCGATCGGAATATGGTAGAAGTCGACAATCAGCATCTTGATACCGATAAACACCAGAATCACCGCCAGGCCATATTTGAGCATCGAGAAACGCTCTGCTACGCCCGCCAGCAGGAAATACATCGCACGCAGGCCGAGGATCGCAAACAGGTTTGAGGTCAGCACAATAAACGGATCGGTAGTCACGGCGAAGATAGCTGGAATGCTATCCACGGCGAAAATCACGTCGCTCAACTCCACCAGAATCAGCACCAGCATCAGCGGCGTGGCATACAACAAGCCATTCTTACGCACAAAGAAATGCTCGTTGTCGATGGTGTCGGTCATACGCAAATGACCGCGCAGCCAGCGCACCAACGGCTTGTCACCAATCCCTGATTCATCTTCATGGGCGAGCGCCATCTTCACGCCGGTAAACAGCAGGAAGGCACCGAAGATATACAGGATCCAGTCGAACTGCGAAATCAGCCAACTACCGGTGAAGATCATGATGGTACGCAGAACAATCGCCCCGAGCACGCCATACACCAGCACGCGCCGTTGTAACGCCGCCGGAACAGAGAAATAGCTGAACAACATCAGCCAGACAAAGACGTTATCGACCGCCAGCGATTTCTCAATCAGATAACCGGTGAGGAAGGCCAGTGCCTGCGGGTCCGCGACTTCGCGCCCCTGCGTCTGGACTAAATACCACCAGAAAGCGGCGTTAAACAGTAACGAAAGGGTCACCCACACCAGCGACCAGGCCGCAGCCTGTTTCATGGTCATGGCATGCGCGCCACGACGCCCCTGCAACAACAGGTCGATAGCCAGCATAATGGCGACAACAACAGCGAATCCGCCCCATAGCAACGGCGTGCCGACAGTATTCATAGAAGTTCCTTACACATAAAAAAACGGCCAACGTCGGAAGACGTCAGCCGCTGCTTTTTATGCATAGACCTCGCCTTCCGGCAAGGTCTCACTTACAACAAAAAAGGAATACGTCTGCGTATTCCTTTCAGATTGGTGACAAAGTGCCTGCGTTTATGCCGGATGCGGCGTGAACGCCTTATCCGGCCTACAAAATCATGCGAATTCAAAAGATTGCAGGAACTATGTAGGCCTGATAAGCGTAGCGCATCAGGCAATTTTGCGTTTGTCATCAGTCTCAAAGGAATACGTCTGCGTATACCTTTCGGGTTGCCCGGTGACCGGATGTGGTTTTTCACACATCGTAATGACGATCGACCAGCAATGAAGTTACTCCCCTTTGCAGGTAACAAAGTATGACAGACCATTCATCCAGTCAATGGTCTGTTACATGCCTTTTACACTGCTTTACGGTAACCATTATTGTTTTACGCTATCTGCCGGAAAAATCACTCCGGTCTGGCGGCGGATCTCGGTCAGCAGTTTGGCTGTGATGCGACTGACCGCCAGCCCCGGATGATTAATCAGATGCTCATCCACCAGTTCAGCAAACAGCTCTGCTTCGTAGAGCATGGTATTAATATGCTGTGGCTGAGTGAGATCCTGCATCTGGCTGCCGCGCGGCACAAAGCAGACTTTCTGGCATTCAGAGAGTTTTTCAATCACCAGCGATCCTGCTTCGCCCTGAATCTCGCTCGCCAGGACAGAATCACTGACTTTTGAGTGCTGCAACGTAACGCTGAAATCACCGTAATCCATCACCACCACGCCGTGGGCATCCACGCCGCTTGCCAGCAAACTGGCGGTTGCCTGCACGCTTTTCGGTTCACCGAATAATGCCACCGCCGACGCCAGGCAGTAAAAGCCGATATCCATAATCGAACCGTTAGAGAACGCCGGATTGAAGGTGTTGGGATTCTCACCATCCAGATAACGTTGATAACGCGAGGAATACTGGCAGTAGTTGAAAAAGACTTTCCGCAGTTTGCCGACTTTTGGCAGCGCCTGGCGTAACAGATGAAAGTTAGGCAGGCAGGCCGTTTTAAATGCTTCAAACAGCACCACCTGATTTTCCCGCGCACAGGCAATGGCGGCATCCACTTCCGCCAGATTCGACGCCAGCGGTTTCTCGCAAATCACATGGATTTTGTGGCTCAGAAAAAGCTGCGTCTGGGAAAAGTGCAGGGCATTCGGGCTGGCAATATACACCGCGTCAATGGCATCGCTTTCCGCCATCGCTTCCAGAGACGTAAACAGATGCTCGACAGAAAACTCATTGGCGAAGTGCTGGGCCTGTTCAAGGCTGCGGGAATAGACGGCGGTTAACTTATATTTACCGCTCTCATGTGCGGCCTCCACGAACTGGTGAGTGATCCAGTTCGTACCAATCACAGCGAAACGTATCATAACGCGTGGATACTCCATAAAGGTATTCTGCCGTCAATGTAGCACGCCTTTTTCATCTTCGACGTGCGCGGATACGCATTATTTCTGCGCCGGACAACCATGCTCACTGAACGGACCAATCATGACCGACGGCCCGAGATATTTTGGCTGGCGATGGAGGATTTTTGCGTCTATCACCGCTCTAACCCTGGCGAGTTTCTCCCGCAGCTGAGTATACAAACCGTGCTTCATATTCAGGTCTGGCGCGTTAAACCCGATAGCATCGATGCCGTACTGTTTTGCCAGCCAGATGGCGCGTTGGTTATGAAATTCCTGCGAGATAATGGTGATATGGTTTTCCCCAAACACTTTATTGGCACGTACCACTGAATCAAGCGTTGAGAATCCGGCATAGTCACAGAAGATCACTTTTGCCGGTACGCCCTTAGCGATCAAAGCCTGCTGCATGCCTGACGCTTCATCGTAATTTTTACGTCCGTTGTCGCCACTGACCAGCAACCATTTCACTTTTCCTGCGTGGTACAACTCTGCGGCGGTATCAATACGTCGGGTAAAGTAGCGATTACCTGGCCTTGCTCCCAACAATAAACCCACGTTACGTGCCGGAATAGCGTTGATGTCACTCCAGGTGAGTTGTTGGCTGGCGTTGACCATTGCCCGATCGGCGATAAAAATCGTCGCGCCTGCCACAAGCAACAGAAAACAGGCAATTTTTGGAGTCCGGCGAGAAAAACAAATGCGGCGAAGAAGGCGGGCAAATGCGCGCAGCATGGTCGTTATCCTTAACGATAGAGGGGAGGTCGATTTTAGGCGCTAAAGGAGGAAAAGATAGCGCCTGAGATCATTTTCAGATTTTGTCTTGTCCCAGTGACAGTTGCGTCAGCCACAGGCGAGTGTCGAACTCAAGCTGGTGGTACTGCGGTTCCATATGGCAGCACAACTGATAGAACGCTTTGTTATGTTCTTTCTCTTTCAGATGCGCCAGCTCGTGCACCACAATCATGCGCAAAAACGGTTCTGGCGCGTTGCGAAACACGGTGGCGACGCGGATCTCCGCCTTCGCTTTCAGCTTGCCGCCCTGCACACGTGAAACAGCGGTATGTAACCCGAGCGCGTTTTTCAGCACGTGAATCTTATTGTCATACATCACTTTATTGATCGGCGGGGCATTGCGCAGAAACTGATTTTTCAGATCCTGAGTATATTGCCAGAGGGCTTTATCGGTGGCGTAGTTGTGCGTTCCCGGATAGCGTTTTGCCAGTACATCGCCCAGACGCTGTTCATTAATCAGCGTGCGCACCTGGGAAAGCAGCTGCTCGGGATAACCCTGAAGATAAGTAAGATTGCTCATAACCGCCCACGAAAAAGAGAAAAAGGGTATACTCACGCACCCTTTTCAGGGGCAACGTCGAAATTTTATCATTCAGGAGGGCCGATGAGCCACTTAGACAACGGTTTCCGTTCACTGACACTACAACGTTTTCCGGCGACGGATGACGTTAACCCGCTACAGGCGTGGGAAGCGGCGGATGAATATTTGCTGCAACAGTTGGACGACACAGAAATCCGCGGCCCGGTGTTGATCCTGAATGATGCCTTTGGTGCGTTAAGTTGTGCGCTGGCGGAACATAAGCCGTACAGCATTGGCGACTCATACATCAGTGAACTGGCCACGCGCGAGAATTTACGCCTCAACGGCATTGATGAGTCGAGCGTGAAGTTTCTTGACAGCACCGCTGACTACCCGCAACAGCCGGGCGTAGTGCTGATCAAAGTACCGAAAACACTGGCATTGCTGGAACAGCAACTGCGCGCACTGCGCAAAGTGGTCACGCCGGAAACACGCATTATTGCCGGTGCCAAAGCCCGTGACATTCACACTTCCACGCTGGAACTGTTCGAAAAAGTGCTCGGCCCGACCACCACCACGCTGGCATGGAAAAAAGCGCGCCTGATTAATTGCACTTTCAATGAACCGCCGCTGGCCGATGCGCCGCAGACCGTTAGCTGGAAGCTGGAAGGTACTGACTGGACTATCCACAACCATGCGAATGTCTTTTCCCGCACCGGGCTTGATATTGGCGCGCGCTTCTTTATGCAGCATCTGCCGGAGAATCTCGAAGGTGAGATTGTCGATCTCGGCTGTGGTAACGGCGTTATTGGCCTGACACTGCTTGATAAAAACCCGCAGGCGAAAGTGGTGTTTGTCGATGAATCGCCGATGGCGGTTGCTTCCAGCCGTTTGAACGTTGAAACCAACATGCCTGAGGCGTTGGATCGCTGCGAGTTTATGATCAACAACGCGCTCTCCGGCGTGGAGCCTTTTCGCTTTAATGCTATGCTCTGCAACCCGCCGTTTCATCAGCAACATGCGCTGACTGATAACGTCGCCTGGGAGATGTTCCACCACGCCCGCCGCTGCCTGAAAATCAACGGCGAGCTGTATATCGTTGCCAACCGTCACCTGGATTACTTCCATAAACTGAAGAAAATTTTCGGCAACTGCACCACTATTGCGACGAATAATAAATTTGTGGTGCTGAAAGCGGTGAAGCTGGGACGTCGTCGGTAAGATTGGGAGTTACCTGCCGGATGCGGCGTAAACGCCTTATCCGGCCTACGTTCAGCACGTTACCCCCCAGGCCGGATAAGACGCGGCAAGCGTCGCATCCGGCAATGTCTGCCCAGTTCTGGAATCACGCTTCCATAAAACAAAAATCCCAGTCACCATCCTCTGCATTCTCTTGTTTCGCGTTGTTCAACGTTTATTCTTCCGTCAAGCAGATAAATTCATCCGTTGCCAATCTGTCAACGGATGTTATCATATTGCCAATTTGTCAACGGACGTGATGAAGAATGCACCTGATAACTCAAAAAGCATTGAAAGATGCTGCGGAAAAATACCCGCAACATAAAACGGAGTTGGTGGCTCTGGGGAACACGATTGCTAAGGGATATTTCAAAAAACCTGAGTCATTAAAAGCTGTATTCCCATCTCTGGATAACTTCAAATATCTGGATAAGCATTATGTTTTCAATGTCGGGGGCAATGAATTACGTGTTGTAGCAATGGTCTTTTTTGAATCGCAAAAGTGCTACATACGTGAAGTTATGACGCATAAAGAATACGATTTCTTTACCGCCGTTCATCGTACTAAGGGGAAAAAATGATTGCGATTGCCGACATCTTGCAAGCAGGAGAAAAACTAACTGCTGTGGCACCTTTTCTGGCGGGTATCCAGAACGAAGAACAATACGCCCAGGCGCTGGAACTGGTCGATCATCTGCTGCTCAACGATCCTGAAAACCCCTTGCTGGATCTGGTGTGTGCCAAAATAACCGCGTGGGAAGAATCAGCGCCCGAATTTGCTGAATTTAATGCGATGGCTCAAGCCATGCCTGGCGGTGTTGCTGTGATTCGTACACTGATGGATCAATACGGTTTAACCCTTTCTGATCTGCCGGAAATTGGCAGTAAATCGATGGTGTCACGTGTTTTGAACGGGAAGAGAAAATTAACGCTGGAACACGCTAAAAAACTGGCAGCGCGATTCGGCATTTCCCCTGCATTGTTTATTGATTAACGCGGCCTGCCGGATGCGGCGTAAACGCCTTATCCGGCCTACGTTCAGCACGTTACCCCCAGGTCGGATAAGACGCGGCAAGCGTCGCATCCGGCACTTCAAACAACGATTTAAATCTCCAGCGCCAGCTGTGTTCCCTGGGCAATTGCACGTCGTGCGTCCAGCTCCATAGCCACATCGCAGCCGCCAATTAAATGCACAGTTTTCCCGCTATCAATCAGCGGTTGCGCCAACGCGCGGTTTGGCTCTTGCCCTGCGCAGATCACCACATTGTCCACGGCTAATATCTGCGTTTCGCCGTTGATCACCACATGCAGCCCGTCATCGTCGATCTTCTGGTAGCTTACGCCTGGGATCATTTTCACACCCCGCGAGAGCAGGGTGGTGCGATGGATCCAGCCCGTAGTTTTGCCTAACCCCTGTCCCGGTTTGCTGGCTTTGCGCTGGAGCATCACAATCTGCCGTGGGCTACGCGGGATCTGCATTCCCTGCGGGCTTAAGCCACCAGCCTGTTGTAGGCTACTGTCGATCCCCCATTCATTACAGAACCCGGCGATATTCTGGCTGGTGGATTCGCCCGGCTGACTCAAATACATCGCCGTATCAAAACCAATCCCACCACAACCGACGATGGCAACTTTGTTGCCCACCGGCGCTTTGTCGCGCAGGACATCGAGATAGCTCAACACCTTCGGGTGATCGATCCCGTCAATGGGCGGAATGCGCGGCACGATCCCGCTGGCGAGGATCGTTTCATCGAACGCCTGTAACTGATCCTCCGTCACGCTGTGATTGAGTTTCAGCGTCACGCCCGTCACTTCGATCATCCGGCGGTAGTAGCGCAGCGTTTCGTAAAACTCCTCTTTGCCTGGGATCTGTTTGGCGATATTAAACTGCCCGCCGATCTCGCTGTGCGCATCAAACAATGTTACCTGATGCCCACGCGCCGCCGCGTTAATGGCAAACGCCAGCCCAGCTGGTCCCGCACCGACCACCGCCAGATTTTTTTTCTGCATGGCGGGAAGGATTGGCATTTTGGTTTCGTGGCAGGCGCGAGGATTCACCAGGCACGAGGTGACTTTGCCAACGAAGATCTGATCGAGGCAGGCCTGATTGCAGCCAATGCAGGTGTTGATCTCATCGGCTCGCCCCGATTGCGCTTTTGACAGCAGCTCCGCATCAGCAAGAAACGGTCGTGCCATCGACACCATATCGGCATCGCCGCGCGAGAGAATGTCGTCGGCAACCTGCGGATCGTTAATCCGGTTGGTGGTTACCAGCGGCAGCGAGACATGGCCTTTCAGTTTGCGCGTGACCCAGCTAAATGCGCCGCGCGGCACGGGCGTGGCGATGGTCGGAATACGTGCTTCATGCCAGCCAATGCCGGTGTTGATAATGGTCGCGCCCGCCGCTTCAATGGCCTGCGCCAGCTCTACCGTTTCGGCAAAAGTCCCGCCGTCTTCGACCAGGTCGAGCATCGACAGTCGGTAGATAATAATGAAGTCGTTGCCAACGCGTTCGCGTACCGCACTCACCACTTCAACGGCAAACCGCATCCGGTTGTGGTAATCGCCGCCCCACTGGTCACTACGCTGATTGGTGCGCAGCGTCAGAAATTCGTTGATCAAATACCCTTCGGAACCCATCACCTCTACGCCATCGTATCCGGCCTCCCGCGCCAGTTGCGCGCAGCGGGCGAAATCGTCGATCAGTTGCAGGATCTCTTCATGGGTGAGTTCATGAGGAACGAAACGGTTGATGGGGGCCTGCAACGCGGAGGGCGCTACCAGATGCGGCTGGTAGCTGTAGCGTCCGGTATGCAAAATTTGTAGGGCGATTTTGCCGCCTTCCTGATGTACGGCTTCGGTAATGGTGCGATGGTGTGGGATCTGGCTGGCGTCGTTGAGCATTGCGCCACCTTCCATGCCAACGCCTGTTAAATCTGGTGCAATGCCGCCGCTGACAATCAGCGCCACGCCATGACGGGCGCGTTCGGCATAAAACGCTGCCAGCCGCTCGGCACCGTCTGGATATTCCTCCAGCCCGGTGTGCATTGAGCCCATCAGCACGCGGTTTTTTAACGTGGTAAAACCTAAATCAAGCGGGGCGAACAGCGACGGGTAGCTCATAAAATTGTCCAGTATGTAAAATAATTGTTATGTGGTCGGATGAGTTCTAATTTAGCCGTCGTCGGGGAAAAGGGAAAAGGGGAATGCGGGGTTTGTGATGGGATTCAAAAAGAATACGCCCGGTGGTAACGCCGGATGCGACGCCTGACGCGTCTTATCCGGCCTGGGGGATTGCACATGTAGGGCGGATAAGGCGTTCACGCCGCATCCGCCAGCCGTTGTAAATTACTGCTTACGGAAAAAATCGTTATACAACATATACAAATGCGCGGCACTCCAGGAGAAATTTGGTGCGCCTTGCTGTGCGCCGGTCAGCGGGTTGTAATTTTCCTGAATCGGGCCATCGGCGGTTAACCCTTTGGCGTGCCGGAAGAACGTATCCGCCAGTTTCAGGGCATCATCGCGATAACCGTAACGCTCCATCCCTTTCAGACCAAACCAGAACTGATCCACCCATACGCGCCCGCGCCAGTAGATATCCGCGCCAAAAGCCGGGTTGGTTAACGCTGCCGTTCCCAGCGGGACAAAGGTGTTGAACTCTTTAGGATCGAGCATCACCTTCACCACCGCGTCGGCGTTGGCCTGCGTTGCCGCACCGTTAAACAGCGGTGACCAGCCTTCCGGCCCTTTACCGCGTTCGACAATCGGTTTGCCCGCGCAGCCGTTCGCCAGCGGTTTATCTTCAATACGCACGTCATAGTAGAACTGCGTAGCCGGGTCGAACATACAGGTGTTGATGTAGTCCGCGAGCTGCTGTGCCAACTGGCGATAGCGCTTAGCCTCTTCTGGTTTACCGAGAATCGTCGCCATCTCCGCCAGATAATGATTATCGCTGTACATATAGCTGGCCTGATCCACCGACTCCTGCAATAGCGAGTAGCCCAGCAACGTTCCGTCCTGACTGCGGTTTTCGGCGAATTTCACCGTCCAGTCGCTACGTTTGCCGCCATTAGCGACATATTTATCCAGCTGTTCTTTGTCGATAAACCCAAAGACGGCGGCATCATCACGGCCCGATTCCCACGACGCAGCGACCTGTGCCGGAATTTCCAGACTGTCGTACTGGCCTTTCTCCACCACGTGGGCGTAGTTGTTCAGCCCAGACTGCGTCTCTTCTTTGTCACCTTTTTTCACCGTAAACAGCATCTCGCCGCTCTCGGTGTTGTGGGCTTTATCGCGGGTCGCGCCATATTCCGGCACGCCGTTGCCGTTATGATCGCGGTTACGTAACCACCAGTCGTGATAGGCCACCAGTTTCGGGTACATCTCTGCCAGCCAGGTTTTATCCTGGGTGACGTTATACACTTCCATCACCGACCAGGCGGCAAGGCTGGGTTTGGTATTACGTTCGTTCCAGTTGCCGCCATCGCCGCCACGCTCCGGGCTAAGGTTCCACGCTATCAGGTCGGGGACAAAGCCCACATCCTGCGGACGCACGCGGTCGCCGGGCTGGATCTGCCAGGAGAAGACCGCGCGGATATTCTCTTTGGCGATATCCGGATTGAAATGCGCCATCGCAAACGCCTGCTTCCAGGTATCCCACGGCCAGGTCTGATTGCCGGAGAACCAGCGTCCGGTCACCGACGGCGTGACGGTGTTGTATTTCACCGCGCCGCCAGGCGAGCGCCAGTTACCGTTGAGCGTTTCGATCGCTTTCACCGCGACGCGCGTCTGTTCCGGCGTCGCATCCGGATTGGTTAACCCTTTCTTCAGATACTCTTCCCAGCGTTGCTGCGAGGCGGTGAGATAAAACGCCGGACGCGCCAGAATATCGCGGATTTGCATCTGCTCTTTGCTAACTTCCTGGGCGGTCAGCAGGTGGGAATAGGTGGTATAGAGCGTGGTCGAACCGTTGATATGTGCCTTACTGGTAAAGCGATTGCCATTGATTTCAGTCTGCACCGGCAGGGATTTATGCACCTGATATTCCGATTCGCCGGAGGTCAGCAGATCCCAGGTAGCGCGCACTTTGCCAAAGGTGACTTTCAGGCCATCACGGGTGGCGCTGATTTTGCGCTGATAGTCAGGGTACTCGCCAGCAATGGTTTTATCGGAAAGCGGTTTTCCTTCTTTCGCTTCCAGTTTTTCCAGCAGTTCGCCATCCCACACCAGATCCAGCGGTTTATTGCTGGTGATTTTGGTTTCCAGTAGTGACGTGCGCGGCGTGGCGAAGCGCAGAGTCATTTCGACCTGCACATCTTTTGCTGTCAGTTTTTGCACCAGCGCGCCGGGAATACTGTATGCCTCCAGCGTGAAGTCGACTTTCTTGCCGTCTTGCCAGACGGTCAGGCGGTCGAAATTGCTGGCCATAAAGTTGATGTACTCTTCCGTCAGCAGCGCAACGCCCGGAAAACCGCCCATGGTATTCGGGCCGTCTGGCAACAGATGACCATGCCAGGCACCGAGATCAAAAAACGGATTAAAACGCTGGTGGTCGTCGTAATCGTAATCCTTCATGTACTGCGGCGCGCCGGTACGGTTAATCACGTTTTTATAATTGTCGGCGTTAGCGGCATGGGCGGAAAAGCTCATCAGCAGAGCACAGGCTACTGGCGTTAAAATAGTTTTGATTTTCATGAGATTACTGTCCTTATTACCAGTAAAAATATTGCATCAGGAAGATTTGGTCGCTGGGATCGTGAGAGGCATTTTTCATGTAGAAGCGGCTATCAAAAGCCGTTGCGAAACGTCCGCCGCCGTATTCGTACCAGATACCAAACTGCATGAAAGAGGTGGTTTCATCGTCAGCGTGGTCAGGGCGATGTTTGGCGTAGGTGTAAGCGGTGGAGAGATAAACACCCTTTAACGCTTCATACATGGCGCTCACCATCATCCCGCTTTCACTTCCCGGTACGTCCAGCCCGTCGGCGCGTCCGGTATGGTGCCAGGCGCGAGCGGCAAAGTTAGGGGTTAGCAGGCCCGTGAGATAGAGTTGGCCTGTGCCGTCGGTGATTTCCAGACCGTTCATCCAGGTGATGCCTTCGGCAAGGTCATACTGGATGTAACCGTTCATCATTGCCGGATAGGTGTATTTGTCGTCGTAGCGATCGTACTTGCCAAAATGTAGCCAGGCTTTGCTTTCGTCATGATGTCCGGCAGGTGTGGCGGTGACGCTATAACGAAAGTTACCGCTTAAGTTCTGTACCTTCAGCGCGGCCATAATGTCGCGGGTATTGGGAATGACGTAGCCCAGATCGGGCGTGAAATCGCCCCACCATTGCAGGTCATCCAGCGAGGAATCCTGACGCAGACTGAGCATGATTTCGGTGCCATCATTGGTACGATAACCGCCATAGAAACGGTTAATCCCACCTTCGAAACCGCCCCAGCTATGGTCAGGCACCCAGGCATTACCGTCGTGGTCGGCCTGCACGGTCCAGCCTTCGCCGTAAATCAGGCCGAACCAGGAGCCGTACTTCATCTCCAGACCACCTTCAATATAGGTACCATCGCTGTATTTATGTTTATTCTCACCCTCTAAATCCATATATCCACCAACCCCTAATTCGCCGTAAAAACGAAATGAAGGAGAAGATGTTGAGGTAATTGCGGGTGTTTTTGTGTCGTCATGTTCTGCCGGACGTACTTCTTCGCCCATCGCAGAAAAGGCATAGCAAAACGGCAGAGCAAGTAATGCTCTGCATGGTGCAGTGATTAATTTCATTGTGTTAATCCATGAGCTAAAGAAAAAGTACAGCCTTTTATCGTTGTAATTATAAAAATATAAAGGCAGAAACTATTTTCCCTCTCCCCATCCAGGAAGAGGGAAAATGCCTGCTCATTTTTTATTAGTCTGCTTAATCAACATTGCTGGCTGGCATCGCTTCAATATGCCGCTCTTCAGCCGTTAATCCCTTTATATATTTACTGTATTTCCACCACGCAAACCCGAGGAAGATAACAATACCGCCGACGTTATAAAAAATGATGGTCAGAATATTCGCGCCAGTCGGGAATGTCGAAGCGACAAACCCTACGGCAAATATCGCAATCAGCATTGAAACAATGATAATACCGGTGCGGCGGGAGCCCATACGGAAATCGCGTGGCAGGTGATCTAATTTGGCGCGTAAATTCAGGTAAGCCAGCATGATGAATAACGGCGGAAGCATGGACGCTGCGGCAGTCATATTAATAATGGTATTCATCAGATCCTGCACAGTATTGGAACCGAGCATCGGGATAATCATCAGCGGGATGACGATCAGGAACTGGATCCACGCCGCGCGCGCCGGAACGCCGTTTTCGTTCAGTTCGACGGTTTTCTTACCAAAGATGCCTTCCGGGATTTCGGAGAAGAAAATTTTCACCGGTGTTGCGGTCCACATCAGCAGGGAACCGAACATCGCGGTAAAGGACACCAGACCGACAAAGCGATTCATCAGCGCTTCCGGCAGACCAAAATACGCCGCCATGCCGTGGAATACCTGCACCGATCCACCGGTAAATTTCAACTCTTTGCTGCTGACGAAGACGTTAATCAGCACTGAGGAGACGGAATACAGTACGCCGATAAAAATCCCAGCGAGGATGATCACTTTAACGAACGATTTCGAACCGCCTTTGACGTCGTTAACGTATACCGCGACGGACTCCGCACCACCTGCGGCCATAAAGATCCAGGTGGTAACGCCGAGGAACGCCCAGTTGAAGTTCGGGATCATTGCGTCAACGGTGATCGGATCGGCAGGCTGTACGCCGCCAAGCAGCGCCGTACCTGCCAGTAAAATATAGGAGAGCGTTAACAGCAGCATCAGTGTTGAGGTGACGGAGGTGATTGGCCCCAGCATTTTCGCCCCGTTGGTAGAAACCCAGGTGGAGAAGGCGAACAGCACCATACTAATAATAGTGGTGGCAATCGGCGTCATAATATATTCGTAGCCGAGGAAGGCATACGAAGCATAAGCAATAACGCGCGGCAACAGCGAGGTGAAAAAGAACAGGTTTACGAACCAGTAGGTATAGGCAGTAATAAATGCCCAACGTCCGCCCAGCGAACTTTTTACCCACGCGTAGACACCAGCTTCTGAGTTTTTATTTAACGAAACAAATTCTGCGATGATCAGACAGAAGGGAATAAAATAAAAAATCGTCGCGAGGAAAAACATCGGTGCCGAGGCCAGTCCAAGCTCAATATTATTATTGATAACGTTGTTAAAGCTGTAAACGGCGGCAAAAGTCAGCGAGAGCAAGCCGAATTTACCGATTGTATTACGTTTGGTATCAGACATAACACATCTCCGAAAATGAGTAGGGTAGCGGTGGCGGCAAACTCCTTTTGCCGCCGTAGTTGTTATTTGTTATGGAAATAACCATCTTCGATGGTGATTTTGAGAACCACTTTTTTGACCGCGTTATTGCAGATAAACCGATACGCTTCATGGATATCGCAAATAACGATTTGCCCTTCGTGGACCTCTACGGTTTCTCCGCAGCCTTTTAAATATTCACGGTCAGTTTCATCACGATAATATTCCACTACCTGTAATGTCTCTTTCGGCGCATATTCAATTTTTTGCTGCCCTTGCAGGTAGTAATGCACTTCAAAATAGCGTCGATGCCCGGTAAATAGCGCATCGGTCGCGGAGTCTGTCTCCACGCGGTAAGTCAATGAATCACCGATGGAGTGGGCGACGCCAGGCTGAATGTTGTCGATATTTTCAATCGCTTCAACGCAGCGTTGCCACTTCTTGCCAGAGGCGTAAATCTGGCGGAACTGTTCTAAGTTATCGATGATCCTCATTGCTTATTCTCGCTGTGCAAATTCGTGGAAAAGAACCCTGCGCCGAACTCATACGACGCAAGGCTTTGCGCGGTAGCTTCTCCGCCAGAAACCGGCAGCAACGTAAATCCGTAGCTGAAGTCACGGAACCAGACGCGCCAGGAGTCCAGCACCTCGCTGCCCCAGGAGTTGGAGCCGAGGCCAAGCAGCTGGTGGTCGAGATTCAGGGTGATGTCATCACTGCGCTGCAGCTCGTTACAGTGCTGGGCAGCGTGGATGTTTTCCTGGGTATAGTGCCAGGCGCTGAAGTTAATTGGGCGCTGTGGCACCACCAGCAGACCGTTGCCGTGGCGGTTAGTCAGTGCCGTCCAGCGGACATGCTGACGGTTGCCGTTGTTCTGCGGGAAGGGATAATTCTCGAACATGGCATCGACGGTGCTGCGCCAGATATCGATGATGTTAGCCTGCTGGCTGTCGGCGTAGTTTTCGCCCGGTCCACGACCGTAATACGCCACCTGGTCGTATTCGCCGTTAATTCCCATAGTGAAACCGATGCATGGAATGATGTGCGGATAGTCGCCGTAACGCTCGCCGGAAAGCGCCACGTTAACCTGGCCATCTGCAGCGATGCGCCAGATGTAGGTGCAGCGCATCCCGAAGTCAAACACCGGCGGTGCTATAACCGTGCGGCTGATGATCAACACCTCACCATCGCTCTGTTCTACGGCAAAGTCGCGCAAATGTTCCTGCATGATCTGCAAATGATTCGGTTGCCACAGCCCTTCGTACTCCTGCTTGTGGTTGTCGATCATTGGCTTGAAGAAGTTGATCTTTGGCTCGCGGGTCAGCAGCGATTCGCCATTCACCTGCCAGGATGTCGGTTTGCCACTCATTTTTGAGAAGGTGATCGCGAAGTTGTAGCCGCGAACGGTGCAGCTCAAACGATCGTCTTCCAGCGTCAGCGGACGCGCATTATTTGGTGCGAAAGGCACTGGCTGCGCGGTGTTTTCCTTCAGTGGGAACTGATAAGTGGCGATAGAATGCCCGACTTCGCTGTAGCGGGTGCGGGAATCTTTGGTCACCGTAATGTTGAGGAACGCTTCGCGGGCGTCCAGCTGCGGCAGCGTGATCTGCAAGGGGGCTTCGCTGTTCGGCGCAACGTCGCGCAATTTAATCTGCTGCGTCGCGAGCGTTTCACCTTCGGCGCGCACCTCTGCGTGCAGGGTGTAGTCATCAAGCGTGGTAAACCACAGTTTATTTTCGACTTTCAGCTCGCCGCGAGTCAGATCCAGCGCGTGGATTTTTACCGGCGCAATAACCTGTTTGTACTCTTTCAGGCCTGGTCCCGGCGTCTGATCGGAATAGATCAAACCATCAAGACAGAAGTTATAGTTGTTGGGATAGTCTCCGTAGTCGCCGCCGAATTTATACCAGACATTGCCGTGGTCATCCTGCGCCTGGATCCCGTGGTCGCACCACTCCCAGACATAATGTCCCTGAATGCAATCGTGCTTATAGAAGACGTTCTGGTACTCCGTCAGCCCGCCCGGTCCGTTCCCCATTGCATGAGCATATTCACAGATGATGCGCGGCTTCGGATGCGGGTATTCACCAAACTCATTCATCAGCGGCACGCGGGTGTACATGGTGGAAATAATATCGACCACTTCAGCATCGCGATCTTCTTCGTAATGCACCAGTCGCGTGTCATCCAGCGCCTTCGCCGCGTGGTACATCGCGCGGATGTTACAGCCATAGCCGGATTCATTGCCCAGCGACCAGATGATGATCGACGGATGGTTTTTCTGCGCGTGAATATGGCGAACGATGCGCTCGACGTAGACCTTTTCCCACTGCGGATCGTCGGTAATGCGGCTGATATCGCCGACGTTAGCAAAGCCGTGCGATTCGACGTCGGTTTCCGCCATCACAAACAGGCCATAGATATCACACAGTTCGTAAAAACGCGGATCGTTCGGGTAGTGAGCGGTACGCACGGAGTTGATGTTGTGCTGCTTCATCAACTGGAGATCTTTTTCTACGCGATCCATTCCAACGGCGCGGCCTTTGCGATGATCGTTGTCGTGGCGGTTGACGCCGTGCAGCATCACATAACGGTTATTGATCCAGAACAGACCGTCGCGCACTTTGATATCACGGAAGCCAACGCGTTGTGGCACCACTTCCAGAACGTTGCCGTCGGCGTCTTTCAGCGTCATGACCAGATGGTAAAGATAAGGGGATTCTGCCGACCATTGCTGCGGCTGTTCGACAGTAAAAGCAAAGCTGGCGCTGGTCAGCTTTTCAATTGCCAGATGCTCAATGGCGCTGCTGTGCACCACGCGTTCCCCATCAAACAGGGTATATTCCAGTGTCGTTACGACAGGGGAGGCGGCGAGATTTTCCAGCACCACTTCGCAGGAAAGCGTGGCATCGCAATAGGCTTCGTCAAAGTCGGTACGCACGGTGAAATCGTTAATATGCGTTAGTTGTTTTCCGACCAGATAAACATCGCGGAAGATCCCCGCTGACCACCACATATCCTGGTCTTCCACGTAGGTAGAGTCTGCCCACTGCATCACGCGCACACACAACAGGTTGTCGCCGGTTTTTACCATCGCGCTGATGTCAAACTCTGCGGTCAGGCGACTGCCCTTGCTGAACCCCACATACTGACCGTTAACGTAGACTTCAAAATAGGTTTCGACGCCGTCAAATTTAATCAGCGTCTGTTTACCCTGCCAGCCGTCGCTGAGGGTGAAAATACGTTGATAGGCACCGGTTGGGTTATCGCTGGGGACAAACGGCACATCGATGGGGAACGGAAAACCTTCGTCGGTATATTGCAGTTTGCCGTGGCCTTCCATTTGCCACATGGCGGGGACGGTAATATGCCCCCAGTCAGCCATTAACTCAGAGGTGAAGGCTTCTGGCACTTGCAGCGGATGATCAAAAAAGTGGAAATTCCACTGACCGCTTAAGGGCAGAAATAAGCTGCTGGTTTCGCGGGCAAAGGTACGCGCCTGCGCAACAGAATCATAAGAAAAAAAGTACGCACGCGGCGCAAGTCGGTTTTCGTGGGTGAGCTGAATGTTTTCCCAGCGATTCATAGGGCCTCCCGGTAGAGAGAAATCGGAACCATTCATGGTGATGGTAGTTTGTGTAATTGCTGGGGAGTTTAGTAAAATTTTTACTAAAAAGTAGCAGGTAAATGCATTTACTTTAACTGGATCACGAAAATAAACGGCAGCACTGTCCGGCAAAAACGATTGCCGGACAGTGTGTAAGGGGATTTAACGGGTCGTGCCGCGCAGTTTTAATTTGCTGGGAACGAAGACCAACAGCGGCAGCGCGCGACCATCGCGGGCTTTTTCATACACCAGGTTAACGCCCTGACTTCCCATCATTTCGGAATGGATGCGCACGGTGGAGAGCGGCGGAAAGGTAAATCGCGCGGTGGGGATGTCGTTCACACTGATAAGCGAAATATCCTGTGGGATGTTCAGGCCACGTTCATGAATTGCCCGCAGTACGCCGATAGCAATGGAATCGGAAGCAACAAACAGTGCCTTCGGATAGTCTTCCCGCGCCAGCATCTGTTTTGCCAGTTCATAGCCCGACGAACTGGAAAAACCGCCGCGCCAGATATCCTCTTCGCGTACCACTTGTTTCAGTCGGCCATATTCCGCAAAGGCGACCTCACGAATATCCGCCTTGCCAGGCAAGTCCTCGCCGCCAATAAAACCAATGCGATTAACGCCCTGATCGATATAGAAGTCGATGATTTCTTTACTGATGCGTGCCAGATCGATATCTACTGCATCGTAATTACTGCCGGGTTCGTGAAAGTCGATAAAACAGATATTGTCGGTCAATGCGCTGGCAGCGGCGCGCAGGGCGGGCGTGGGTTTGCCGACAATTAAAATACCGGTGACGTTTTTAATGTCTGGTAAGCCGTTGTGTTCATAACAGTTGGTGAGCTCGATGCCCAGCTTTTCGCACTGAGTTTCAATGCCGTGGCGGATCGCCAGATAGTAAGGATCGTTGATCTCCAGCTCCTGTTGGTAGCTGTAGATAGCCAGAATATGGTGTTGGTTGACTGCACCTGTCTGGAGTTTACGGGCGCTACTGGTCTTGTACTCCAGCTTTTCGGCGATCTCGAGAATGCGATGTTTCGTCTCTTCTTTCACATTCAATGTCGGATCGTCATTTAAGACCCTGGATACTGTCGCCAGGGATACGCCAGCTTCGATTGCGATGTCTTTTAGTGTTGCCATGTTTACCTTTTTTACTTTCCCTGATGTGCGCTTCCATTGTAGAGGAAGTGCTTATCGGGTCACCTGTTTTCAGTAAATAAAGCGCGTTTCTTTGACGCTGTAACGGTAACACAGCGGCTTGCGAATGTGATCACGCCTGCATTCTCCATTTTTAGCCTACAGGATTGAGAAAAATTTTTGCTATAGTTTAGTAAAATTTTACTCGAAGGGAGGAAACAATGGAAACCGTGGCTTACGCTGATTTTGCACGTCTGGAAATGCGCGTCGGAAAGATTGTGGAAGTGAAACGCCATGAAAACGCCGACAAGCTGTACATCGTACAGGTTGATGTGGGGGAAAAAACGCTGCAAACCGTGACCAGCCTGGTGCCGTACTACAGCGAAGAAGAGCTGATGAGGAAAACGGTGGTGGTCTTGTGCAATCTGCAAAAAGCGAAAATGCGCGGTGAAACGTCGGAATGCATGCTGTTGTGTGCGGAAACCGATGACGGCAGTGAAAGCGTGCTGTTAACGCCGGAGCGGATGATGCCTGCGGGCGTACGTATCGTATAAAAAGATCGGATGGCGACGTCGTATCGCCATCCGATTTGATATTACGCTTCTTCGACACTGACTCGCATGGCCGCCAGCGCCTTACGCGCCGCTTTGATCACCAGTTCACACTGTTCAATGGTCAGTGTCAGTGGCGGTTCAATGCGGATCGTTTTGGCGTTATTGAGCGTTCCGGCTACCAGTACGCGCTGGCGGAACATCTCGCTGGCAAAGTTATAGCCGATTTCGTTATCAACAAACTCAATCGCCATCAACATCCCTTTACCACGCGCTTCCTGTACCAGATCGGGATATTCCCGCGCCAGTTGACGGAAACCGTCCAGCAACATATCGCCTTTTTGTTCAGCCTGAGCCGGTAAGTTCTGCTCCAGCAACACATTGATGGTCGCCAGTGCCGCCGCACAGGCCAGCGGGTTGCCGCCAAAGGTGGTGGTATGCAGGAACGGGTTGTCGAACAGGACTGAGAACACCTCTTCAGTGGCGATGGTTGCGCCAATCGGCATCACGCCGCCGCCGAGGGCTTTTGCCAGACACAGAATGTCCGGCTGAACGTTCTCATGTTCGCAGGCAAACATCTTGCCCGTGCGCCCCATACCGGTTTGTACTTCATCGAGGATCATCAGTGCGCCGAACTCATCGCACAGCTTACGCACGGCGGTGAGATAGCCCGGCGGCGGCAGAATTACGCCACCTTCACCCTGAATCGGTTCGAGGATCACCGCAGCAACATCATCACCGGTTTTTTTGCACTCGCTAAGGGCTGTGCGCATGGCCTCGATATTGCCAAACGGTATATGACGGAACCCCGGCAGCAGCGGCATAAACGGTTTGCGGAAGGTCGATTTCGCCGTGGCCGACAGCGCGCCAAGTGATTTACCGTGGAACGCGCCGCTGGTGGCAATAAAAGTAAACTTGCCGCGCGGTGACTGGTAAGCCTTCGCCAGCTTCAGCGCTGCTTCAACGGACTCGGTGCCGCTATTACAGAAGAAGCTGTATTTCAGTTTACCGGGCGTTAGCGCAGCAAGGGTTTTCGCCAGCATCGCCCGTAACGGATCGAGCAGCTCCTGGCTATGTAACGGTTGTTTCGCAAGTTGATTCTGTACGGCGGAAACCACAACTGGATTACGGTGCCCCACGTTGAAAATTCCAAAACCTCCCAGGCAGTCGATAAACTCCTGTCCTTGGGTGTCGACAAGCGTATTTAAACCTCCCGCTTGCCACTCTACGGCTCCGTAATCCCCGCCAGCGGTAACAGATTTGCGATACTCTAAAAACCCCGGATTGACATGCTCTTTGAAGTATTCAATCACCTCCCGGTTAAGTGCTTTCATCTCCTCATGATCCAGCGTTCGCTTTTCAATGAGATTCAGGGCGTGGGCGCTGCACGCTAAAGCCGATGCGCTCGAAGGTAACCTGTTCAAAATATGCTCCGGAGGCTCGCGTATCACATGATACCGATTTAAGTATTGCAGGGATTGCGCCACTCCGGCTGCGATCGCGAAAATCGGGATAAACACAAATTACATTATCATTTGCGTAACATTTAATGCTAAATGTTAACTGTTGTCGTTATTTTGTACGATTTTATCGGGGGGGAATTTTGCGATCGCTGTGCAAATGCATTCTTTCAGGGCAATAAATGCCGGATTTTTGGGCAAGATAATTAACGTTCTCGGATAATAACAGAATGAAAGTATTTTAAATCAAGGGATTAGGCTTTGTGCTTTAGTTGCAAATTGCGATCTAAATCAAATTAAAGTGCTAAAGATAACCGCGCCGGGGCCGACATAACTTCCGACAAGAAGTTAACAACCATATAACCTGCACAGGACGCGATTATGTCTTCTCATCCGTATGTCACCCAGCAAAATACCCCGCTGGCTGACGATACTACCCTGATGTCCACTACCGATCTGCAAAGCTATATCACCCACGCCAATGATTCTTTCGTGCAAGTGAGCGGCTATACCTTGCAGGAGTTACAGGGCCAGCCGCACAACATGGTGCGTCACCCGGATATGCCAAAAGCGGCGTTTGCGGATATGTGGTACACCCTGAAAAAAGGGGAACCCTGGAGCGGCATCGTGAAAAATCGCCGCAAAAATGGCGACCATTATTGGATACGGGCGAATGCGGTGCCGATGGTGCGCGAGGGCAAAATCAGTGGCTATATGTCGATTCGCTCCCGGGCGACGGATGAAGAAATCGCGGCGGTGGAGCCGCTGTATAAGGCGCTGAACGCTGGACGTACCAATAAACGTATTCATAAAGGCCTGGTGGTGCGTAAAGGCTGGCTGGGTAAACTGCCTTCATTACCGCTTCGCTGGCGAGTGCGTGGAGTGATGACACTGATGTTTATCGTGCTGGCGGCCATGCTCTGGTTTGCCGCTGCCCCGGTGGTGACGTATTTCCTCTGTGCGTTAGTGATGTTGTTGGGAAATGCCTGTTTTGAATGGCAAATTGTACGTCCGATAGAAAATGTCGCCAGCCAGGCACTGAAGGTGGCGACCGGGGAACGTAATAGTGTTGAGCACCTGAATCGCAGCGATGAGCTGGGGCTGACATTACGCGCGGTAGGGCAGCTTGGCCTGATGTGTCGCTGGTTGATTAATGATGTCTCAAGCCAGGTTTCCAGCGTCAGAAACGGGAGTGAGGCGCTGGCAAAAGGCACTGATGAACTGAACGAGCATACTCAGCAGACGGTAGATAATGTCCAGCAAACTGTAGCGACCATGAACCAGATGGCGGCGTCGGTGAAACAGAACTCAGCCACAGCATCGGCTGCCGATAAACTTTCTATCACCGCCAGTAATGCGGCTGTGCAGGGCGGGGAAGCGATGACCACGGTGATCAAGACGATGGACGATATCGCCGACAGTACCCAGCGCATTGGCACCATTACTTCGCTGATTAACGATATTGCGTTTCAGACCAATATTCTCGCCCTGAATGCGGCGGTGGAAGCGGCGCGTGCCGGAGAACAGGGCAAAGGTTTTGCAGTGGTGGCAGGGGAAGTGCGTCATTTAGCCAGCCGCAGTGCCAATGCTGCCAACGATATTCGCAAGTTGATCGATGCCAGTGCTGATAAGGTGCAATCCGGTTCGCAGCAGGTGCACGCTGCCGGACGGACGATGGACGATATTGTGGCGCAGGTGAAAAATGTCACCCAGTTGATCGCCCAGATTAGCCACTCAACGCTGGAACAGGCCGATGGGCTTTCCAGCCTGACCCGTGCGGTGGATGAGCTTAACCTGATCACGCAGAAAAACGCCGAGTTGGTGGAAGAGAGTGCGCAGGTGTCGGCGATGGTGAAACACCGCGCCAGCCGACTGGAAGACGCGGTGACGGTGCTGCATTAATCGGTATGTCGCATCCGGCGGTTGATACACGATGCCTGATGCGATGCTGGCGCATCTTATCAGGCCTACGGGGCGGCGCGTAGGCTGGATAAGGCGTTCACGCCGCATCCGGCAATCGGTGATTAATCCAGTTGCGTAATATCAAACGCGGCGCGGTCGATCACCGCAATGATCTTTTTTATCTGCGCGTCGCTGATGTCGCTCTGATTGACGCGTAAATCCAGCACCGCTTTAAAATTATCCAGCGCTCGCTTCATTTGCGGGTTCTGGCGCAGCGCCGCACCAACGCAACGCGCTTTGATGCGTTCTTCAATCATCTCCACCTGTTCGCGGTTTTCTTCCAGCCACTGCGCGCCTTGTTCGGTCAACGCAATCTGCTTTTTGCCGCCTTCCTCTTCGCGGATGGTAATTAGCGACTGCTCCTGCAGAAAATCCAGCGTCGGGTAGATGACGCCCGGGCTTGGGGTGTAATTCCCCTGGGTCAGATTCTCAATCGCTTTAATCAACTCGTAGCCGTGGCTGTCATCGCGCGAGAGAATATCCAGAATCACCAGACGCAATTCACCGTGACCAAAGAAACGTTGCCGACGACCGCCGCCGCGACCGTGGCGCCCCCCGCAGCATTGACCGTGTTCATGCTGGTGACCGTGTCCGCAGTGCTCGTGATCTGACTTCTCACCTTTGCAGCAGCCTTCATGGCGTGGCTGGCCTTCATGTTTACAACACCCTTCGTGATGATGGCTCATATCAGCCTCCTTTTGCTTAATTAGATATATCTAATTTATATCTGATATGAGAGTTCTTGCAAGTGTAAAAATGATTTTTAAACGCAGATGTACTCAACATCCAGGCTGGATAAGGCGTTCACGCCGCATCCGGCATTGAGCAATGATGCCTGAGAAGAGGCGGTTCGTCTTATCAGACAATAGATATATCAGTTCTACAAATCGCTTGCATTTATCATGATTAGCAATCATTATCATTTGCGAAATTTATTTAGATATATCTGATTACCATCACGAAGGCGATAACAATGAATAACTCCCCCCGCTACCCGCAGCGCGTTCGCAATGATCTGCGCTTCCGTGAACTGACTGTGTTACGCGTTGAGCGCATCAGCGCCGGTTTTCAGCGCATTGTCCTCGGCGGCGAGGCGCTGGACGGCTTTACGTCGCGCGGCTTTGACGATCACAGCAAACTCTTCTTTCCTCAACCTGACGCTCACTTTGTGCCGCCAACGGTAACGGAAGAGGGGATCGTCTGGCCGGAAGGACCACGCCCACCGTCGCGTGACTATACGCCGCTGTATGACGAACAACGCCATGAACTGGCGATCGATTTCTTTATTCACGAAGGCGGCGTCGCCAGTGGCTGGGCGATGCAGGCGCAACCGGGCGATAAACTCACGGTGGCAGGTCCGCGCGGTTCGCTGGTGGTGCCAGAGGATTACGCGTATCAGCTGTATGTCTGCGATGAATCCGGGATGCCCGCACTGCGCCGCCGCCTGGAAACGTTGAGCAAACTTGCCGTTAAACCGCAAGTTACCGCGCTGGTCAGCGTGCGGGATAACGCCTGTCAGGATTATCTCGCGCACCTTGATGGTTTTAATATCGAATGGCTGGCGCATGATGAGCAGGCGGTAGATGCGCGTCTGGCGCAGATGCAAATCCCTGCCGATGATTACTTCATCTGGATAACCGGCGAAGGGAAGGTGGTGAAGAATTTAAGCCGTCGCTTTGAAGCGGAACAGTATGACCCTCAACAGGTACGTGCAGCGGCTTACTGGCACGCGAAGTAACTGATATATGAAAAGAAAAAGGCTGACGATTTCTCGTCAGCCTTTACTGTATCTGGTGGCCCCTGCTGGACTTGAACCAGCGACCAAGCGATTATGAGTCGCCTGCTCTAACCACTGAGCTAAGGGGCCATGGTAGCGGATTATAAAGTAACTCCGTGTCGCAATCCAGCCATTACCGCGCGCCTGCTGTTTTTATAAACAATGTGTTTTCAATTCGTTATACTTTCTCCAGGTTGTGTTGTTCAGGGGTTAATATGGTTGAAGATATTATTGCACCAGGGTTGCGCGTGGTGTTTTGCGGCATCAATCCGGGGCTTTCATCTGCGGATACTGGCTTTCCTTTTGCTCATCCGGCGAACCGTTTCTGGAAGGTGATTTATCAGGCCGGGTTTACTGACAGACAGTTGAAGCCGCAGGAGGCGCAGCATTTGCTGGATTATCGTTGTGGAGTGACCAAACTGGTTGACCGTCCAACGGTGCAAGCCAATGAAGTTTCAAAGCAGGAGATGCACGCAGGCGGGCGTAAGTTGATTGAAAAAATTGAAGATTATCAGCCTCAGGCGTTGGCGATTCTGGGCAAACAAGCATATGAGCAGGGATTCAGCCAGCGCGGCGCACAGTGGGGGAAACAAACGCTCACTATTGGTTCGACGCAGATTTGGGTGCTGCCAAATCCCAGCGGTTTAAGTCGAGTTTCTCTGGAAAAGCTGGTGGAGGCGTATCGCGAGCTGGACCAGGCACTGGTGGTGCGTGGGCGATAAAAAACGCCACCGAAAAGGTGGCGTTTGTGCAAAGGGACAAGTGCCGGATGCGGCGTAAACGCCTTATCCGGCTACCGATTAATCGTCCAGGAAGCTACGCAGTACTTCAGAACGGCTCGGGTGACGCAGTTTGCGCAGCGCCTTCGCTTCGATCTGACGGATACGTTCGCGGGTAACGTCGAACTGTTTACCCACTTCTTCCAGCGTATGGTCGGTGTTCATATCGATACCGAAACGCATACGCAGAACTTTCGCTTCACGCGCGGTCAGGCCAGCCAGCACGTCGTGCGTTGCCGCACGCAGGCTTTCGGTGGTCGCAGAATCCAGCGGCAGCTCGAGGGTAGTATCCTCGATGAAATCCCCCAGATGCGAATCTTCATCATCACCGATCGGCGTTTCCATGGAGATTGGCTCTTTGGCGATCTTCAGCACTTTGCGGATCTTATCTTCCGGCATCAGCATACGTTCAGCCAATTCTTCCGGCGTCGGCTCGCGGCCCATCTCTTGCAGCATCTGACGAGAAATACGGTTGAGCTTGTTGATAGTCTCAATCATATGCACCGGAATACGAATGGTGCGCGCCTGATCCGCGATAGAACGGGTGATCGCCTGACGGATCCACCAGGTTGCGTAGGTGGAGAACTTGTAACCACGGCGGTATTCGAATTTATCAACCGCTTTCATCAGACCGATGTTGCCTTCCTGAATCAGGTCAAGGAACTGCAAGCCACGGTTGGTGTATTTCTTGGCGATAGAAATAACCAGACGTAAGTTCGCTTCAACCATCTCTTTCTTCGCACGGCGGGCTTTCGCTTCACCGATGGACATGCGACGGTTGATATCTTTAACCTGCTCGATAGTCAGGCCGGTTTCTTCTTCAATCTGCTGCAGTTTCTGCAGGGCGCGATGTACTTCTTCAGAGACATCGTGCAATTTTTCCGACCACGGCTTGTTCATCGCAATTGCCGCATTGAACCAGGTATCGCTGGTTTCATTGCCGGTAAACAGGGTGATGAAGTTTTTCTTCGGCATTTTGCACTGCTCAACGCAGAGCTTCATGATCAGACGTTCTTGCGTACGAACGCGGTCCATCATGACGCGCATACTGTTGACCAGGTAGTCAAACTGCTTCGGCACCAAGCGGAACTGTTTGAAGACTTCAGACAGTTTCAGGATCTCTTCCTGGGCGGCAGCGTGACTGCGACCTTTCGCTTTGATGGTGTCACGCGTTACAACGTACTGAGCGCGCAGTTCCGCAAATTTTTCACGAGCCAGTTCCGGGTCGATGCTGTTGTCATCGTCGGCGGTATCGTCGTCAGCATCTTCTTCGTCTTCATCTTCGTCATCGTCCAGATCTTCCTGGGAAAGCTCAGAGCCGACGTGAGTGGCGGTTGGTGCCAGATCTTCTTCTGCGTTCGGGTCAACAAAGCCGGTGATCAGATCTGACAGACGCGCTTCTTCTGCTTCCACACGATCGTACTGTTCCAGCAGATAGGTGATCGCTTCCGGGTATTCAGCAACGGAGCATTGAACCTGGTTGATCCCGTCTTCAATACGTTTAGCGATGTCAATTTCGCCTTCGCGGGTCAACAGTTCAACGGTGCCCATTTCACGCATGTACATGCGTACCGGGTCGGTCGTGCGCCCGATTTCAGATTCCACGCTGGAAAGCACCTGCGCGGCGGCTTCGGCAGCATCTTCGTCCGCGGTGTTTTCAGCCAGCATCAGATCATCGGCATCCGGCGCTTCTTCCATCACCTGAATGCCCATGTCGTTGATCATTTGGATGATGTCTTCGATCTGATCTGAATCGACGATATCTTCCGGCAGATGGTCATTGACCTCGGCATAGGTCAGATAGCCTTGCTCCTTACCACGGGTGACAAGAAGTTTCAGCTGTGACTGCGGGTTTTGCTCCATAAGACGGTATCCACACTTATTTCATGAGGTTGGTGTTGGGCGATTGACCCGATGTCCTTCAGGTGTTAACGCTGAAATCCAACGGCTGTTTACCGCCAACGATAATTACGAGGGCGTACTTATATATTTGCCGCTGCCTCTCAGTGCGGCTGTCGGGGGCTTCCCGATCGCTATTCGGCACTTAAGCCGTTAAATCACTTTTTCGCCAGTTCCTGGTTCAATGTCCAGAGTTCCAGGCGTTCTTCGTTGCTTAAACCATGCGTGCGCTCACGAGCGATTAACTCTTCCTGGCGCAGTTCAAGCAGCGAATCAAACATATGGTTGAGTGAGTCGGTGAAGGTTTGCTCAGCAATATTCTTATCTGCTATATCGTCCCACATCGACAGTTTTTCAAGGGTGGCAGCATTATTTGTACCACGATAGTGCTCTAAAAGTTGCCCGGTGGTCAGACCTGGCTGAGAGAGACAAGTGTTGACCAGTTCTCTGAATAAGCCAAGTCCAGGGAGCTTATTTTCATCCAGATTCTCAAGCGGCGGGACCAACGTCGCTAATTCTGGATTTTGCACCAGCAACCCTATAAGTATACGCATGGTCGTGCGTTTTAGCTGCGGAACAGGGCGAGAAACGCCGCTCTCTGCCGCTTTTGGCATTAATCGTTCAAGCTGGCTGTCATCAAGTATGCCTAACTTATTGCCTAATTCCTGACGAAGATATATTCGCAGCGTTTCGCCCGGCACCTGTGAAATCAGCGGTAGCGCCAGGGTACTTAAGCGCGCGCGTCCGTCAGGGGTACTCAGATCAACCTGCGGCATCAGGCTGTTAAACAGAAATGCGGAGAGCGGCATCGCCTGCTCCATCCGCGCTTCAAACGCCTCTTTACCTTCTTTTCGTACCAGCGTGTCAGGGTCTTCGCCATCAGGCAAAAACATAAAACGTAGCTGACGACCGTCTGTCATGTAAGGCAGCGCCGTTTCCAGCGCTCGCCAGGCGGCATCGCGACCTGCGCGGTCGCCGTCATAACAGCAAATGACATTGTTGGTTGCGCGGAACAACAGCTGTATGTGATCGGCAGTGGTTGACGTACCCAGCGACGCAACGGCGTAATTAATGCCGTATTGCGCCAGCGCCACTACGTCCATATAGCCTTCGACCACAAGCAGACGATTGGGTTCAGCGTTATCCTGCTGCGCTTCATAAAGACCGTAAAGCTGGCGGCCTTTATGGAAAATGTCCGTTTCCGGCGAGTTCAGGTACTTGGGGGTATCGTTGCCCAGCACGCGCCCGCCAAAACCAATCACCCGACCGCGTTTATCGCGAATGGGGAACATCACCCGCTCGCGGAAACGATCGTAACTGCGACCCTGATCGTTAGTGACCAACATGCCCGCATCAATCAATGACTGACGATTTTCTGGATTGCCGCCAAACCGTTTCAGGACGTTGTCCCAGCCGGGGGGCGCAAAACCAATCGCAAAGCGGGCGATAACCTCGTGGCTTAATCCGCGTTTTTCCAGATACTGGCGCGCAGACGTGGCAACAGGTTGCTGTAAAGATTGTTGGTAAAACGTATTCAGACCGTCCATCAACTGATAAAGCGTTTGCCGTTGATGGCGCTCGATCTGGCTGGGGCCGCTGCCTGCTTCAAATGGCACTTCAAGATTGTGCATTGCCGCCAGCTCTTCGACCGTTTCGACGAACTCGAGCTTGTCGTAGTTCATCAGGAAGTCGATCGCGTTGCCGTGCGCGCCACATCCAAAGCAGTGGTAAAACTGTTTCTCACCGTTAACGGTGAATGACGGGGTTTTCTCGTTGTGGAATGGACAACACGCGTGAAAATTCTTGCCCTGCTTTTTCAGCTTCACACGGGCATCGATCAGATCGACGATGTCGGTGCGTGCCAGCAGATCATTAATGAATACGCGTGGGATTCGTCCAGCCATAGGCCCCGATTTTTAGCAATTCATAAACGAAAATAAGCCGCGCATTCCTTTCGGAAGCACGGCCTTACAACTACAACTCGGTCTGATCGGAGAGCAACGCTCTCGGGGAATTAGTACAGACGAGTGCGGCGTGCGTTTTCGCGAGCCAGTTTCTTCGCGTGACGTTTCACTGCAGAAGCTTTAGCGCGCTTACGTTCGGTAGTCGGTTTTTCATAGAACTCACGACGACGAACTTCCGCCAGAACACCTGCTTTTTCGCAGGAACGCTTGAAGCGACGCAGAGCTACGTCGAACGGCTCGTTTTCACGTACTTTAATTACCGGCATGTGCCTCTCACCTTTGATTAATTCGGTTTGCCGCTGGCATCAACGCCAGCTTATTTCAAAATGGTGCGGAATTTTACTGCAATTGCTGCTGCTTTGTAAAGCACCGCGGCCTCTTTTGAAAGGGACTTTTATAAGGGTGGGGAGTATACACGAGGCTTTCTCTAGGGGCGAACAAAGTTTTACATCAACCCGCATTGGTCCTACACTGCGCGGTAATAAAGCGAGGTAAAACAAGTCATGCGTGTACTGGGTATTGAAACTTCCTGCGATGAAACTGGCATCGCCATTTACGACGATGAAAAAGGTTTGTTAGCCAACCAATTGTATAGTCAGGTGAAATTGCACGCTGACTACGGCGGTGTAGTGCCTGAACTGGCTTCCCGCGATCACGTGCGTAAAACCGTACCGTTGATCCAGGCAGCGCTGAAGGAGTCTGGTTTAACGGCAAAAGACATTGACGCTGTGGCCTATACCGCAGGTCCTGGATTAGTCGGCGCGCTGCTGGTTGGCGCGACCGTGGGGCGTTCTCTGGCGTTTGCCTGGGACGTTCCGGCGATCCCGGTACACCATATGGAAGGGCATCTGTTAGCGCCGATGCTGGAAGATAACCCGCCAGAATTTCCGTTTGTCGCGCTGCTGGTTTCCGGCGGTCATACGCAGTTAATCAGCGTGACTGGCATTGGGCAGTACGAGCTGCTCGGCGAGTCTATTGATGATGCCGCCGGTGAAGCGTTTGATAAAACCGCGAAGCTGCTGGGGCTGGATTATCCTGGCGGACCGTTACTGTCGAAAATGGCGGCTCAGGGTACAGCCGGACGCTTTGTATTCCCGCGCCCGATGACCGACCGTCCGGGGCTGGATTTCAGCTTCTCTGGCCTGAAAACCTTCGCAGCGAACACTATTCGTGATAACGGCACCGACGACCAGACGCGTGCTGATATCGCCCGCGCCTTTGAAGATGCGGTGGTCGATACGTTGATGATTAAGTGTAAGCGAGCACTGGATCAGACGGGCTTTAAGCGACTGGTCATGGCGGGCGGCGTGAGTGCTAACCGCACGCTGCGGGCGAAACTGGCGGAAATGATGAAAAAGCGTCGTGGCGAAGTGTTCTACGCGCGTCCGGAATTTTGTACTGATAACGGCGCGATGATCGCCTATGCCGGAATGGTGCGGTTTAAAGCAGGCGCGACGGCGGATCTCGGCGTGAGCGTGCGTCCGCGCTGGCCGCTGGCGGAGTTACCGGCTGCGTAAAACTATCAGGTGCCGGATAGTCTCTTCCGGCACCTTCCTTTCTTAAAGCAACACCACGGGCATCCACAGTAAGCCGGTAATCACCAGCAACACGAGGAATATCAGCCCAAAAATCGCCCCCAGTCGCCAGTAATCCACCGTTGGCAGATAACCACTACCGTAGTAAATCGGACTGGGTCCGGTGGCGTATGGTGTAAGAATGCTCCCCAGACCAATTGCCGCGCCAACCATCAGGCAGAACACCGGCAGCGGGATTTCCGGCATCGCCAGCGCAGCGGCAATCATCATCGGTGCGAGAGCAGAGGTATACGCCGTGGCGCTGGCAAAGAAGTAGCGCAGCAGATAAAACACCACAATCAACGCCACCATCACCATCGTCGGCGAATAACCGCTTAAGCTGCCTGCTAACAGTTTGCCAAACCAGCTAATAAAACCGGTGTTGTTGAGTCCGGTAGCGAGGGTGATAAGCGAGGCCAGCCAGAAGAAAACGTTCCACGCCGCTTTATTACTGACAATATCGTCCCAGCAGATAATGCGCAGAAGCAGCATCAGTGCTACCACGCTGTAACCGACCATCGCGGCATCGATATAATCACCGCCGAAAATCCACAGCACCAGCGCGCCTACCATCAGCCCCAGCATCCGTTTTTCACGCGAACAGAGTGGTCCCATTGCCTGCAGTTCCGTCTCTGCCCAGCGCGGCACCTGATCGCCTGACTTCAGTACCGGCGGGTACAGCACGTAAGCCAGCCAGGGAACCAGCAGGACCAGTAAAATACTGAGCGGCAACATCCCGAGGAACCAGTCGCCCCAACTCAGCGTGGCGTGAGATGCGCTTTTCATCAGTCCAATTAACAGCAAGTTAGGAGCCATCGCCGTCAGGAAAATGGCGCTGGTCACGCAGTCGGCAACAATCCCCATCCACATGATGTACGAGCCAATACTGCGCGAACTGCTGTCGTTTGGTTGTGATTGATAGAGCGGCGGCAGGTTACGGATGATGGGATAGATAATCCCCGCACCACGCGCCGAGTTGGACGGTGTTACAGGTGCTAGGATCAGCTCGGAGAACATCACCGCATAGCCGAGAAACAGTGTGCGATGCCCCATCTTTTTCACCAGAATCAGCGCGATACGTCGCCCCAGCCCGGTTTTTTCATAGCCCGTACCAAACATAAAGGCGGCGAAAATCAGCCAGATAACCGAATTAGAAAAACCGGAAACCGCCCACGAGAGGGATTTTGCAGTGAATTTAAAGCCTGGCTGGGCGAGCTGCTCCGGGCTAAACAGCAGCCAGGGAGACAGTATGGCGATGATGGATATACCCACCATCGCCACCACGGCACCCGGCACGGGTTCGAGGATCAGCCCAACGATCACGCCAGTAAAAACGGCAAAGTAGAGCCAGGTATGACTCTCCAGCCCTGCGGGAACCGGAAGTAGAGCAATAATGGCGATGACCGCCAGCGGCGCAAGGTATCGCCACCATTCAGTGGAAGGTTTCATCGTGTTATGCCTGCGAAAAAGGAGAGGGGGCGAGCCTCTCCGGGAGGGTTATTTGATGTAATGGACGTGCTCGCATATCTCTTCCACGATGGGATCGCGGCGTTCGGCGAACAGCTTTTTGTTTTCGGCTATCAGGTTGTTGCCGTGGGTATCAATAGAGACAATCAGCGGACCGAACTCTTTGACCCGACAGACCCACAGCGACTCTGGCATCCCGAGTTCTGTCCAGTGCACCTCTTCAATCTCTTCCACTTGAGTTGCCGCCAGCACCGCGCAGCCAGCCGGGAAAATCACATGTAGCGCCTTGAATTTCTGGCAGCCTTCTTCGGTCAGCGGCCCCATTCCACCTTTGCCAACCACCAGTTTCACGCCGGTCTGCTCGATAAATTCACGTTCAAAACTTTCCATACGCATACTGGTTGTCGGGCCGACGGAAACCATCTCCCATTTGTCGCCGTTTTTGCGCACGATGGGGCCAGCGTGGAAAATCGCTTTGCCGTTGAGATCGTAAGGGATCGGACGTTTGAGTTCGATCAAGCGGCGGTGACAAACGTCACGGCAGGTCACCAGCGTACCGGTCAGGTAGATCACATCGCCGACGCGAATATCTTGCAGATCTTCAGCTTTGATCGGGGTTGTCAGGATCTTTTTCATAACGCGCTCCGGGTGTGAGACAGATTTTCAAAGGAGAGATCGGCATGAACCAGCAGCGTGCCGCGACGATGCGCCCAGCAGCCTGTAGAAACAGCAACGCCGATGGTTGACGGATGGCGGGCGGCAGATTCGATATGTACGCCCATCACTGAACTGTTGCCAGTCAGCCCTTGTGGACCAATCCCCAGACGGTTGAGTCCTTCCTCCAGGCGTAGCTCCAGCTCTGCCGCTTTTGGATTGGGATGGCGGCTGCCAATCGGGCGCAAAATGGCTTTACGCGAGAGCACCGCGGCGGTTTCCACCGAGGTGGCGATGCCCACGCCCACCAGTACCGGTGGACAGGCGTTTACGGCGAGGGTGGAGATATTTTCGAAGACGAATTTCACCACGCCTTCGTAGCCTTCTGACGGCATTAACACTTTCGAGCGGCCAGGCAGTGTGCAGCCGCCGCCAGCCATGTAAACTTCGATTTCCGCATCGTCACCGTCGGGAATGATGTCCCAGGTAACCCACGGTACGCCGCTGCCGGTATTTTTGCCGGTGTTCACTTCGTCAAAAATTTCCACCGCGTTGTGGCGCAGTGGCGCTTTGACGGTTGCTTCTTCCACAGCTTGCTTAAGAATGCTTTGCAGCTCGCCAAGCAGCGGGAAGCGGGAACCGACTTTAACGAAGAACATAATCTCCCCGGTGTCCTGACAGGCAGGGCGATTAAGATCGATCGCTTTTTGCATGTTATCGAACATCGTGTGGTAGATAATTTTCCCCATCGACGACGTTTCGGCATCCTTTAGCTGTTTTAGTTTGTCCACCACGTCATCGGGCATTCGGGTAGAAATCATGGCGGTAAAGTTAGCGACAATATCCGTCAACTTTTTTACTGCCTGTTGCTTATTACATTCGCTCATCATGGCAACTCCAGTTTATGTATTTGTCTGGAAAAATTCACCGCCACAAACTACCACTAAAAATGTGGTTTTATACTTTTTGCCACCGTGAATATGTAATTAACAGTTCGTTAATCAACACGAAAATAAGAACGAATATTGCGCCAGAGCAGGGAATAGCAATGTTTTGCGAAATACACTGCGTTTATCAAAACTGCGGATATTTAACAATGCTAAATAGCTGGCCTTTAGCCAAAGACTTGCAGGTACTGGTGGAAATCGTCCATAGCGGGAGTTTTAGCGCCGCTGCGGCAACGCTTGGGCAAACGCCTGCATTTGTCACCAAGCGGATCCAAATCCTTGAAAATACGCTGGCAACCACACTGCTGAACCGCTCCGCTCGCGGCGTGGCACTGACTGAAGGTGGCCAACGTTGTTACGAACATGCGCTGGAAATCCTCACCCAATATCAGCGACTGGTCGATGACGTCACGCAAATCAAAACGCGCCCGGAGGGGATGATTCGTATTGGCTGTAGTTTTGGTTTTGGGCGCAGCCATATTGCGCCAGCTATTACCGAACTGATGCGCAATTACCCTGAATTACAGGTGCATTTTGAATTGTTCGATCGGCAAATTGATTTAGTGCAGGATAATATTGATCTGGATATTCGTATTAATGACGAAATTCCTGATTATTATATTGCGCATCTTTTGACAAAAAATAAAAGAATATTATGCGCCGCATCTGAGTATCTGCAAAAATATCCGCAGCCACAATCCTTACAGGAATTAAGTCGTCATGACTGTCTGGTGACCAAAGAGCGCGACATGACCCACGGAATATGGGAGTTGGGGAACGGCCAGGAGAAAAAATCGGTGAAGGTAAGCGGGCATCTTTCCTCCAACAGCGGCGAGATTGTGCTGCAATGGGCGCTGGAGGGCAAAGGGATTATGCTGCGTTCCGAGTGGGATGTGTTGCCGTTTCTGGAGAGTGGTAAACTGGTGCGAGTATTGCCGGAGTATGCGCAAAGCGCCAATATCTGGGCTGTTTACCGGGAGCCGCTCTATCGCAGCATGAAATTACGTGTCTGTGTGGAATTTCTGGCGGCATGGTGCCAGCAACGGCTGGGCAAGCCCGACGAAGGCTATCAGGTTATGTAGACTCGCGAGAAATCACTCGGGATCCTTTTCGCGCTTTCTTTTGAATTTCGTCCAGATTTTTGTCTCCTGGTGACGCCACAGACGCTGGATGTTGTCATGATGACGCAGCAGGATCAGGCAAGAGAGCATCGAAACCGGGAAGGTGAACTGTGGCTTGAACCACCAGACATAAAACGGAGCAATCAGCGCGCTGACAATCGCCCCCAGCGACGAATATCCACTCAATAGCACGGTAAGCAGCCAGGTCCCCGCCATCACGCCCGTTAAATCCCAGCCGATCGGAGCAATAGCGCCAAAAGCGGTGGCAACGCCTTTTCCCCCTTTAAAACCGAAGAAAACGGGCCAGATGTGTCCAAGACAGGCGGCAATCGCAATTAATCCCAGCCAAAAGGGGCTGACGCCTAATTCATATGCTCCCCAGACAGGCAACATACCTTTTAGAACGTCAAAGATCAGCACTGCTACGGCTGCCCCTTTGCCACCCATGCGTAAAACGTTGGTCGCGCCAGGATTACCGGAGCCGCTGGTTCGCGGGTCGGGCAAGCCACAAAGGCGGCAAACCAGAATGGCACTGGAAATGGAGCCGCAGAGGTACGCGATGAGGATCATTCCAGGCGCGATTGCACTCATAAGCTGTTCCGTTTTGAAAATTCGTGTTCAACGATGAATCTGTGGATAATACGCACATTTCGCCGGAAGTGGTATCCGGTTAGCCAAAAAGCAGGCAGGACGTGATGGATATTGTATTTATAGAGCAACTTTCGGTAATCACCACTATTGGTGTTTACGACTGGGAACAGACCATCGAACAGAAGTTAGTGTTCGATATCGAAATGGCGTGGGATAACCGTAAAGCGGCGAAAAGTGATGATGTGGCGGATTGCCTCAGTTACGCTGACATTGCAGAAACGGTGGTCAGCCACGTCGAGGGGGCGCGTTTTGCGCTGGTGGAACGTGTGGCGGAAGAGGTGGCGGAGCTGCTGTTAGCACGCTTCAACTCGCCGTGGGTTCGCATCAAACTCAGCAAGCCAGGCGCAGTGGCGCGGGCGGCGAATGTCGGCGTCATCATTGAGCGTGGCAATAATCTGAAAGAAAATAATTAATTTTACAGCTGTTAAACCAAACGGTTATAACCTGGTCATACTGCAGTAGTTCGGACAAGCGGTACATTTTAATAATTTAGGGGTTTATTGATGAGCGATATGCACTCGCTGCTGATAGCGGCAATATTGGGTGTGGTCGAAGGATTGACAGAATTTCTGCCGGTATCCAGCACGGGCCATATGATTATTGTCGGTCATTTGTTGGGATTTGAGGGCGATACGGCGAAAACCTTTGAAGTCGTGATCCAGTTAGGATCAATTCTGGCGGTAGTAGTGATGTTCTGGCGGCGTCTGTTTGGGCTGATTGGCATTCACTTTGGCCGCCCGTTGCAGCACGAAGGAGAAAGCAAAGGTCGTTTAACGCTGATCCACATTTTGCTGGGGATGATTCCGGCGGTGGTACTGGGGCTGTTGTTCCACGACATGATTAAATCCTTGTTTAACCCGATAAATGTCATGTATGCGCTGGTCGTCGGCGGTTTGTTGCTGATTGCCGCCGAATGCCTGAAGCCGAAAGAGCCGCGTGCGCCGGGTCTGGATGATATGACCTATCGCCAGGCGTTTATGATTGGCTGCTTCCAGTGTCTGGCGCTGTGGCCGGGATTCTCTCGCTCCGGGGCGACCATTTCAGGTGGGATGCTGATGGGGGTGAGCCGTTACGCGGCTTCTGAGTTCTCGTTCCTGCTGGCAGTGCCGATGATGATGGGCGCAACGGCGCTCGATCTCTACAAAAGCTGGGGCTTCCTGACAACCGGCGATATCCCGATGTTTGCTGTTGGGTTTATCACTGCCTTCGTAGTGGCGCTGATAGCGATTAAAACCTTCCTGCAATTGATTAAGCGGATTTCGTTTATCCCATTCGCCATTTATCGCTTTATTGTGGCGGCTGCGGTGTACGTCGTGTTCTTTTGATGTGAAGAATAGTGTCGGATGCCTGGAATTGTCCACGATTGCGTAGGCCGGATAAGGCGTTCACGCCCATCCGGCAATCAACGCCTGATGCGACGCTCGCGCGTCTTATCAGGCCTACAACCGTCGTTGACATGTAGCCGGATAAGGCGTTCACGTCGCATCCGGCAAAATGCCCAACACTCACTCAGGCTTTGGGCAACGTTGTTCCTTCCAGCAAGCTACCGCTGCAATCCGGCGGCGAGTCAGCTCTTCGCGAATCTCTACACCTTTAAATCCTGCTTCAACGACGGCTTTTGTCGGCACTGACTGTGCCACTTCCCAGGCTTCGCGCAACCAGCGGCCTTGCGGGTAGTCCGCCGATTCAAAACCGGTTCTGCCGCGCACGTCAGCTTCGCTGGTCAGCGCCAGTTGCTCAACACGCTGCGGTTTACGCCAGGCATCAATGGAATCAAATAATTTAACGATGGTTTTCGGGTTCAGCATCGGGAAGGTGTGAATGAGATCGTGAAACTCAGCCACCAGTTTGGCTAAATCGCGAATTTCATTTGGCACGCGCAGACGCTGACATAGTTGTTCCACCAACTTAACACCTGCCGGACCGTGGCCGTGATGACGAGGCCAAAGCTCTGGCGGCGTCAGCCCTTTACCGAGATCGTGGCATAACGTCGCGAAACGGACATCGACCTGCGGACTTAGCATCGCCGCCATGGAGAGCGTCATTAAGGTATGAATCCCGGTGTCGATTTCCGGATGCCATTTGGCGGGGGCCGGAACGCCGAACAGGGCGTCAATTTCCGGGAATAAAACGCGCAGTGCGCCGCAATCGCGCAGCACTAGGAAGAACACTTGTGGATTGCGGGTGGTGAGGGCGCTTTCCGTCTCTTTCCACACCCGTTCAGGCGTCAGGTGTTCCAGTTCGCCCGCGTGGGTCATCTCGCGCATCAGCGCCAGGGTTTCATCAGCAATACGAAAACCGAGGTGGGCATAACGCGCAGCAAAACGCGCCACGCGCAGCACGCGTAGCGGATCCTCGCCAAAAGCGGGGGAAACATGGCGTAACAGACGATTTTGCAGATCGCCCAGACCGTTGTACGGGTCGATAATCTCGCCGTCATCGTCCTGGGCCAGCGCATTAATGGTCAGATCGCGACGCTTAAGATCATCTTCCAGCGTGACATCCGGTGCGGCATAGCAGGTAAAACCGGTGTAACCGGAGCCGGATTTCCGTTCGGTACGTGCCAGCGCATACTCTTCATGCGTTTGCGGATGCAGAAAAACAGGAAAATCGCGGCCTACCTGTTGGTAGCCCGCGTCGAGCATCTCCTGTGGCGTACTGCCGACCACCACCCAATCTCTGTCTTTGACCGGTAGCCCTAACAATGCATCCCGTACCGCACCACCGACCAGATAAATCTTCACGCCATCTTCCCTTCGTCAAATACACAATTCCTAATAATAAGACAGTGCAACGAAGAAGGCGATTTAGTTCATCCAGCGATCTTTGCGTTTGCGCGTTGGGATCAGGTGCGGTAATACCAGTCCGAGCAGCAAGCCAAGACCCAGTACACCGCCGCCATACATAAACCATTGCATGATGATGGTGCGCTGTTTGTCATCTAACTGCACGCTGGCGGCATCGACCTTTTTCTGTGCGACAATCAGTTCGTTTTTCAGCTTCTGATTTTCTTCTTTTAACCCGTTGATCACGCTGTCACTTTGCGCCACTTTTTGCTGCATTTCTGCAGTGCGCTGATTCCAGGTGTTATCAATATTGGTGAGCTTATCGGTCAGCGTTTTGACCTGATTTTCCAGCACCGGTACACGAGTGCGCAGGCTTGGCTCGGTATTAAGTTCTTTTAACGGGATCCAGGCGGTACGGCCGGAGCTGTCTTTCACCTGGGCATAATTGGTGTTGGCGTCAGTTTGTAATAAGGTTACTTCCTCGCCCGCGTTAACTGTGCCCACGAGGCGATAATTATCCCCCGGACCGCTGCGGACCCAGGTGTTCAGTTCGTCAGAAACATAGCGCTTTTCTTCGGCGTGCGAGACGGCAGTGGCGCTAAGTGCAAGTATAGTTAATCCGATCAGGCGTAATTTTGGCATCAGGCTGTCGTTATTGTCTGGGAAAAGTGGAACGATAGTAGTGGCATCAGTGTCGCTACGCAAAGCATTCGCTATCAATCGGAATCCTCTGTGTCAGGTCTTGCCACAGCTTCAATCTTTTACGCCCGTCAAATTGCCCGTTGCATGGCAATTTGGCGCAAAATACTATCTACTGACAAAAAAGATCGCATTAAGTTCGCCGTTCATCGTCACTAATGTGACATAACCGGATAAGTAAAGGCCATGGCTCAGGAAATCGAATTAAAGTTTATTGTTAATCACAGTGCCGTTGAGGCGTTGCGTGACCATCTCAATACGCTGGGCGGCGAGCACCATGACCCCGTGCAGTTGCTGAATATTTACTACGAAACGCCGGATAACTGGCTGCGTGGGCACGATATGGGCTTGCGTATTCGTGGCGAAAATGGTCGCTATGAAATGACGATGAAAGTCGCCGGGCGAGTGACTGGCGGTTTACACCAGCGCCCGGAATATAACGTGGCGTTGAACGAACCGACGCTCGACCTGGCGCAGTTGCCGACGGAAGTCTGGCCGAACAACGAGTTACCTGCCGATCTCGCTTCCCGCGTACAACCGCTGTTCAGCACCGATTTTTATCGCGAAAAATGGCTGGTGGAGATCGATGGCAGTCGGATTGAAATCGCCCTCGATCAGGGGGAGGTGAAAGCCGGAGAATTTGCTGAATCTATCTGCGAGCTGGAACTGGAACTACTTCGCGGCGAAACGCGCGCGGTGCTGAAACTGGCAAACCAACTGGTATCGCAAACTGGTTTACGCCAGGGCAGCCTGAGCAAGGCGGCGCGTGGCTATCATCTGGCGCAGGGAAATCCCGCGCGTGAAATCAAACCCACCACCATTTTGCATGTTGCGGCAAAAGCCGATGTGGAACAGGGGCTGGAAGCGGCGCTCGAGCTGGCGTTAGCACAATGGCAGTACCATGAAGAGTTGTGGATACGCGGCAACGAGGCGGCAAAAGAGCAGGTGCTGGCAGCAATCGGCCTGGTTCGCCATACTCTGATGCTGTTCGGCGGTATCGTGCCGCGTAAAGCGAGCACTCACTTACGTGATCTGCTGACTCAATGCGAGGCGACCATTGCTTCTGCGGTTTCTGCCGTGACGGCGGTCTATTCTACCGAAACGGCAATGGCGAAACTGGCGTTGACCGAATGGCTGGTTAGCAAAGCCTGGCAGCCGTTTTTAGATGCCAAAGCGCAGGGCAAAATCAGCGATTCCTTCAAACGCTTTGCCGATATCCATCTTTCCCGCCATGCTGCTGAACTGAAAAGCGTTTTTTGCCAGCCGCTGGGCGATCGCTACCGTGACCAGTTGCCACGCCTGACACGTGACATTGACTCAATACTGTTGCTGGCGGGTTACTACGATCCTGTCGTCGCGCAAGCCTGGCTGGAGAACTGGCAGGGGCTGCGTCACGCTATTGCGACCGGGCAACGCATTGAAATTGAACATTTCCGTAATGAGGCAAACAATCAGGAACCGTTCTGGTTGCATAGCGGAAAACGTTAATCAGGCAAGGATAAAATCGCTTATGAAGCCGCTCTCTTCACCGTTACAGCAGTACTGGCAGACCGTTGTTGAGCGGCTGCCAGCGCCTTTAGCCGAGGAATCACTTAGCGCACAGGCGAAGTCAGTACTTACTTTTAGTGATTTTGTGCAGGATAGCGTAATTGCGCATCCAGAGTGGCTGACGGAGCTGGAAAGCGAGCCGCCACAAGCCGATGAATGGCAGTATTACGGCGAGTGGTTACAGGAGGCGCTCAGTAACGTGAGTGACGAGGCTGGGTTAATGCGTGAACTGCGGCTGTTCCGGCGGCGCATTATGGTACGTATCGCCTGGGCGCAAACGCTGGCGCTGGTTACTGAAGAGAGCATATTGCAGCAGCTCAGCCATCTCGCTGAGACGCTGATTGTCGCGGCGCGTGACTGGTTGTATGACGCATGCTGCCGCGAGTGGGGAACGCCGTGCAATGCGCAGGGCGAAGCGCAACCGCTGCTGATTTTAGGCATGGGTAAGCTGGGTGGAGGGGAACTGAATTTCTCCTCAGATATCGATCTGATTTTTGCCTGGCCTGAACATGGTTGTACGCAGGGCGGACGCCGGGAACTGGACAACGCTCAGTTCTTTACCCGCATGGGGCAGCGGCTGATTAAAGTGCTGGATCAACCAACGCAAGATGGCTTTGTCTATCGCGTAGATATGCGGCTGCGTCCGTTTGGCGAAAGTGGCCCGCTGGTGCTGAGCTTTGCAGCGCTGGAAGATTATTACCAGGAGCAGGGGCGTGACTGGGAGCGTTACGCGATGGTCAAGGCGCGGATTATGGGCGATAGCGACGGCGCTTATGCTAACGAATTGCGTTCGATGCTGCGCCCGTTTGTTTTTCGTCGTTACATCGATTTCAGTGTGATTCAGTCTCTGCGCAACATGAAAGGAATGATTGCCCGTGAAGTGCGTCGCCGCGGTTTGACCGACAACATCAAACTCGGCGCAGGCGGCATTCGCGAAATTGAATTTATCGTCCAGGTGTTCCAGCTCATTCGCGGCGGGCGCGAACCGTCGCTGCAATCGCGCTCTTTACTGCCAACGCTCAGCGCCATTGCCGCGCTGCATCTGCTTTCTGAAAACGATGCGGAACAATTGCGAGTGGCGTATCTGTTCCTGCGGCGTCTGGAAAACCTGCTGCAAAGCATTAATGACGAACAAACCCAGACGCTTCCTTCTGATGAGCTTAACCGTGCGCGGCTGGCGTGGGCGATGGACTTTGCTGACTGGCAGCAACTGACCGGAGCGCTGGGCGGACATATGGCTAATGTGCGTCGGGTATTTAACGATCTGATTGGTGACGACGAAAGCGAAACCCTGGAAGAGACTCTATCGGAGCAGTGGCGTGAGCTGTGGCAGGATGCATTGCAGGAAGATGACACCACGCCAGTGCTGGCGCATCTTAGAGAAGATGATCGCAAACAGGTGCTGACGCTGATTGCCGATTTCCGCAAAGAGCTGGATAAGCGCACTATTGGGCCGCGCGGACGTCAGGTGCTCGACCATCTCATGCCGCATTTGTTAAGTGACGTATGCGCGCGTGAAGACGCTGCTGTCACGCTGTCGCGCATTACCGCCTTGCTGGTGGGGATTGTTACCCGCACCACCTATTTAGAATTGCTCAGTGAATTCCCCGCGGCGCTTAAGCATTTGATTTCTCTGTGTGCTGCATCGCCGATGATTGCCAGTCAACTGGCGCGTTATCCATTATTGCTGGATGAACTGCTCGATCCGAACACCCTCTACCAGCCGACAGCGACGGATGCCTATCGTGACGAATTGCGCCAGTATTTACTGCGCGTGCCAGAAGATGACGAAGAACAACAACTTGAGGCGCTGCGTCAGTTTAAACAGGCGCAACTGTTACGCATCGCCGCAGCGGATATTGCCGGTACGCTGCCAGTAATGAAAGTGAGCGATCACTTAACCTGGTTGGCGGAAGCCATGATAGATGCCGTCGTTCAGCAGGCGTGGGTTCAAATGGTCGCCCGTTACGGAAAACCGACCCACCTGAACGAACGCGAAGGTCGCGGCTTTGCGGTGGTTGGCTACGGCAAGTTGGGCGGTTGGGAGCTGGGATATAGTTCTGATCTTGACCTGATCTTCCTCCATGATTGCCCGATGGATGTAATGACGGACGGCGAGCGGGAAATCGACGGGCGGCAGTTTTACCTGCGTCTGGCGCAACGCATTATGCACTTGTTCAGCACGCGCACGTCTTCCGGTATTTTGTACGAAGTGGATGCACGGCTACGCCCGTCCGGGGCGGCGGGAATGCTGGTGACTTCCGCAGAAGCGTTTGCCGATTATCAGAGAAACGAGGCCTGGACGTGGGAACATCAGGCGCTGGTACGTGCTCGCGTGGTATATGGTGATCCACAATTGACCGCTCAATTTGACGCAGTACGCCGGGAGATTATGACGCTGCCGCGTGAGGGCAAAACCTTACAGACAGAAGTGCGGGAAATGCGCGAGAAAATGCGCGCCCATCTCGGCAATAAACATCGCGATCGCTTTGATATCAAAGCCGATGAAGGCGGAATTACCGATATCGAATTTATTACCCAATATCTGGTGTTGCGCTACGCCCATGAAAAACCGAAGTTAACGCGCTGGTCAGACAACGTGCGCATTCTGGAACTGTTGGCGCAAAACGACATTATGGAAGAGCAGGAAGCGATGGCGCTGAGCCGTGCTTACACTACGCTGCGCGATGAACTTCATCATCTGGCATTACAAGAGTTGCCGGGCCATGTGCCGGAGGATTACTTTACCGCAGAGCGTGAACTGGTGCGGGCAAGCTGGCAGAAGTGGCTGGTGGAGGAATGAAATATGGTATTATCGCGCGCAAATTTTGAATCTCTCAGGAGACAGGAATGAAAGTAACGCTGCCAGAGTTTGAACGTGCAGGAGTGATGGTGGTTGGTGATGTAATGCTGGATCGTTACTGGTACGGTCCCACCAGCCGTATCTCGCCGGAAGCGCCAGTACCCGTGGTTAAAGTGAATACCATCGAAGAACGTCCGGGCGGCGCGGCCAACGTGGCGATGAACATCGCTTCTCTCGGTGCAAACGCACGCCTGGTGGGGCTGACAGGTATTGATGATGCGGCGCGCGCGCTCAGTAAATCGCTGGCCGACGTGAACGTAAAATGCGACTTCGTTTCTGTGCCGACGCATCCGACCATCACCAAACTGCGGGTGCTTTCTCGTAACCAACAGTTGATCCGCCTGGATTTCGAAGAAGGTTTCGAAGGTGTTGATCCGCAGCCGCTGCATGAGCGGATTAATCAGGCTCTCGGTACGATTGGCGCGCTGGTGCTTTCTGACTATGCGAAAGGTGCGTTGGCAAGCGTACAGCAGATGATCCAACTGGCGCGTAAAGCGGGCGTTCCGGTGCTGATTGATCCAAAAGGCACCGATTTTGAACGCTACCGCGGCGCTACGCTGTTAACGCCTAATCTCTCGGAATTTGAAGCTGTTGTTGGTAAATGTAAAACCGAAGAAGAGATTGTTGAACGCGGCTTGAAACTGATTGCCGACTACGAACTCTCTGCGCTGCTGGTAACCCGTTCCGAGCAAGGGATGACGCTGCTGCAACCGGGTAAAGAGCCGCTACATATGCCAACTCAGGCGCAAGAAGTCTATGACGTTACCGGTGCAGGCGACACGGTGATTGGCGTGCTTGCGGCAACGCTGGCAGCGGGTAATTCGCTGGAAGAAGCCTGCTTCTTTGCCAATGCGGCGGCTGGTGTGGTGGTCGGCAAACTGGGGACATCCACGGTTTCGCCGATCGAGCTGGAAAACGCAGTACGTGGACGTGCAGATACCGGTTTTGGCGTGATGACCGAAGATGAGCTGAAGCTGGCTGTAGCGGCGGCGCGTAAACGTGGCGAAAAAGTAGTGATGACCAACGGCGTCTTCGACATTCTCCACGCCGGGCATGTCTCTTATCTGGCAAATGCCCGCAAGCTGGGTGACCGCTTGATTGTCGCCGTGAACAGCGATGCCTCCACCAAACGCCTGAAAGGGGATTCTCGCCCGGTTAACCCGCTCGAACAGCGTATGATTGTGCTGGGCGCACTGGAAGCGGTCGACTGGGTGGTGTCGTTTGAAGAGGACACGCCGCAGCGCCTGATTGCAGGCATCCTGCCAGATCTGCTGGTGAAAGGTGGCGACTATAAACCGGAAGAGATTGCCGGGAGTAAAGAAGTCTGGGCCAACGGCGGCGAAGTGCTGGTGCTCAACTTTGAAGACGGTTGTTCGACGACCAACATCATCAAGAAGATCCAACAGGATAAAAAAGGCTAACCGGAAAGCGGTTCACAGATCTCGCTTCGTGGCAGGTAGACCTATTGACGCTGTTGTTTTTTCAACCTAGAGTAAAGGAATAAGGGTGAGGGAGGATTTCTCCCCCCTCTGATTGGCTGTTAATAAGCTGCGAAACTTACGAGTAACAACACAATCAGTATGATGACAAGCTTCATCATAACCCTTTCCTTCTGTAAGGCCCCTTCCTCGGGAGGGGCTTTCCCGTTTCAGCCCCTTGCTGGCTCCCCGATTGTTGATTAGCGCCTGACCCCACGCAACGCTTTCTCTGATGCAGTTTTCTCTTCCCCGAGTCGACTCGCAAAACGCTGTAACAACCTGATCATTTACACTTTTTAGCGGAATGCAGATATAAAAAATCCCCGGCTTTTTGGGCCAGGGATATTCATAGATGAATATTTATTCTACGTTTTCTGCGACGGGAGTTGTTGAGGTTAAGGGTGAAGTCAATGCCGCCAGCGAGCCGCCTGAAACGCCAATTTCATTGAGCAAGGAGTCAATCAGCGGTGCCTGTGTGCGGTAAGAAAGGGCGGCAGACAATGCCTGTTCCGCCAGATTTCCGCCACCAACGCTGCCTGATGCCACATCCCCCGCAGCGCCACCACGGTTCAATCCATCGACCTGAATAATCTTGATGCCGTCGATAGACTTCATCGGTTCAACGGATTTCTCTATTACCGCAGGTAACGACTGTAATAGCGCCAGTTTGAATTTAAGGCTGGTTTGTTCATCAGAAAGTACGTTGATTGCATCGTTCAGCGCACGTTGCGCTTCTGCTTCCGCCAGACCTTTTTTACGCGTAGCTTCGGCTAACTCAACGATCGCTGCCGCCTGCATCTCTGCGGCTTCTTTCTCTGCTTTTGCTCGGACGGTCAGTTCGACCGCTTTGGTTTCTGCGTCTTGCGCTGCGGCAATCAGCGCCACCTGCTTGGCACGATCGGCTTCGGCTGTCTGGCGAGTGGTTTCTACGTTTTGTTGCGCACTTACCGCTTCTGCAAGTGCGAGGTTGGCACGCGCTTCTGCTTGGGATTGTTGCTCTGATTTTGCCGCAATGGCGATTGATTTCGTCTGGTTGGCGATTTCGGTGACCTGCTGCTGTTCGATCTCTTTAATGCGAACTTCACGTTCAGCCTCAACCTTTCTTGAGCGGACGGCCTGTTCGCGGTCGATTTCCGTTTCCTGAATCTGTCGTTCAGCCAGAATTCGCGTCTGCTCTGCTTCACGACGACGTTCAGCTTCAAAAGCCGCAATTTTCGCATTCTGCTCAGCGGTACGGGTTTTAACCTGCTGCTCCTGCTCAAGCGTCATAAACGCTTCTTGCTGTTCAATCTCCAGTTTCCGCGAAAGAGCGTCTCGATTTTTCTCTCGCACCGCAACTTCTACATCCTGTTCAACTTCGTTACGCTCGCGACGACGGCGTTCCGTCTCCTGGGTTAGTTTGGTCAAACCTTCGGCGTCAAAAGCGTTGTTCGGGTTAAAATGCTCTTTCGAAGTCTGGTTAAAGTTGGTGAGTGAAACACTTTCCAGTTCCAGTCCGTTTTTCGACAAGTCTTCTGCCACGGTATTTTGTACACCCTGCACGAAGTTCTCGCGGGTATCCTGTAACTCATGCATGGTCATTTGCGCAGCGGTGGCGCGTAGGGCATCGACGAATTTATCCTCGACCAGCATACGTAAATCTTCTGGTGATAGCGTGCGTTGCCCCAACGTCTGGGCCGCAGTGGCGATGCCTTCTACTGACGGTTTTACCCGTACAAAGAAAGCCACTACAACATCAACACGCATACGATCTTTCGTAATCAGGCTATCAATAGTAGAACGGCTGACTTCCAGCTTGAGCGTATTCATATTGATAGGAATGATTTCGTGGAAGATCGGCATTACGATTGCGCCGCCGCTCATTACCACTTTTTGCCCGCCTAACCCGGTACGAACAAATGCCTGCTCGGCAGATGCCCGACGATAAAGTCGCGCGAAAATAATACCGATAATAAACAGAAAACATACGGCAACAATCGCCATAAACATCCATGACGGTACTAAGTTAACAATATCATCCATTATTAAATTTCCTTTTGATTAAATATTTACAATATATTTGGCCAGGGATTTTTTTCTGCTAAATATCGTGTTGCAGAAAGTCGGCAAATAATCAATACCTTGTCACCTTTGGTGAAGTTTTTTCCTTCTTCAGGTTCCAGTAATAAATAGTGTATTTGACCAAATTGATCGGTAAGTTTTCCTTCACAGGGTCTGCCAGATATTGCCTGATGACCGGTAATTAATGCCATGCAGCCAATATATTCTTCTTCTGTAATAGCAGAACTATGATCGCGAGGAATCCAGGGGGCGATCGCCTTGCCGATATAATGCACTGTAATAACAGTGAGCAGTAAACAAACAGGAACCACCAACAGGTTTGAGAGCGGAGCTTTCCAGACCGTCACGCAGGCATGCTGTAGAACGATGCCGATAAGGCCAAAAAAACCAGCTAACAGGCAGAGGATGACGAGGGCTGGTAGCCTTCCAATATTAAGATAATGAAGTGCCTGACTAATATTACCTGTGGTTATGGAATCGTAATGATCAAGATGTGCATCAAGAGCACCGGAGAGCATGTGACCGCAGACAATAGCAATAATTTCTAACAGGCCGATCAAAAGTACAAAGGAAATAGCGAAAAGATAAGGTGTGTTATAGTCGGCAAATAAAATCATCAGTCACTCCATCGTCCATTCAGTGACGCATTGTTTACTATGGTATGATTTCCTTTCTTACATTTATCTTTGCTAATAATAACATGCGTTAGTGAAATTTTAAAAGGGAAAGTCTTTTAACGTTGTAATTATTTTCAATAAAAAGTGTGATCCAAAACAATATATTTACGCACGTTATGTTTAAAGGCACTACACTGATTAAGGAATACTGAAATCAGAAAAAGCATATGGCCTTAAAAGGTATGCGATAACCGGAGGATGTGCTTATGGATCATGGTCTTAATTCTTTAAATAATTTCGATTTCCTGGCGCGTAGTTTTGCCAGAATGAATGCTGAAGGTCGACCGGTCGATATTCTGGCCGTCACTGGTAATATGGATGAAGAACACAGAACCTGGTTTTGCGCTCGTTATGCCTGGTATTGCCAGCAAATGACACAGTCAAGAGAACTGGAACTAGAACATTGATATTACGGGCCGTCAGGCCCGTTTTTGTGGTGCTTTATTCTGCTTTATCAACTGGCGGGATGGCGGGAGGAGATTGAACTTCTGCTGCCGGATTACTACGAGCTTCCAGTTCACTGATGCGCTGCTCCAGTAACGCCAGTTTCTCACGAGTCCGTAACAGGACCTGCGTCTGCACATCGAATTCTTCGCGGCTTACCAAATCGAGGCGAGTCAGCTGTGCTTGTAGGGTTTGGCGGATTTTTTTCTCCACATCTTCCCCGAACTCCCTGATTCCTTTAGGCATTGATTCGTGAACCTGGCGAGCAATTTGCTCAATTTTTTTCGGGTCAATCATTGTAGTTTCCCTGTACTGATAGGTGTTTAGTGCCATTGTAGTGCGATAAGGGTAAGTCATAAACCAGAATTATGTGAACCTATGCGTTGCTGCCGCTAATCATTAGCGTTATAGTGAATCCGCTTATTCTCAGGGCGGGGCGAAATTCCCCACCGGCGGTAAATCAACTCAGTTGAAAGCCCGCGAGCGCTTTGGGTGCAAACTCAAAGGACAGCAGATCCGGTGTAATTCCGGGGCCGACGGTTAGAGTCCGGATGGGAGAGAGTAACGATTCTGTCGGGCATGGACCCGCTCACGTTATTTTGGCTATATGCCGCCACTCCTAAGACTGCCCTGATTCTGGTAACCATAATTTTAGTGAGGTTTTTTTACCATGAATCAGACGCTACTTTCCTCTTTTGGTACGCCTTTCGAACGTGTTGAAAATGCACTGGCTGCGCTGCGTGAAGGACGCGGTGTGATGGTGCTTGATGATGAAGACCGTGAAAACGAAGGCGATATGATCTTCCCGGCAGAAACCATGACCGTTGAGCAGATGGCTCTGACCATTCGCCACGGTAGCGGTATTGTTTGCTTGTGCATAACCGAAGAACGCCGTAAACAACTCGATCTGCCAATGATGGTCGAAAATAATACCAGCGCCTATGGCACTGGTTTTACCGTGACCATTGAAGCTGCTGAAGGTGTGACTACCGGTGTTTCTGCTGCTGACCGTATCACGACTGTTCGCGCTGCGATTGCTGATGGTGCTAAACCTTCAGACTTGAATCGCCCTGGCCACGTTTTCCCATTGCGCGCACAGGCGGGTGGTGTACTGACTCGTGGCGGTCATACCGAAGCGACTATTGATCTGATGACGCTGGCAGGCTTTAAACCTGCAGGTGTGCTGTGTGAACTGACTAATGACGATGGCACCATGGCCCGCGCGCCAGAGTGCATCGAGTTTGCCAACAAACACAATATGGCGCTGGTCACTATTGAGGATCTGGTTGCATACCGTCAGGCGCATGAGCGCAAAGCTAGCTGAAAATAACTGCTAAAACTGGTGCGATAATCAAAGAAACCGAAGCTGTAGAAGGCTTCGGTTTTATTTTGCCCTTACCCTGCTGAATGTAAATTTCACCGCTTTATCTATGAGTAAATTTCACTAATATCAGACAACCTTTTTCATTATGATCAAAATCATATAAATGTTCCGATATTATGCGACCATATAAATATATCCGAAAATGGATATGTGAAATTTATGCGCTAAATGTTTGGTATTGTTAAATATTAAGGGTAAAAAGGATGTTTATCTCCTGGTACTGGATTGTATTGATTGCGCTGGTTGTGGTGGGGTATTTCCTGCATTTGAAACGTTATTGTCGGGCGTTTCGCCAGGACAGAGACGCACTGCTTGAAGCGAGAAACAAATACTTAAACAGTGCGAGAGAAGAGACAGCAGAAAAGCTGGAGTAGTGCTTCTGCGATGCCTGCAGATGTTGTCCATGCTGGACAACATCTGAAGTTGTTTTCAACCAATTCCCGCCGTTTGTAACAGCACTAAACTAAATCCCATTACTGACATCCCACACAGCACGCCATAGCTGGGATTATTATTGGGATCAATCTCTTTGGCTAACGGCATTAATTCGTCTACGGAGAGCGCCACCATGATTCCTGCAACCGCCGCCATGATTGCCGCCATGACCACCGGGGAAATCATGCTACCAAGGATTAACCACGCCAGAACGCCGCCGAGAATTTCCGCCAGCCCAGAAATCCCCGCCCACAGAATTGCGGTGCGTTTCGACCCCGTTGCCGCGTAAACCGGCCCCGCAACCGCCAGACCTTCAGGAATATTGTGCAAAGCCACGGCCAGTGCGATGCCAAAGCCCAGCTCCAGGTTACTGCTTGCCGTAACAAAGGTGGCAATCCCTTCCGGGAAGTTATGCAGACTGATTCCAAGAGTGAGCAGAATAGCAGTGCGCTTGAGTGATTTGGGCAACGGTTGCACCGATTTTTGCATTAAATCCTGCGGATGCGCATGCGGCAACATGCGGTCCAGACCAAAATAGCCCAGCAGACCAAAAATAAACATCCCGTAGCCCAGAACGGGGGACATTCCTTCGGCGGCTAATGCGGCAGGGAGCATCTCCATCAATGAGATCAGCAACATGATCCCCGCCGCAAACCCTAGCGAAAACGCCAGCAGTCGGTTCGAGGGTTTTTGCCCGAGAACGCCGAGAAACGCGCCAATAAACGTGGCTGCCCCCGCCAGTATGGTCAGAATGAGAGGTACTGACATCGACAACTCCTTATAAATCTTCACCTTCAGGCAGATCGTCAAAATAACTGATGATGATCATCATCGTTATCCGGGTTCTTACTCCGCCGAACAAGCGTATTGTGAGGATATCAAAATGACACCTTTAGTTAAGGATATCATCATGTCTTCAACACGTATGCCAGCATTGTTTTTAGGTCACGGTAGTCCGATGAACGTGCTGGAAGATAATTTGTATACCCGCAGCTGGCAGAAGTTGGGGATGACATTGCCACGTCCGAAAGCGATTGTCGTGGTTTCGGCTCACTGGTTTACCCGTGGTACAGGAGTGACTGCGATGGAGACGCCGCCAACGATTCATGACTTTGGCGGCTTTCCTCAGGCGCTGTACGACACCCATTATCCGGCTCCTGGCTCACCGGCTTTGGCTCAGCGATTGGTTGAGCTGTTAGCGCCAGTGCCTGTCACACTGGATAAAGAAGCCTGGGGCTTTGACCACGGCTCGTGGGGCGTACTGATTAAGATGTATCCGCAAGCGGATATCCCGATGGTGCAGTTAAGTATTGATAGCACCAAACCCGCCGCCTGGCACCTTGAGATGGGGCGTAAACTGGCAGCGCTGCGAGATGAAGGAATAATGTTGGTCGCCAGCGGTAACGTGGTGCATAACCTGCGCACGGTGAAATGGCATGGCGATAGTTCCCCCTATCCGTGGGCGACGTCGTTTAATGAGTATGTGAAAGCGAATCTGACGTGGCAAGGACCGGTGGAGCAGCATCCTCTGGTGAATTATCTCGACCATGAAGGTGGCGCGTTATCGAATCCAACACCGGAGCATTACCTGCCGCTATTGTATGTTTTAGGTGCATGGGATGGGCAGGAGCCAATTACCATTCCGGTCGATGGTATAGAAATGGGCAGTTTAAGTATGTTGTCGGTGCAGGTAGGTTAATAGATGAAGAAAACCGAAGCCAATTTCTGGCTTCGGTTTGCATTACCTTACTTTCTCAGCAGCTTGAGTCCCCATGCGCCGCTCATCACTAATAGCAGCAATAAGCAAAGACCAAAAGCCAACATACAGGCCTGAGCCATGTTCATAAAGTGCCACGGCGGTAGCAGATACCAGCCTTCAGATTGCTGATACATCGCCACAAACCACTGCTGCATACTGCTCAGTGTGACGCCATCGGGAACGATTGGCGCATCATAGCCGCAATCCCCGGTAGGTTTGAACCAGTTTGGTGCCCACTGTGCCAGCGGCAGGTTAAAGGGGAAAGTTGGATCGGTAGAGCAACCCTGAACGCCAAACAGTGAATCGGGATCCGGGTTATGCACCGCATGGTGGATATCGTTCAGTTTGAATGAAAACTTCAGCCCCATGATGCTGCCGTAAAATGCCATCACGCAGCCAATCAGCTTAAGGATGATGTTCTTCGGGTTGATCGCCGCAACCAATCCTCCAATAACCATCACAAACATGGCATAGCGAATGTATACACATTGCTCACAGGGGGCCATGTAGAGATAGATCTGGAAGAAAGAGTGCGCCAGGATAATTAACGCGCCCATCGCAACGGCCATTAACAACCACAAAAAGCGTTGCTCCTGCCATCTGACCAGTGTGTCGACTGGTGATGTGCGAAGGTCTTTCCACATTCCCTTAATACCCATAGCCTGTTTCCCTGTTATTTGCTTGCTAACTCACGGATAAGGTCTGCCATCGCGTCGATGGATTTGATGCTCTTGGTGTAGATCAAGTACTTACCATTAACGACATAAGCTGGAACACCCTGGATTTTGGCGACTTCATAAGAGGCTTTCCATTTTTCCAGTGTTTCTTGTACCGCTGGCTCTTTCAGTGCAGCTTCAAAATCCGCCAGGCTCATACCAGCAGCATCCAGACCCGTTTTGATAAAGGCCGCGGGATCTTTACCGTCAGACCAGCGTTCTTTTTTGTCGTGATAAGCCGCGTAGTAGGCAAACTTGGCTTTCTTAAACTGAGAGTTAGCATCAAATAAGGAAATACCTGCTGCTTTATCTTTATTGATCAAGACAGCAAAGACTTCGCTCGCCTGTTTACCGTATTCGCCTTTGGTTTCCAGATGGAACGGCGTGAAAGCAACGACATCTTTCACTTTTTCCGATACCGGACCGGTAACCGCTTTGTCGTACTTGTAACAGAACGGGCAGGCGTAGCTGAATACCTTAATCAGCGTTTTGTCGGCATTCGGAATCGGTTTTTCCAGGACCATATAATCCGTGCCTTCGGTAAATGCAGAAGCAGTAAATGAAACCGCCAGAGCCGCAGTAAGTAGTACGCTTTTAAACAGTGATGAGATCCCTAATTTCGACATTTTTATTCCCTTCTTAATTATTTAAACATCTGTTTTGGACGGACTAACAGCGCACGGTAGTGAGTCTGGTTGGGTTTATCAGACATCACGTCGATTTCCACTTTCACTTCTTTGGTTTTGTAGTCGATCTCGTTCAACTTACCGACGGTCGGCTGACCGACGTCAAACAGATGAATGGAGCCACCGAAGCCGAACATGGTGTCACGGTCAGCCTGGTATTCGATAATGGAGGTGATTGGGCTATAGAAATCGTAACCGCGTTCTTTACCGTATTCCCAAACTTGCTGAACGGTACCTTTCTTCTCATCAATCTTATATTCCACAAAACGGGAATATTTCATGGTTGGTAAGGCAGGTTGTTCCAGATGGCGACCGTCGCCGTTATCAAAGATAGTGAGTGTACCTTTGCTGGAGATCCATGCGGTATGCTGGGTATAGGTGAAGTCGAAGTCTGAGTTTTCACACAGGCCATTTTCGTTACAGGTGATCGGCTTACCGTTAGCGTCAACGGGTTTCAGCAATTTGCTGGCCAATGGTTTTTCCCAGCCTTTCGAGGGGGCAAGGATCCATTTCACTTGTTTATCACGACCAATTTTTACAACGCCCTGGTGACGAGAAGAGAGGATAATTGAGTCATCTTTCGCGTCATAGGCGATGGAGTTGACGTGCGCCCAGTTACGACCTGGTCCTACACCCAGTGCGTCGCCAAACGGCGTATCTGGTTCCAGTTTTGCCTGCTGTCCGGCGTGAGCAAGATCAACGTTAACGCAAACTGCGCCTGCATCCAGTGCACCGAGCAGAGCATCACGTTTCGGATCGAGGATCTTCGTCAGATCCCATACATCGACAACGCGACCAGATTTATCGACTTCGAGGATATGATCACGAATGGTGGTGACGTGTACGCCGTCATCGCGACGGTAGTTACTCTTACCTACGCGCAACAGTACCGTACCATTAGGCGTCTCAATGGATTCATGAGTGGCGTCAGCGAATCCGCGCGGCAGTTTATGATCTTCCAGCACCTGACCCATCATGTCGAACTCGTACCAGTGCTGGCCTTGTACTGCGGTAAAGGTGCCGCGTGGTGTTTCGCGGATACCCATCAGATAACCACGTTTGTTGATATTACGGTCACGGCCATCGTAGAAGGTGTCTTGATCCAGCCACCAGCGGTATTCACCTTCGGTATCGACAATGAAAGTAAAGGGCGCGATATCAAAAGGCAGTGCGCCGGTTGCCGGACCTGCATCGAGGATCCCGGCATTTTTATCTTTCTCACCGTGCCAGTGGAGATCGGAACCTTGTGCAGTAAAGGTGTGGGTATTAACCAGATAGAGGCGATCTTCAAAACCAGGTGCGACTTTAACGACTTTGGTCTGCTGTAGATCAGAGATGGAACGGTTATCCATGTAATTGTTGACGATGGCTGAAGTTTGCACCACGTAATCATCTTTCATGGCCTTACCGTTTTCTTTCCACTCAACGGTCACTTTGTTGGCAAATTTCTGATAAAGACCAAAAATCGGTACACCATCGTAAGTTTTTAGGGACTCCTGGCCCACGGGATAGCTGATTTCAACACCTTTTTCGCCCTTCCCGTGGACGGTAACTTTGACGTCAGAAATGACGTGGCTATCTAAGTCAACCAGAGCGGTCAGTGGTGCATTGCCGTAGGGGTCGACAATGATTGCTCCGAGTTGCCCGGCAGGTGGTGCAGGTTTAAAACCCGCCGCCATTACGCCAGTTGCAGACAATCCCAGAGCTAATGCCACCGTTCCAGCTACCAGTGTTTTTCTATATTTATCAAACATGGATATATCTCCTTATATAACGCAAATATATAATAATGATGAATATCGACTGTTGAGATGGTACTAATAAATTTGTTTTGTGAATGAAAAATGTGACTCTAATAAAATATGAGAATGTTTTGCTGCTTTTGAATATGTTGTTATTTGTTGAAACAACTATTTATTTTTAATGGATAGTATGGTGGCGATATATTAATAACAATGTTCAATATTGCGTAGTGTGATCTCTGTGACATTGTTTTTTAATTATTAAATTAAAATATGAAGAGATAAAAACAAAATATTTAATATATATCAATGTGTTATGCGGTGATTTATTTACTTACTTTAATTGCAATATCACTTACATATGACGATTTAACATTAAATTGGTTATTAATGTTAAATAAAGGTTGGAGATGTGTGGCTTTATATATTGATGGAAATTATAAATGATGGATTATGAAAAGTTGCCCCGATTATCGGGGCAATATTAAGCAGTGTTATTCAACAAAAATATGCGGATAAAACCGAGACATATCCTGGGTGATCAATGCACGGTCTTCACGAATGCCAATTCCGGCGGGTTGATCGTTCACCAGCCAGCTACCAATCAACATATAGCTGTCGCCAAATTTCGGCAGCGGATGGAATTGTTGAACAATCATGCCTTCTTCGCCATACGGACCTTCTGCCGCTTCAATGGTTTTGCCATTCTCGATAATCGACACGTTTGCGCCTTCACGCGAGAAGATTGGCTTAACCACATATTTTTCCATTTCTGGATGATCATCTTCCGCAAAATAAGCGGGCAACAGGTTCGGATGATTCGGGAACATCTCCCACAGTAGCGGCAGAAGTGCTTTGTTGGAGATAATGCTCTTCCACGCCGGTTCCAGCCAGCGTACGCCAGCATCTTCCAGCTTGGTGGAGAACATCTCGCGCAGCATAAATTCCCACGGGTACAGTTTGAACAGGTTAGCGATGACCTGATCCTGTAAATCCGTGAACTGACCTTTTTCACCTAAACCGATATCGTCGATGTACAGGAACTCGGTAGCAATTTCAGCTTCCGTCGCGCAGTCCTGCAAATACTGGATGGTGCCACGATCTTCCACCGTGTCACGACAGCAGGTGAGATGCAGCAACTGGAAGCCATACTGTTCACGCAGCTCGACAAAGCGATCGATCAGCTTTTCTTGCAGACTGTTAAACTGGTCGCTGCCTTCCGGCAGGTTGCCCGCGTTAAGCTGATCTTCCAGCCAGATCCACTGAAAGAATGCTGCTTCATACAGTGACGTGGGCGTATCGGCATTATTTTCCAGAAGCTTAGGTTCGCCAGTGCCATCCCACGCCAGATCAAGGCGTGAATAAAGCGACGGCTGGTGCGTCAGCCATGACTGACGCACAAAACTCCACGTGTGCTTTGGAATGCGGAATTTGGTCATCAGCTCATCGCTGGAGATCACTTTTTCCACCACTTTCAGGCACATCTGGTGCAGTTCGGCGGTGACTTCTTCCAGCTTTTCAACCTGGGCGAGGGTTAACTTGTAGTAAGCATCTTCACACCAGTACGGCTCGCCGTACATGGTGTGAAAATTGAAACCGTATTCGTGGGCTTTTTCACGCCAGTCTGGGCGCTCGGTAATACTGACTCTTTCCATCGGTATCAGCCACCCATTGAACGAGAAGAGGTGCCGGTTGCGCTACGCTGCATAGTGCTTTGTTTGGCAACAGATTCACCAAAACCGCCGCGGGTAACGGTAGTGGTGGTCGCCGGTTTTGGTGCCATTGCCGTCTTCGGTACGGTCATGGTGCGGCCTGGCTGGGCTGCGCCATAGTTTTTACCCGTCGCGTCGGTATATTTACCGTAAGCCGGGCTGGCTGGGTTTTTCGAGGAGAACAGCGGCTGCTGTGCAAATCCTGCGCCGCCGCCCATCAGACGTCCCATCATGTAACCGGCCATCAACGGCATCCAGAAACTCCCGCTGGATTGCTGGGTCTGCGCCTGGTTTTCAGGTGCCATGCCAGCCTGGGCTGGCGCCTGCTGGCACTGACCTTCACCAAATTCGGCAATACAGTCTTCACGAGTGGCGTATTTCGGCGCAGTACGTTCTGCTTCTTTCAGCGCATTGTTGTACGCGGTGGTACATTCGGCGCTTTTGCCTGGGTTTGCAGCTGAACAGTCGTCAGCATTTTGATAGAGAGACACAGTTTCATCACTCTTTTCACAGCCTGCCAGCATAAAAACAGTAGCAACAGCGAGAGCGACAGGTGTCAGGTGGCGTGCGCTCCAGTTTTTACGGAACGATGCGTGGCGTATGGATTTTGTCCGTTTCATTTTTGTCTTCCGGGACCAGTGGTAAATACCCATCAGAATAGAGGATGGCTGGTCGAAATTGAAGCGAGAAGGGGGAAGAATGCGGCAGATAACCCGTATCTTTACGTTGCCTTACGTTCAGACGGGGCCGAAGCCCCGTCGTCGTCATCAGTTACGGAAAGGGTTATTACCGTTACTGGTGTTAGTGCGTGCGGATGCTTGCTGAACGGCTGGTGCCGGGCTATCAGGTGCATAACCGTCAGCAATAGCATTCTGTTCTGGCGTTTGCGGCGCAACGTTTTCTGGATTAGTAGAAACCGGTTTGCTCAGCGCATTGTTCAGTGCCAGCAGATCCTGCTCGTTCAACGTACCCAGAGCTGATTTAATATTCAGCTGATTAATCAGGTAGTTATAACGCGCATTTGCCAGTTCTTGCTTGGCGTTGTACAGCGTAGTGGTCGCGTCCAACACATCAACAATGGTACGCGTACCAACCGAGTAGCCCGCTTCCATCGCGTCTAAAGAGCTTTGGGCGGAAACCACGGCTTGTTTGTAGGCGTTAATGCTACTGATAGATGCATTAATATTGTTGAAGGAGGAACGCACGGTCTGCACGACGCTACGATGGGCGCTTTCCAGTTGCTCGCTGGCACCGACAAAGTTGTACTGTGCCTGTTTCACCTGCGAGTTAACCATTCCGCCCTGATAAATCGGCAGCGAGAAGCTCAGGCCCACTTTGTTCTGGCCCATATTGCTGTCGTCATACTGGCCTGTGGTCGCACCACGGGTTTTTGAACCGCTGTAAGAGGTGTCAGAAATTCCGGTAGAGGCCGTCAAATCCAGAGTCGGTAAGTGACCGTCCTGCGCCTGGCGAATTTGCTCGCGCGCCAGGTCCTGGCTCAAACGTGCCTGTAACAGCGACAGGTTGCGTTTTTCGGCTTCTTTCAGCAGCGCGTTAACCGGCTGTGGCTTGTCGGTCTTGAAGTTTTCGACATTCAGCGCCGCCAGTTCCGGATAGTAGTTACCGGTGATCTGACGCAGCTGCTCAACGGCGTTGTCGAGGTTGTTACGTGCGGTCACTTCGTTCGCCAGCACGGTATCGTACTGTGCGCGGGCGTTCTGCACATCGGTGATCGCCACCAGGCCCACGTTAAAGCGTTGGGTGGTTTGATCTAACTGACGGTAGATTGCCTCTTTTTGTGCCTGAGTATAAGAAAGCACGTCAATGGCATTCAACACGTTGAAATAAGCGGTCGCGGTGTTGAGGATCAAAGTTTGTTGATCGGTCTGGTAAGTGACGTCCTGAATACCGGCAGCTTTTTCCTGCAAAGTCAGTGCGCGCCATTTCGACATATCGAAAATGGACTGGGTCAACTGCAAGGACGCACTGGTTGCGTTAGAGTTGATGCCGTTCGCGTCGCGGTAGCCGTTGCTGTAGGTGTAATCTGCACCTAAACCTAGCTGTGGCAGTAATGGACTGCGAGCTTCATTAATTTTTTCAAAGGCAGCATCACGATCGGCGGCAGACTTACGCAATTCCGGGTTACTAAGGCGTGCTTGCTGATAAACTTGCATCAGGTTCTCGGCCTGGCTCAACGAACTGAACCCAGAAAGGCTCAGGCCGATAAGAATGGGGAGCAATTTCTTCATTTGCATTCCTTGTGGTGAAGCAGTATTTAGCGCGATCAAACTGTAAAATTATTGCGGATTCTAGCAGAAGCCGCTACCGCAAAAGGTTGGCGTTACGTGCCATAGGGCATTAATGTGCCTCAATTTAACACATGACTGCTCAAACGGCAGTCAAACGTCTCTGAAATTCACATTTTATTCACTATTAGTGCCAGGACATTAGCCATGCTTAAGCCAGACAACCTGCCCGTTACATTTGGCAAAAACGATGTAGAAATTATTGCACGAGAAACACTTTATCGCGGCTTTTTTTCATTAGATCTTTATAGATTTCGCCATCGTCTATTCAACGGACAAATGAGTCATGAGGTCCGACGGGAAATTTTTGAACGCGGTCACGCCGCAGTCTTGCTACCCTTTGACCCAGTGCGCGATGAAGTTGTACTGATTGAGCAGATACGAATCGCCGCGTATGACACCAGCGAAACGCCCTGGTTACTGGAAATGGTTGCCGGGATGATTGAAGAAGGTGAGAGTGTGGAAGATGTTGCCCGTCGCGAAGCGATTGAAGAGGCGGGACTAAAAGTGAAACGGACCAAACCGGTGTTAAGTTTCCTGGCAAGCCCGGGCGGCACCAGCGAGCGTTCGTCAATTATGGTGGGCGAAGTGGACGCCACGACCGCAAGCGGTATTCACGGTCTGGCTGATGAAAACGAAGATATTCGCGTTCATGTGGTAAGTCGGGAACAGGCATACCAATGGGTAGAAGAGGGGAAAATCGACAACGCAGCGTCGGTCATCGCTTTGCAATGGCTGCAACTGCATCATCAAGCGTTAAAAAATGAGTGGGCATAAATGAAGCGTTACACACCTGACTTTCCTGAAATGATGCGCCTGTGCGAGATGAACTTTTCACAATTGCGCCGTTTGTTACCGCGCAATGACGCACCCGGTGAAACTGTAAGCTATCAGGTGGCAAACGCACAATATCGGCTAACGATTGTGGAATCGACCCGATACACTACCCTGGTGACTATTGAACAGATTGCGCCAGCGATCAGTTACTGGAGCCTTCCGTCGATGACGGTGCGTCTGTATCATGACGCGATGGTGGCTGAAGTGTGTTCAAGTCAGCAGATTTTTCGCTTCAAAGCGCGGTATGATTATCCTAATAAAAAGTTGCATCAACGCGACGAAAAGCATCAAATTAATCAGTTTTTAGCGGACTGGTTGCGATACTGTTTAGCACATGGAGCGATGGCGATTCCGGTTTATTAGCGTCGTGAAACCTAAGGACACCATTTGGAAAGCCTGTTAACCCTTCCTCTGGCTGGTGAGTCCAGAGTCAGGATTTTACAAATTACCGATACTCACCTGTTTGCGCAAAAGCACGAAGCCCTGTTAGGGGTGAACACCTGGGAGAGTTACCAGGCGGTGCTGGAGGCGATTCGCCCACACCAGCACGAATTCGACCTGATTGTCGCGACAGGTGATTTAGCGCAGGATCAAACGGCTGCGGCCTATCAGCACTTCGCTGAAGGCATCGCAAGTTTTCGTGCGCCCTGCGTCTGGCTGCCGGGCAACCATGATTTCCAGCCTGCGATGTACAGCGCGCTACAGGACGCGGGTATATCTTCAGCGAAACGCGTGTTTATCGGTGAACAGTGGCAAATCCTGTTGCTGGACAGCCAGGTGTTTGGCGTACCGCACGGTGAGCTAAGCGAGTTTCAACTCGAGTGGCTGGAACGTAAACTGGCTGATGCGCCAGAGCGCCATACCTTGCTTTTGCTGCATCATCATCCGTTGCCTGCGGGCTGTAGCTGGCTTGACCAACACAGTCTGCGTAACGCGGGTGAACTGGATAACGTGCTGGTGAAGTTTCCGCACGTCAAATATCTGTTATGCGGCCATATCCATCAGGAACTGGATCTCGACTGGAATGGTCGTCGCCTGCTGGCAACGCCATCGACCTGCGTGCAGTTTAAGCCGCACTGTTCTAACTTCACGCTGGACACTATCGCGCCCGGTTGGCGTACGCTGGAACTCCATGCCGATGGCACGCTGACCACAGAAGTACACCGCCTGGCAGACTCCCGTTTCCAACCAGATACCGCTTCAGAAGGTTACTGATGTCGACGCTTCTTTATTTACACGGTTTCAATAGTTCGCCGCGTTCTGCGAAAGCGAGCTTGTTGAAAAACTGGCTGGCGGAACATCACCCTGACGTTGAGATGATTATTCCGCAGTTGCCGCCGTATCCTTCCGATGCGGCAGAACTGCTGGAATCCATTGTCCTGGAACATGGCGGCGATTCGCTGGGTATTGTCGGTTCGTCACTGGGGGGATATTACGCCACCTGGTTGTCGCAATGTTTTATGCTGCCCGCAGTGGTGGTAAACCCGGCGGTGCGCCCGTTTGAACTGCTGACGGACTATCTCGGTCAGAACGAGAACCCCTACACCGGGCAGCAATATGTGCTAGAGTCTCGCCATATTTACGATCTCAAAGTCATGCAGATTGACCCGCTGGAAGCGCCGGATTTGATCTGGCTGCTGCAACAGACGGGAGATGAAGTGCTGGATTACCGCCAGGCGGTGGCGTACTACGCTTCCTGCCGCCAGACTGTTATAGAAGGCGGCAACCACGCATTCACGGGCTTCGAAGATTATTTCAACCCGATCGTCGATTTTCTTGGTCTGCACCATCTCTGACGATCAACTCGAATTACTAACTTAAACCATGACGCAAACTTATAACGCTGATGCCATTGAGGTACTCACCGGGCTTGAGCCGGTTCGCCGCCGTCCGGGGATGTATACCGATACCACTCGCCCTAACCATTTGGGGCAAGAAGTCATTGATAACAGTGTGGATGAAGCACTGGCGGGTCACGCAAAACGCGTGGACGTTATTTTACATGCTGACCAGTCGCTGGAAGTGATTGACGATGGCCGTGGGATGCCGGTGGATATTCACCCGGAAGAAGGTGTTCCGGCGGTAGAACTGATTCTTTGCCGTTTGCACGCGGGCGGTAAATTTTCTAACAAAAACTACCAGTTCTCTGGCGGTCTGCACGGCGTGGGGATCTCGGTGGTTAACGCCCTGTCAAAGCGCGTAGAAGTTAACGTGCGCCGCGATGGTCAGATTTATAACATCGCCTTTGAAAATGGCGAAAAGGTGCAGGATTTGCAGGTTGTCGGCACTTGCGGTAAACGCAATACCGGTACCAGCGTGCACTTCTGGCCGGATGAAACCTTCTTTGACAGCCCGCGCTTCTCTGTTTCACGCCTTACACATGTGCTGAAAGCCAAAGCGGTATTGTGCCCTGGCGTTGAGATCACTTTTAAAGATGAGATCAACAATACCGAACAACGCTGGTGCTATCAGGACGGTCTGAATGATTACCTGGCGGAAGCGGTAAACGGCCTGCCGACACTGCCGGAAAAACCGTTTATCGGTAACTTTAACGGTGAAACGGAAGCCGTTGACTGGGCGCTGCTGTGGCTGCCGGAAGGTGGCGAACTGCTGACCGAAAGTTACGTCAACCTGATCCCAACGATGCAGGGCGGTACGCACGTTAACGGTCTGCGTCAGGGGCTGCTGGATGCGATGCGTGAGTTTTGCGAATACCGCAACATCCTGCCGCGCGGCGTGAAGCTGTCGGCGGAAGATATCTGGGATCGCTGTGCCTATGTGCTGTCAGTAAAAATGCAGGATCCGCAGTTTGCCGGGCAGACCAAAGAGCGTCTCTCTTCGCGTCAGTGCGCGGCATTCGTTTCTGGCGTGGTGAAAGATGCCTTTACCCTGTGGCTGAACCAGAACGTTCAGGCGGCGGAACTACTTGCTGAGATGGCGATTTCCAGCGCCCAGCGTCGTATGCGTGCGGCTAAAAAAGTGGTGCGTAAAAAGCTAACCAGCGGCCCGGCGCTGCCTGGTAAATTGGCTGACTGTACCGCGCAGGATCTTAACCGTACCGAACTGTTCCTCGTGGAAGGTGACTCCGCAGGCGGATCTGCCAAGCAGGCGCGCGATCGTGAATATCAGGCGATCATGCCGCTGAAAGGTAAGATCCTTAACACTTGGGAAGTTTCTTCCGACGAAGTGCTGGCCTCGCAGGAAGTGCATGATATTTCGGTAGCGATCGGTATCGATCCTGACAGCGATGATCTTAGCCAACTGCGTTATGGCAAGATCTGTATCCTGGCGGATGCTGACTCCGATGGTCTGCACATTGCCACGCTGCTCTGCGCCTTGTTTGTAAAACACTTCCGTACGCTGGTGAAACATGGTCACGTATATGTAGCGCTACCACCGCTCTACCGCATTGACCTTGGCAAAGAGGTCTATTACGCCTTGACGGAAGAAGAGAAAGAGGGCGTGCTCGAACAATTAAAACGCAAGAAAGGCAAGCCAAATGTCCAGCGTTTTAAAGGTCTGGGTGAAATGAACCCGCTGCAACTACGTGAAACCACGCTCGACCCGAACACTCGCCGTCTGGTGCAGTTGACCATCGATGATGAAGACGATCAGCGTACCGACGCGATGATGGACATGCTGTTGGCGAAGAAACGCTCGGAAGATCGCCGTAACTGGTTGCAAGAGAAAGGTGACATGGCGGAGATTGAGGTCTGATAATCCTCCCGCCAGAAGAATAAAACATAGCCCGGTATACACGTGTATACCGGGCTTTTTTGATCAAAATTCCATTTTCACCGTGAATTGCACTTCACGCGGATCGCCAATCTGATTACCCAGATTATTTGTGGCGATGGAAGAGGTGTAATACGTTTTATCAAACAGGTTTTTGACGTTTAATTGCAGAGTGACCGGATACTGCAATTTCATTTTGTATGCGGCGAAGGCATCGGCAACAAAATAGCCTGGCAGATAATAGTCAGCCCCATTGGTTGCCGAACGACGGCTTACGCCATGTCCGCCACCGCCAAACGTTAGTGTGTTATTGCCAGGCATGTTATGACTATCATAGGTCAGGAATAGCGAACCGGTATGACGAGGAACATTCGGCAATGGTTTTCCTGCATAATCAGGATCTTCCAGAACCTTTGCATCGGTATAGCCGTAGCTGGCAATGATATTAATGTTTTCAGTTAATGCTCCCGCAAGGTCGACTTCTACCCCTCTTGAACGAACGCGGCCTGCCGTTTTGGCGATGGTTTCATCACCAATACTTTCGGTATACAGCACGTTACGTTTATGGATATCAAACAGCGCAATATCTGCGGTTATACCATCGAACAGCTCGAATTTTGCCCCGACTTCGTAAGCATTAGATGATTCCGGTGGAAGATCGCCAATGTAGCTGGCAATTGACGACTGCGGCATAAATGTTTGCGAATAATTAGCAAATAAGGATACCGATGGCGTCAGTTTGTAGACTAACCCCAGTTTGGGCGTCCATTGTTCATCGCGGCTGTCAGTATTGACATTAAAAGGACGGCCTTTACCCGCATATTGCGTGTAATACTGATAGCGGATCCCGGCGACGGCAATCCAGTTATCGGTCAGATAGAGTGCGTCCTGTGCATAAGCTGAGTAGCTCTCCTGTTTGATCGTCTGATCACTGTCCGACGCCGAAACCGTTGTGCATTTGCTGGTATTGCCATAAATGGGGTTGTAGATATTGAAATCTTTAGCGTTTTTACAGCGAATCATATCTGTGCGCAGAAGATCATAATATTCATATGACACCCCACCCAGAATCTCATTATAGAACCCAGCAATATCAACATTCCCTTGCAGATCCGCACGAGTAGAATGCATACGCTGGGTAGATCCCTGAGTTGCATCAACACGCCGTGTCAGCGTTCCTGTCGTTGCATCATACGCGGTAACACGAGCCTGATTATCGCTGTATTTATCCTGGCTGTAGCTGTAATCAAAGCGCGCTGTCCACTGGCTATTGAGATGATATTCTGCGTTGAGTTGCGCCAGATCGGACTGACCATCTGTAATATTAAACGGTTCGTCGAAACGTATTTTTCGATCAACGTTTACGGGCTGTTTCGTCGTAAGGTCGAAAATCGTTCCACGATCGAACGGCGTTTTATAATCCCGATGTGAATAGAGCATGGTTACTGTTGCATTATCACCAAACCAGGTGAGTGATGGGGCAATAAATGTGCTGCGCTCTTTACCGAAATTCCGCCAGTAATCTTCATCCTGCACTTCCCCCGTCAGGCGGTATGCCAGCTGAGTGCCTTCAATGGGACCTGTGATATCCAGTTGCCCAGTGCCTCCGCCAAAACTGGAGGACGTGGCTGAGACAGTACCATGAAATGTTTTTTCCGGGCGCTTTGTCACGACGTTAATCAGTCCGCCAGGATCGAGAATGCCATACAGCGTGGAGGCCGGACCTTTTAGCACTTCTACACGTTCTGTTGCAGCGTTGAAGCTGCGAGGAAGTACGGTTCGCAGACCGTTGGTCATGATGGAGCCATCCCGGTTAGCACCAAACCCACGACGTACAAAGGCGTCCTGAGTTCCGCCTAATGTATTGGTCTGTACCACGTTACTGACGTTATAAAGCGCCTCATCCAGCGTCGTCGCATTCTGATTTTCCAGAACTTGATCGCTAACCGTATTGACCACTTGCGGGATATCCAGCATCGGCATATCGGTTAATGTCGCCGTGGAGGTGCTCAGAGGTTGATAACCATCGGTCGCCTCAGTTGCGGTATTTGCATCCGCTGTAACAGTGATTGTTTCGCCATCTTTGGTCGTTGCAGTGTCGGTTGCATGAATCATTGGTGCTGCAAAGAGCAGTGAAAAGAGCGCCCGACCTTTGATTCCTGAGAATGAAGGTGTGAACTTAGCCATTTAGTCTGTTATCCCAAAAACTCACGGATTGTCGTGAGTGAAAATTGTTTCTTGTTGCTCACTAAGCACTATCCGTTTGTTATTTCGCCATCGGATATGTAATTGAGAATCATTCAATCATGAGGTGATGTAGTAGTAAATGAGAAATAACAAAAAATTGCTACATGTGTTTTTATGAGAGGTTAATGCAATTAAATTGATGGTAACTTATTAATATTTAATAGTTTTATTTTTGTATTTAAAAATATTTCACCTGTTATTTACCTTGTTTTTGTATGGCTTTTAACTTCTTGACTACTACATTTTGTGACGTCAAACTCTCAAAGGAGAATGAGTTTTATTTTTGTTTGTCTTTGATTAAGTTGGCGTACACGTGGCACATAACGCAAAAGGGCAGGGGCTGATCCTCGACACTGTTTCTGCCGGGTATCACAAGAAAATCATTGTTGATGGTGTTTCTTTCTCCGTTCCCACAGAAAAAATGACCGTTCTGGTTGGGGCAAACGGCTGTGGAAAGTCGACGTTGCTCAGCACCATTGCACGTATCTTGCAACCTATGGGCGGCTCGATATTGCTGGATGGTAAAGCGATTCACGAGCAACCAACGAAAGCGTTATCCCGTAGACTTGGGATCTTGCCGCAGTCGCCATTATTGCCGGAGGGCTTAACCGTTTATGAACTGGTGTCGCGTGGGCGTTTTCCCTGGCAGAATTTCATACGTCAATGGAGCGACGCCGACGAGCAGGCGGTAGAAGAGGCCCTGAAATTAACCGGTACGCAGGAGTTTGCACATTTATCGGTTGAAAAACTCTCTGGTGGGCAGCGCCAGCGTTGCTGGATTGCGATGGTGTTGGCGCAAAAGACGCCTTATATCCTGCTGGATGAACCCACAACCTGGCTTGATTTACGTTATCAGGTTGAAATTCTTGAGTTATTACATGATTTAACGCGTCATCACGGGCGTACAGTCGTCGTGGTGTTGCATGATCTGAATTTTGCCGTCAATTATGGCGATACGTTGATATTTTTACGCCAGGGGAAAGTGGTGCGTGTGTTGAATGAGGGGGAGCATTGCACGCCTGAGCTGGTAAAAGCTGTCTTTGACGTTGATGTTCACGCATCAATAAATCCTCTGACGGGAAAACCGTTCTTCATGCCGTTTCGTGGTGTAGAAAAAGTATGATGCGCACAGGGCTGGTTACTGTAATTTTCCTCGCCTTACTGCTGGTGGGATGCGTGGTATATCCAGGGATTGGTGCCCGATTTATTGCACCACAAACGGTGTTGCAGGCATTTCTTCATTTTGATCCGCAAAACTTCGATCACAACGTAATTGTAAGACTCCGTTTGCCGCGTTTAGCGGCAGCATTGCTTACCGGTGCTTCTCTTGGTGTTGCCGGTGCTTTGTTGCAGGCTGTCATTCGTAACCCATTGGGGGAGCCACATATTTTAGGCTTAAATGCCGGAGCCGCTCTTGCTGTCGTTGCCGCCAGTGCGCTTGGACTGGCCTTTCCGGTTGGACGCCCACTGCTGGCATCTACGGGGGGCGCGTTATTGTTCCTGTTGATATTGCTGCTTTCCTCCGCAGGGCGTTCAGGGTTAACGCCAATGAAAGTTACTTTATGCGGCGTGGCGCTATCGGCGTTCGTGTCCTCAATAACGGCTGCAATCCTGATTCTTGACGAACAAACGCTGCTGGCGATGCGGACATGGCTAGCAGGTGATTTAGCGGGGCAGGATTGGGCGACGCTGGGTACGTCCGCCTGGTTTTCTCTGGGGGGATTTGTGTTAGCCCTTTACCTTGCGCCCTCTCTTAACATGTTGGCACTGGGCGATCGCATGGCGCAGGGGCTGGGCGTCTCGGTACTGCGCACGCGAACATTCACCCTGCTTGCGATCGCGTTGCTCTGTGGCGCAGCCGTATCGATTGCTGGCCCCATTGGTTTTGTCGGCCTGTTGGTACCGCAGATTGTCCGGCGTTTGGTATCAGCGGATCTGCGCGTTCTGCTCCCTCTTTCAGCTTGTGTCGGCGCCTTTTTGTTATTACTGGCAGATATTATTGCCCGGACGCTTTTCACGCCCCATGAGCTGGCAACCGGTGTCATGACGGCATTAGTTGGTGCGCCCGTTTTTGTCATTATGGCGACGAGGATGTTCAAATGAGTCGGATAATGAACGTCGGGCTACGCCCACTACGTGTTGGTAAGTTTTCGACACTGGTACGCCCTAAAAATCTGGTGTTGCTTGGTGGGTTGTTTCTGTTTGCGGTTGGAATACTGATATTCGGTCTGATGCATGGCTCTTTCTCCGTCCCGGCATCGGAAGTAGGGCGAGCGTTGTTTGCTCCAGAAAACGTAAGCACAGACGCACGTTATATTGTGCAGGATATCCGCTTGCCGAGAGTCATCATGGCATTGCTATGCGGAGCTATGTTAGGTATGGCGGGGGCCGCGATGCAATCCATTGCGCGTAACGGCCTTGCCGATCCCGGTTTAATCGGCGTCAAAGAAGGATGTAGCGTGGCAGTGCTGTGGCTGATTTTCCAGTTTCCAATGCTGGGAATGTTCTGGCGTCCAGTGGCTGGTCTTGCTGGTGGCTTGTTGGTGGCTTTAATCGTGATTTTTTGCGCGCGCGATATTTCCCGTCCGCGATTTGTTCTGATTGGCATTGGTGTTTCCTGGTTTTTCGCCGCCGGTATCGGTGTATTTATGACCACTGCAGATGTTCGAGATGTACAAACTGCATTGATGTGGCTATCGGGAAGCCTGCATGCAGCTAACTGGATGTTAGTCGGTATTTCAGCCTGTTGGATGTTGCCAGCCGCTCTTTTATTGCTGTTCACCGCCCGGACGGCGGATATCGCTCTGCTTGGTCATCAGGTTGCAACCGGGTTAGGGGTGAATAGTTCTCGTCTGGCGTTGTTACGTGTCGCCGCACCAATAATCCTGACAGCCGTCTGCGTTTCGTGTGTTGGTAACATCGGTTTTGTCGGATTGATAGCACCCCATATATCACGTTTTATTCTACGTGGCGGGCAGACGACATTACTGCTGGGGAGCGCCGTATCGGGGGCGTTGTTAGTTATCCTGGCGGATAGCATTGGTCGTTTGGCTTTTTTGCCTTTGCAACTGCCTGCCGGAATCATTATTTCATTGATTGGTGGACCATTCTTTTTGCTACTGCTCTGGCAGCGCAGGAACAGTTTTTAATGGGAGTTATATGCGTTTATTTTTTTCTCTGCTGATACTGTTGTCATTCTTTGCCCGCGCGACAGAACCTGTTCAGGTCTTTACTGATGATTTAGGGCGCAAAGTCACTGTTCCTGCTCATCCAAAGAGAATTGTCTCTTTACACGATCTTGATATCACTATTCCTCTGATTGAGCTCGGTGTACCACCTGTCGCCAGCCACGGGCGAACCCGGCCTGACGGTAGCCATTTCATTCGATCTGGCGCGTTATTGACAGGTGTCGACTTTGATAATTCATCGATCGCTTTTATTGGCACCGCTGATATTGATATTGAAGCGATTGTGGCGGCAAAGCCTGACCTGATCATCACAGAACCGACCCGTAATACGCCCATTGAACAACTGGAAAAAATTGCGCCCACGGTGAGCATTGATCATCTCAAAGGGGGCGCGCCAGAAATCTACCGCAAGCTGGCAGAACTTACAGGAACGCAGTCGCAGCTGGCGATACTTGAACGCCGCTATCGGGCACAAATCAATGCGCTGAAGGCGACGCTGGACAGCCAAAAAATAACGGTATCGGTGATTCAGGCAAATCAGGGAAAAATTAATGTGATGCATAGCTATCATTCGCTGGGGCGGGTATTACGCGATGCTGGTTTTCGCTTTCCGCCGCTGATTGAGAGCATTCCTGAAGGTGGACGAATGGATGTGAGCGCGGAGCGTTTACCTGAACTGGATGCCGATTTTGTTTTTGCAACCTGGCGCGGTGACACCGGTGGTAAACCTCAGGATGAGCTGGCAGCAATGGAAAAAGTCATGCCGGGATGGTGTCAGTTTCTGACGGCCTGTCGTTCCGGGCGCTATGTGCTGATTTCTCGTGAAGAGGCGATTTCTAACTCCTTTGCATCTCTGGGGCTGATGGCTGCGCAGATACAATCACAAATTGCGGGACGACCTCTACCGGAGGCTAAATGATCCAGAAAGACAAAACGCGGGTTGATATTTATGGTGAGCGTTTTCGCACTCGCGCGAGTCAGTTAACGCCTGGGTTAAGAGCTGTCGCCAGCTACATTAATGAGCATCGTGAAGTGGTACTCGAGCAAACGGCGATGGAAATTGCGGCCACGTTGAACACTTCCGATGCCACAGTTATCAGGGCTATACAGGCCCTGGGGTTTGCCGGGCTGCGAGATCTGAAACGCACTCTGGAACAGTGGCTTGGTCCAGCCCTTAGTTCCAGCGAAAAGATGTCTACGACGGTGAGTAACTTGACGAGCGATGTTAACACCGCAATCGACTTTGTTCTTGAAGGGCATTTGTATACCTGTAATGTCCTGTCAGAGCCTGAAAACCGCCACGCGCTTGCGCAAGCGGTAGCGTTGTTGGTGCAGGCACGGCAAGTCGCAATTTTTGGCATTGGCGCTTCGGGTATTCTGGCGGACTATACCGCACGACTATTCAACCGCATAGGCTTGCCTGCCACGGCACTAAACCGTACGGGTATTGGCCTTGCCGAGCAACTGATCGCGCTTCAACGTGGCGATGTTCTGATCATGATGGCGCAAAAATCTGCGCACCGGGAAGGACTGACAACGCTGCGTGAAGCGAGACGGCTGGGGATCCCTGTTATTTTGCTGACAAACGCGCTGGATTCACGTTTTAGCAAAGACGCCAGTATCGTGATTCATGTTCCGCGCGGGGATGAAAAGGGGAAAACGCCACTACATGGTACGGTATTGTTGTGCCTGGAAATGATTGTCTGGTCGGTGGCTTCCGCGATGCCGCAGCGTGCGGTTAAAACCATTAAGCGAATTAACGATTTCCATCGGGGTTTGAAAACGGGAAGAAAGAATGGCTAATCTGACCTGAGGCCGGTAGCAACACCGGCCTCTTTTCAGGAAGGTTAAATCCCCGGTTGCAGGATGCGGATATTCATCTCCAGCACATCGCCTTTTACGGCCTCGCTGTACGCTTTCATGTGCGGGGTCTGCAAGTGCGCTTCAAGATGCGCGATGCTTTCCCACTGCTCAATCATCACGATAGAGTCCGGCGCCATAGACTGGAAACTCACGCCAGCAGCGCAATCCACCATCGGCGCATAGCCGTGGCAACCTTCTTCCTTCAGTACGGTTGGAACGATTTTAGCAAACTGATCCAATACCGCCTGACGGTGATGTTGACCAGGACGAGTACGGATTTCTGCAATTACTGTAATCATGGTTAACTCCTTCTAAAGCCAGAGCCCTAGTTAACCAAAAATCTCTACAAGATGCTTGCGATATTCTTCAGTATAGCGGGGAACATCAGGCATTTTTATCACATCATTAGCGATAAATGTCGGCAGCGGTTCCATACCCAGGAATTGGTTTGCTTTATGGAACGGCAGATACACGCCGTCAACGCCAACGCCGTGGAAGAATTGGTCTTTTTCGGTGAAGGCTTCCATTGGTGCGTTCCAGGTCAGGGAAAGCATATATTTTTTGCCCTGTACCAGGCCGCCAGAACCGTATTTTTTTGACGGATCTTTGCGGGTACGACCATCGCTGGCATACAGCGTGCCGTGACCTTCGGTGAACACATCATCGATATATTTCTTCACCGTCCACGGTGCGCCCATCCACCAACCTGGCATCTGCCAGATCACCACATCAGCCCAGAGAAAGTTTTGTACTTCGGCTTTGACATCGTAGTCGCTCTCGGCGCGAACGATGCGGACATCATGCCCGAGGTCGCGCAGCGTACCATCCGCGACTTCGGTCAGGGTGTCGTTCAGTTGACCATTGGAGTGGGCGAATTTTTTCGCGCCGTTGATAATCAGGATGTTGCTCATTTTTTATCCTCAGGGTGAGACGTTTGCCGACTATAGTACGTCACAGAGCGGTGCGGTGAAATTAGCAAAATGTGCAAAGTCTTTTGCGAATTTTGCAAAAATCTGTTCTTGCTCTGACTCACCGATGCAGGATAAATATTTTCTGAAAATGACAATACTGATAGCAATTTCTCATAATTCCCACTAGCACAGGATTAATTTACAATGTTGGTTCGGATTTTCTGCGAGTTGATAATTATGGTATTGGATAAGTAAAAATGAAAATATCAGCGTGTGGCGTAGATAATTCTAAATAGATTTACGGGAGGGCATCGGAAATCAGAGCGCAGACTGGACTTTTTTAGAGAGTACTAACTTATGTTAAAACAGAAAATTAAAACAATATTTGAAGCTCTGTTATATATAATGCTTGTTTATTGGTTAGCAGATACATTTTTTGCATTCAATAAATATGACTGGATGCTTGAATCGGGAGACAATATTTGCAATATACCTTCCGTATCAGGCGAAGAACGTATATTACAAGCAGTGATAGCCGCGTTTTTTCTTCTGACGCCACTTATTATTATCATCTTAAGAAAACTCTTTGTACGGGAAATGTTCGAGTTTTGGCTATATGTATTCTCGCTCGTTATTTGTCTGGTTTGTGGTTGGTGGCTTTTTTGGGGACAGCTTATATTTTGCTATTAAGAATATCTATGAGAGCTGTTTAAACGGCTCTCATAGACATATGCACTACCAGCTCACCTTCGCCTCAAATCCACCTTGTTTTGCATTCCCAAACACAACATTCATGCCATGCAATTTGGCGATCCGCTGGACAATCGATAGCCCAAGCCCGCTGCCGGTAGCGGTTTGTCCTGGTGGGCGGTAGAAACGTTCACCAATTCGCGCCAGTGCCTCTGGTGTCACACCGGGGCCGTTGTCTCTTACGGTGAAATTATCTGCATTCAGAGTGACGTCCACCACGCTGCCCTGTGGACTGTAACGTACTGCGTTATCCAGCAGATTTCGTACCAGTAGACTTAGCAATAGCGGTTGTCCGGTGCGTTTGATGCCGTGGGCATTGAGCGTCAGCCGCACGTCAATTTTTGCCTGCTGCGCTGTATGGTAAATATCCATCACCGACGATTGCAGGAGGTCTTCAAGCGGGATCTCCGCGACGTCCTGAAGGTTATCCAGTGAGTCGAGCCGCGACAGGGTGAGCAACTGATCAACCAGGCGTGTGGCGCGATCGATCCCCGAATGTAATTGCATCAGTGCTTTTTTCCGTGCCTGCGGATCATCGTCAGAAAGCTGTGCGACTTCGGTTTGTACTTTCAGTGCTGTTAACGGGCTGCGCAGTTCGTGAGCTGCATCAGAGGTAAAGCGGCGCTCACGGACCATCATCGCATGTGTGCGGGCGAACAGTTGATTCAACGACTCGACCAGTGGACTTACTTCGCTGGGTACGCCAGTAGTATTGAGTGGTTTTTCCGAGTCAGGGTCACGCATACGTAGCGCCAGCGCCAGTTTGTTCAGCGGTGCGAGTTCACGCCCCAGTAGTACCATCATGATGATTAACATAATGGGCAGGGCGATAAGCCACGGGATCAGTTGTCCGATGACAATCGCCAGCGCCATGTCTTCACGGTATTCCCATTCCTGACCTACAACGATGCGGTATTTACCATCAGACGACGTCATCCAGACAAAACGCCAGGGATCATCTTCATCTACCAGTTGACCGTTAGTAAATCCTTCACGTTTATAGCTGTAGGGAATGTCTTTTCCGTTATCGCCATCATTGAGCACCATTTTGCCGTCGTGGGTAAAGATGGCAAAGGTCAACGCGTCGTCATCCACATGACCATGTTTTAATTTATTTGGTGTCCGTGCCATACGATCCGCAGCGTTAATCTCGTTGAGATCGAGCGTACTTAACCGCTTGGCAAACAGCATCAGTTGGGTGTCGAACAACTCATCGACGTTATCCGTTGTTTGTTTCCAGGCGACAAAGCTGGAAAGCAGCCAGGTCACCGAGGCCAGAATCAAAAAGATCAGCGTCAGCCTGACTCGCAGACTAAGGCGTTGGGTAAATTTCATTTCTCACCTAATGTGTAGCCTATACCGTGAACGGTACGAATAAAGTCACTGCCAAGTTTGCGCCGCAGATGATGCACATGCACTTCAACGGCATTGCTGGTGACCTCTTCGTCCCAGGTATACAGTTTTTCTTCAATCAGTTTGCGTGGCAGTACCCGACCAGCGTTACGCATCAGTAATTCCAACAGGGCAAATTCTTTTGGTTTCAGCGTTAAGGGTTCGCCAGCCAGCGTGGCGATACGTTTGCCGGGGTCGAGCATGACGTTACCGTGGCGCAGCTCGTTGCTGGCCTGGCCGTTGGTTCGGCGCATCAGAGCTTCCAGCCTGGCGGCCACTTCTATCAATGCAAAAGGTTTGCACAGATAATCGTCGGCTCCCAGGCGCAAACCTTCCACGCGTTCGGCCAGAGCATCGCGAGCAGTGAGAATCAGTACCGGTTCACGCTGACCTTTACTCCGCCACTCGCGTAAAATATCGCGACCATCCATTCCCGGTAAGGTGAGATCAAGGATCACCGCGTCATAAGGTGCGCTATAAAGCGCCTCTTTTCCCTGACGACCTTCCGTAAACCAGTCGACGCTAAAACCCATCTTACTCAGACCTGTTTTGATGCCATCGCCAATCAGCATGTCATCTTCTATCAGTAAAATTCGCATCTTTTCATCCCTGCGATAACTGTATTTGTTGCAAGTAAACCGTGTTGTAACGTGCTCTGTACAGCCCTAAATTTTCTTTTTTTTCCTTAAGAAGTTGTTAAGGACTATCTTGTTTAATACTCGGAAACAGACATTAAAGGGAGTAACAAACATGAAAAAATTCGCAGCAGCAATTGCAGTAATGGCCCTGTGCAGCGCACCGGTAATGGCAGCAGAGCAGGGGGGTTTTTCTGGCCCATCGGCAACACAAAGTCAGACCGGAGGATTCCAGGGGCCGAACGGCAGCGTAACTAACGTAGAAAACGCGAAATCTCTGCGTGACGACACCTGGGTAACTCTGCGTGGCAATATCGTTGAGCGCATCTCTGACGATCTGTATCTGTTCAAAGATGCCAGCGGCACCATCAATGTAGATATCGACCACAAACGCTGGAACGGTGTGACGGTAACGCCGAAAGATACGGTTGAGATTCAGGGCGAAGTGGATAAAGACTGGAACTCTGTTGAAATTGACGTTAAACAGATTCGTAAAGTGAATCCGTAATTGTTACCGCTCCCGGGACGCGTTCCCGGGAATAATTTCGCAGGGAGGCAAAATGACAAACCTGACACTGGATGTAAACATTATCGATTTCCCATCAATCCCTGTGGCGATGTTGCCACATCGCTGTAGCCCTGAGTTGCTCAACTACAGCGTGGCAAAATTTATCATGTGGCGCAAAGAGACGGGGCTTTCTCCTGTTAACCAAAGCCAGACTTTTGGCGTCGCCTGGGACGATCCTGCCACCACCGCGCCTGAAGCATTTCGCTTTGATATCTGCGGCAGCGTTAACGAACCGATTCCGGAGAATCGTTATGGCGTGAGTAATGGTGAACTTACTTCGGGACGTTATGCCGTAGCCCGCCATGTTGGCGACCTGGATAACATATCTCATACCATCTGGGCCATCATTCGCCGCTGGCTTCCTGAAAGTGGTGAGAAAATGCGTAAAGCACCGCTCCTGTTTCACTACACCAATCTTGCCGAAGGGATGACAGAGCAGCGACTGGAAACGGATGTTTATGTGCCGTTGGTGTGATGGGGAATCTTGTGAGCCAAATGTGTCTTTGTGCTTGATAAATGGGTGGTTAACGAAAAGATTACTGCTCGCAAAAATTCTAAGTACCGCGATGCAGAGCATACCGTTTTGCAGCAGGTCGAGTATCTGGCGCTGGATAATTCGGTCACTGGCTATAACCGTTATCGCGCGGGAGAGGTTGATCTGACCTGGGTTCCGGCGCAGCAAATTCCTGTTATCGAAAAATCGTTGCCAGGCGAGTTGCAGATTATCCCGCGTCTGAACAGCGAATATTACAACTTCAATATGCAGAAAACGCCGTTTGACGACGTGCGTGTGCGGCGGGCGTTATATTTGACGGTCGACAGACAGTTAATCGCGCAAAAGGTACTTGGGCTGCGAACCCCTGCAACTACGTTGACGCCGCCAGAAGTTGAAGGCTTTAACGCGCCGACGTTCGATGAACTGCAACAGCCAATGAGTGAGCGCGTGGCGACGGCAAAAGCATTGCTGAAACAGGCGGGATACGACGCCTCTCACCCGCTACGCTTTGAACTGTTCTACAACAAATACGATCTGCATGAGAAAACGGCGATAGCCTTGTCTTCCGAATGGAAAAAATGGCTTGGCGCACAGGTGACGCTGCGCACGATGGAGTGGAAAACGTATCTTGATGCCCGGCGTAGCGGTGATTTCATGTTGTCGCGGCAGTCGTGGGATGCGACGTATAATGATGCTTCCACCTTCCTGAACACGCTTAAAAGCGATAGTGAAGAGAACGTCGGTCACTGGAAAAACACGCAGTATGACGCGTTATTGAATCAGGCGGCGCAAACCACCGATGCGGGGAAACGTAATGCGCTGTATCAACAGGCCGAGGCCATTATCAACCAGCAGGCTCCGCTCATTCCCATCTACTATCAACCGCTGATCAAACTGCTTAAACCCTACGTTGGCGGTTTCCCGCTGCATAATCCTCAGGATTATGTCTACAGCAAAGAGTTGTATATCAAGGCACATTGATGCCTTTATCGCCGCCGGAGCACGTCCGGCGGCGCTAATGACGCTGATCTCCTGTGACTCGACGCGGCAGATAATGTAGTATCTCCAGCAATATTGCCCCTTTGAAGGCTGGCGAATAAGTTGAGGAATCAGAATTAATGAGCGATATGGCAGAGCGCCTTGCGCTGCATGAGTTTACGGAGAACGCCTACTTAAACTACTCCATGTACGTGATCATGGACCGTGCGTTGCCGTTTATTGGTGATGGTCTGAAACCCGTTCAACGCCGCATTGTGTATGCGATGTCAGAACTGGGCCTGAATGCGACCGCCAAATTTAAAAAGTCGGCTCGTACTGTCGGTGACGTACTGGGTAAATACCATCCGCATGGCGACAGCGCCTGCTATGAAGCGATGGTGCTGATGGCGCAGCCATTCTCTTACCGTTATCCGCTGGTGGACGGGCAGGGGAACTGGGGGGCGCCGGACGATCCGAAATCGTTCGCAGCAATGCGTTACACCGAATCCCGCCTGTCGAAATATTCCGAGCTTTTATTAAGTGAACTGGGGCAAGGAACGGCGGATTGGGTGCCAAACTTCGATGGCACGTTGCAAGAGCCGAAAATGCTCCCCGCCCGCTTGCCGAATATTTTACTTAACGGCACCACCGGCATTGCCGTCGGCATGGCGACGGATATTCCGCCGCACAACCTGCGTGAAGTCGCGCAGGCGGCAATCGCCTTAATTGAGCAGCCCAATACCACGCTCGACCAGTTACTGGATATCGTGCAGGGGCCGGACTACCCGACCGAAGCGGAAATCATTACCTCGCGTGCCGAGATCCGCAAAATCTACGAGAACGGTCGCGGTTCTGTGCGTATGCGCGCGGTGTGGAAGAAAGAAGATGGCGCGGTGGTTATCAGCGCACTACCGCATCAGGTTTCTGGCGCGCGCGTGCTGGAGCAGATTGCTGCGCAAATGCGCAACAAGAAGCTGCCGATGGTTGACGATCTGCGCGATGAATCTGACCACGAGAACCCGACCCGTCTGGTGATCGTGCCGCGTTCCAACCGCGTGGATATGGAGCAGGTGATGAATCACCTCTTCGCCACCACCGATCTGGAAAAGAGCTATCGTATTAACCTTAATATGATCGGTCTGGATGGGCGTCCGGCGGTGAAAAACCTGCGGGAAATCCTCTCCGAATGGCTGGTGTTCCGTCGTGATACCGTACGCCGCCGTCTGAACTATCGTCTGGAGAAAGTCCTCAAGCGCCTGCATATCCTCGAAGGTTTGCTGGTGGCATTTCTCAACATCGACGAAGTGATTGAGATCATTCGTAATGAAGATGAACCGAAACCGGCGCTGATGTCGCGCTTCGGCATTACGGAAACTCAGGCGGAAGCGATTCTCGAACTGAAACTGCGTCACCTCGCCAAACTGGAAGAGATGAAGATTCGCGGTGAGCAGAACGAGCTGGAAAAAGAGCGCGATCAGTTGCAGGGCATTCTGGCTTCCGAGCGCAAAATGAATAACCTGCTGAAGAAAGAGCTACAGGCCGACGCACAAGCGTATGGCGACGATCGCCGTTCGCCGCTGCAGGAACGCGAAGAAGCAAAAGCGATGAGCGAGCACGACATGTTGCCGTCTGAGCCAGTTACCATTGTGTTGTCGCAGATGGGCTGGGTGCGTAGCGCCAAAGGTCATGATATCGACGCCCCTGGTCTGAACTACAAAGCAGGTGATAGTTTCAAGGCTGCGGTGAAAGGCAAGAGTAACCAGCCTGTGGTGTTTGTAGACTCTACCGGACGCAGCTACGCCATCGACCCCATTACGCTGCCTTCAGCGCGTGGTCAGGGCGAACCGCTCACCGGTAAACTGACGTTGCCGCCAGGCGCTACCGTTGATCACATGCTAATGGAAAGCGACGATCAGAAACTGTTGATGGCTTCCGATGCAGGTTACGGATTCGTCTGTACCTTTAACGATCTGGTGGCGCGTAACCGTGCAGGTAAGGCACTGATTACTCTGCCAGAAAACGCGCATGTTATGCCGCCTGTGGTGATTCAGGATCCTTCCGATATGTTGCTGGCGATTACTCTGGCTGGACGTATGCTGATGTTCCCGGTCAGTGAGCTCCCGCAACTGTCGAAGGGTAAAGGCAATAAGATCATTAACATCCCGTCGGCAGAAGCCGCTCGTGGCGAGGATGGTCTTGCGCATCTATATGTCCTGCCCCCACAAAGTACGCTGACGATTCATGTCGGGAAACGCAAAATTAAACTGCGCCCGGAAGAGTTGCTGAAAGTGACCGGTGAGCGTGGCCGTCGCGGCACCTTGATGCGTGGTTTACAGCGTATCGACCGCGTCGAGATTGACGCTCCGCGACGCGCTGACAGCGAAGAGTAAAATGCAGGAGAGGGCCGTACCTTCTCCTGTCAAAAAGGTGAACCGGATGAAACGTTGAAGTCGTCATCCGGTGCCGCATTTAGTCTGTATAAACAATAAAAATTCCCTTGAAACCGTTGTTTATTCATGCGTTGCGATTAACAATACGTTTTTCCAGAGAGCGGCTTTTAACAATGCCCTAACCTGATTTCAGGTGACGTACAATGCCAGTCTCTCAGATCTTCAGAGGGTGTTATGCTATATATCTTTCGTCTTATTATTACCGTTATTTACAGCATCTTAGTCTGTGTATTCGGCTCCATTTACTGCCTTTTCAGCCCGCGTAATCCGAAGCATGTGGCTACCTTCGGGCATATGTTTGGTCGTCTTGCGCCGCTGTACGGCCTGAAGGTCGAATGTCGCAAACCTGCTGATGCCGAAAGCTACGGTAATGCTATCTATATTGCTAACCATCAGAACAACTATGACATGGTGACGGCATCAAACATCGTGCAGCCGCCGACAGTCACTGTAGGTAAAAAGAGTTTGCTGTGGATCCCCTTCTTTGGGCAGTTGTACTGGTTAACCGGTAACTTATTGATCGACAGAAACAATCGTACTAAGGCACACGGCACTATTGCGGAAGTGGTGAATCACTTCAAAAAACGCCGTATTTCCATCTGGATGTTCCCGGAAGGTACCCGCAGCCGTGGTCGCGGCCTGCTACCGTTCAAGACCGGGGCATTTCACGCGGCAATTGCAGCAGGTGTGCCGATTATTCCCGTGTGCGTCTCTACAACTTCGAATAAGATTAATCTTAACCGGCTACACAACGGTCTGGTGATTGTCGAAATGCTGCCGCCAATTGATGTCAGTCAATATGGTAAAGATCAGGTTCGCGAGCTGGCGGCCCATTGTCGTTCGATAATGGAACAAAAAATCGCCGAGCTCGATAAAGAAGTCGCAGAACGCGAAGCCGCCGGAAAAGTTTAAGTCGGCAATCTGTATTTTTGCGGGAACACTTTCCTGCACGGTATTACTTTAGCCAGTTTTACATGGAGCAAATATGTCACTCAGTCGGCGTCAGTTCATTCAGGCATCGGGGATTGCACTTTGTGCAGGCGCTGTTCCCCTGAAGGCCAGCGCAGCCGGGCAACAGCAACCGCTACCCGTTCCGCCGCTGCTTGAATCTCGCCGTGGGCAACCGCTGTTTATGACTGTACAACGTGCGCACTGGTCATTTACGCCAGGGACACGTGCGTCGGTCTGGGGAATCAATGGCCGTTACCTGGGGCCGACTATCCGCGTCTGGAAGGGCGACGATGTTAAGCTTATTTACAGCAACCGCCTGACAGAAAATGTCTCAATGACGGTGGCCGGGCTACAGGTGCCAGGCCCACTGATGGGCGGTCCGGCACGGATGATGTCGCCTAATGCTGACTGGGCGCCCGTACTCCCCATTCGCCAGAACGCCGCGACCTTGTGGTATCACGCCAATACCCCCAACCGCACGGCTCAGCAGGTCTATAACGGCCTTGCCGGGATGTGGCTGGTGGAAGATGAAGTCAGCAAGTCGCTGCCTATTCCCAACCATTATGGTGTGGATGATTTTCCGGTCATTATTCAGGATAAACGGCTGGATAACTTTGGTACGCCAGAATACAACGAACCGGGAAGCGGCGGCTTTGTTGGTGATACGCTGCTGGTTAACGGTGTACAAAGCCCGTACGTTGAAGTCTCGCGTGGCTGGGTGCGCTTGCGACTGCTGAACGCGTCGAACTCTCGTCGCTATCAACTACAGATGAGTGACGGACGCCCATTGCATGTAATTTCAGGCGATCAGGGATTCCTGCCTGCTCCTGTATCGGTGAAGCAACTTTCGCTGGCACCGGGCGAGCGCCGCGAGATTCTGGTGGATATGAGCAACGGTGATGAAGTGTCTATCACCTGTGGCGAAGCGGCGAGTATTGTTGATCGTATTCGTGGCTTCTTTGAGCCATCCAGCATTCTGGTTTCTACGCTGGTGCTAACGCTGCGCCCAACTGGGCTACTGCCGCTGGTCACTGACAGCCTGCCGATGCGCCTGTTGCCGACTGAAATTATGGCCGGTTCACCGATTCGTAGTCGTGATATTAGCCTGGGTGACGATCCTGGTATCAATGGGAAGTTGTGGGACGTCAACCGTATTGATGTCACCGCGCAGCAAGGAACGTGGGAGCGCTGGACGGTACGCGCGGACGAACCGCAAGCGTTCCATATTGAAGGCGTGATGTTCCTGATCCGTAACGTTAACGGCGCAATGCCGTTCCCGGAAGACAGAGGCTGGAAAGATACCGTTTGGGTCGACGGACAAGTGGAGCTGCTTGTCTATTTCGGTCAGCCTTCCTGGGCGCACTTCCCGTTCTACTTTAATAGCCAGACGCTGGAAATGGCCGATCGCGGCTCGATAGGGCAGCTGTTGGTCAATCCGATACCGTAATGGACCAATTAAATCTCCTGGCGATATGCAGTCACGGTGAGGAAAGACGTAAACAGACGGGCCTGAATCATTCAGGCCCGTCTGTTTGTCAGGTTGAAAATAATCCTGGCAGCATCAGACTAAGCTGCGGGAAATAACAAATAATTGCCATTACTACAAACAATGCCAGAAACATCGGCAGTAATGGTTTTATTGCCCTGTCGATACTGACCTTACCAATGCTGCACCCCACAAACAGAATGGTGCCGACAGGTGGTGTGCAAAGGCCAATGGTTAAGTTGAAAACCATAATTATGCCGAAGTGAATGGGATCAATCCCCAGATGTTGGGCGATCGGCAGGAAAATAGGTGTAAATATCAGGATCGCCGGCGTGATATCCATAAAGGTACCGACGATCAACAGAATAATATTAATAATAAATAGAATGACCCATTTGTTATCCGAAACACTGGTAATCAGTTCGTTGATCAACTCAGGAACATCAGCATTCGTCATGGCCCATGACATCCCCATAGAGCAGCCTACCAGCAACAGAACAATTGAACTGGTTACTACGGAGTCTAACAGGATATCATTAAGTTTCTTGATGGTGATTTCCCGGTAAATCATTGCCAGGGCTAAACTATAAATTACCGCAATTGCCGATGCTTCCGTGGGCGTAAAAACCCCTGCGATAATGCCGCCAATAATGATAAAAATAAGCATCAGGCTGGGAATTGATTCACGAAATATCTGCAAAAACTGACGAAAATTGATGCGTTCGGCTACCGGATAATGGTTACGTCGCGCATAAAGTGCAGCCACAAACATTAAAGCAATAGCGGTGAGAATGCCTGGCAAGTATCCGGCTAAGAACAACGCAGCAACAGAAGTCCCTCCGCTGGCGAGTGAATAGACAATCAACACATTGCTCGGTGGGATCATCAGGCCAATAGGTGCAGAGGCAATATTAACCGCCGCAGAGAACGCCGGATCATAGCCCTCTTTTTCCTGCAGTGGTGACATAATGCCACCTACCGCGGCAGCTGATGCCACAGCTGAACCTGAAATCGCACCAAACAGTGTATTCGCGAGAATATTACAATGAGCCAGTGAGCCAGGAAGACGCCCAACTAATGCTTGCGCCAGGTTAACCAGTCGTCGGGCGATGCCTCCGGTATTCATAATGTTTCCGGCTAACACGAAGAAGGGAATGGCTAATAACGTAAAGCCATCCAGTCCTACTGTCATTTTTTGCGAAATCACAGAAATGGCGGCATCGGGTGGTAAGGCAGTAATAATAGATAACAGTGAAGAAAGGCCAATAGCAAAAGTAATTGGCACACCTATTGCCAGCATGACGGCAAAACTACCAAATAAAATTAAGATGGGGTAGATATATTCAAAGTCCATACATCCCTCGTTAATGAGAATTCCATTTTCTATAGTTATCGATAATATTCATCACTGAATACCAGACCAGAATAAAACCACTGACAGGCATAACCCAATAGACTTTGTCCATCGGCCATTTTAATACAGGGGAAATTTGTCCAACATGTTGGGCCTTTTCAACAACAATATTTCCGCCATAGATCATGAAAATAACTGCAAAGACGGTAATGATAATTTGGATAAAACTGTCAAGTGTCAGAACAGATGCCGTAGGAAGTTTCTGCGCCAATAAGTCAATAGCCAGATGTTTTTTTAAACCGGCTGTATATACACCGCCTAATAAAATCATCCACATAAATAAAATTTGGGTAAATTCATCAAGCACGGTGCTGGGAGCATTAAAAATAAAACGAGCAATAACTTGCCAGGTTACGCAGAACACCATAATGGCAAGAATGATGCTGCAACATCCGGAAAGGATCTTGTTAAGAATATGAGTGAGTGTTCGCATAAGTCTTCCATGAAAGGGCAGGAATTATCTGCCCATTAAGGTTACATACTTTCTACTTGCTCAAGGTTTTTAGCCGATTGTGCATCTTTTGCCTTGAATTCATCGTATAGCGGTTTTACGCGTTCTTTGAAAGCGGATTTATCAACATCAACCACTGTTGCGTTCATCTCTTTCATTTTGTCGTAGGCTTCTTTTTCAGCGGCAGGCCAGATGACATCTTTCATTTGCATCATTGATTCATCGGCTGCCTTTAATAATGCCGTACGCTCTTTGTCGCCAAGTTTATTCAACACATTGGTGCTGATAATTAACACATCAGGCACCATGGTGTGTTCATCACGTGAATAGACTTTTGCCACCTCGGCGTGACGCATATCAGAATAGACAACGGTATTGTTTTCCCCGCCATCAACCACGCCTTGCTGAAGGGCGGTATAGAGTTCACCCTGGGCCATAGGTGTGGCGACACCGCCAAGTGCTTTCATCATTGCAATGGCGCTGGGGCTTTGCTGAACCCTGATTTTCATTCCTGCTAAATCTTCAGGTTTAGTAATTGGTTTATTGGCGTAAAAACTTCTCGCTCCGCCGTCATAATATGTGATACCGACGAAGCCTTTGCTTTCTGATGATTTGAGTATTTTTTTACCTAAATCACTTTGCAGAACGCGATAATAATGATCACGGTCACGGAATAAGAAAGGCAGGCTGAAAAGACTGTAATCCGGGGCGAAAGATTCCAGTGACGCAGCATTCACTTTCACCATCTGTAATGCGCCTGAGTTCATTAACTCCAGTGATTCGCGCTCGTTACCCAATGTCGCATTTGGGTAAATACGAATAACTAATTCACCGTTTGAATATTCTTTTGTTTTATCAGCTAAATAGCTTAATGCCTTATGGACAGCATGGCTTTTATCCTGATTATGACTGAGTTTTAATGTTGTTTTTGCTAGTGTTGTATTAGAAATTAATAAACAACTGGTCAACAGCATAAGCGATGCCGTCAGAGGACGAAGTGCTTTCATATCCTGCTCCTGGTTAATATAACAGAAACGATAAATACAGCGCTTTTCTATCGTTATAATAAAAAGTGGTTATTAATTCGTTGTCAGATAATGGAAAATCCCTGCCGGAACTGGAATGCCTTCCTGCTGACATTTTTCTTTATAGTGCATTTGTGGATCGTTCGGTGCTAATACTTTTTCAACGCCGGGAACTGGTTTAACGGCATGCAGCTCCGTGACCATTTGCGCCATGGTTTTTGCAAAAACAGGATTGCCGAGCTTTTTCGGATCGATGGCAATAACCAAACTTGCCAGCTTACGCATCTTGTCATAATCACCATACATACGAACAATATGGTTGCCAAAATTCGCATTCATCAGCACGCCAGTCAGTGCATCTATAGCCAGCGCAATTCCTGAACCTTTGTGTTGGCCGAAAGGTAGCAGGTTTTCAATCTTGTGCGGATCAGTGGTGCCATAACCGTCTTTATCTATCGCCAGCCCTTCACCAATATGTTTTCCGGTTTCTTTTGCATGAAGTATTTTGCCGAAAGCCGTGGCACTGGTCGCCATATCAACAATCATCGGATGGCTGTTTTCCACCGGGAAACCAAAGGCGATGGGGTTCGTTCCTAAAAAGCGCTCGGCACCGCCATGAGGAGCCACACAGGTATCGGTTTGCGTCATTACGATAGCAATCAATCCTTGGTTGGTGACCATCTCTGCAAAATAAGACAACGCGCCACAGTGAGAGGCGTTTTTAACGCTAACAAACCCAAGACCTTCTTCCTGTGCCAGTTTGATGGCGTGCTCTGTGGCGCTAATTAATGCTGAATGCCCCATCCCGTCATCAGAGTCGAGAATGGCCACTGACGGTGATATTTGCTCAATACTAAATTGCGCGGTTTTATTTAACCCTCCGGCAGCAAGGCGAGTGCAATAATGTTCGACACGCATAACACCGTGAGAATGCACACCGGTAATATCGGCATGTACTAAAACATCCGTAACTTGTTGTGCGGTGTTAGTATTCAGCCCGGCAGTATATAATTTGTGGTGCACCAGTGATTTTAAATTTGTTTCACCGACATAAACAGTTGTCATCTTTGTTCCCTTAAAAAGTGATCACACCCTTGACCATATTTTTATTTTCTACAACGTTACGCTGGTAATCTTCGCCAACACTAAAGAAATCAAACTCCTGATTTTTCATTAAGTTTTCGTGAATTTTATTGCTGCGCATCAGTTCAATTACCAATGCGAAATCTTCCCGTGTGGCATTACGACTGCTGAGTAACGTTGTCTCTTTTTTGTGGAAGGTTGGATCGTCAATAACGAGTTCACCGATATACAAACCGATGAAAACAATTTTGCCGCCATGACGAATAAGATTGACATCCTGACTCATCGAGGCTTTATTTCCCGTAGCATCAAGTACGACGCAAGCCAGTTCGCCGCCAAACACTTCACTAAGCGCGGTAATAAAATCTTCCTGTGTGGGATCGAAGGCATTAATAGCAAGATTATCCACAACGTGCTGGCGACGTTGACAGTCAATATCAGCAACAACAACCTGTGCCCCTTTAGCCCTGGCGATGGCTGCGGTAGCCAGACCGATTGGCCCAGCGCCAATCACCAGTACGTTTTGTTCAGCCTTGATCTCTGCCCGACGAACGGCATGTGCACCAATGGCGAAACATTCAACCAATGCTCCGGCACTGTCGCTGACCTCGTCAGGGAGAGGCACAAGGTTGTCTTCACGTACCGCAAGGTACTCACTAAAACCCCCATCCTGATGCACGCCATACAGCGAAACACGTTCGCAGCAGTTCGTTTTCTCTTCCCGACAGGCGGCGCACTCGCCACACGGAATGCATGGGATGACGGAATAGCGCTGGCCTGATTGTGCTGTTTGGCACTGACTGCCTCGCGAAACCGCTTCGGCGCATATTTCATGACCTAATACACGTGGGTAGCTAAAAAAAGGCTGTCTCCCGGCAAATGCGTGAATATCAGTACCACAAATACCCACAGCTTTGATTTTTAATAGCACTTCATTATCTGCTGGTGTGGGAATATCCTTTTCCACATATTCCATAACGCCAGGCTGCTGACAAATTAATGTTTTCATTTTTGCTTATCCGATAATAACTGGCTGATGGTGGCCTTGATGCCTTTGTTTTTTATATTCGCAAAAGCGATTTTTATTTCATTTATAAATGGTTGATGATTGTTTAATTCACCAAATATGGCGCTAAGGTGCAGTAATGCGAGCGCCTGTTGCCATGCGTCTTGTTGTTCCTTAATTAGCGCATGAAATTGTTCACTCATTGGATCAGCGACAGACTGGCTTTTCTCAACAGCTTCAATGACATAATGCAACCAACCAGCAACGAGCAGTGACAGAACAGCATTGTTTTGTTTTTGCTGATGCAATTTCAGCCAGGGAGTCAGCGCACGCTGGGGAAGCTTTTGCGAACCGTCCATAGCGATTTGCCCGGTACGGTGTGCAACATTACGGTTGCTAAAGCGTTCAATTAACAGGTCGGCGTATTCCTGGGCATCGATATTTAAGTCTGGATTAAGTGTTCGGGCTTGTTCATTAATCATCAACTGGCGGGTAATGGAACGAAAATCAGCGTCTTCCATGCATTGCCAGATAAACTCATAGCCTGCCAGTGAGCCGTTATAAGCCAGAAATGAATGGCTACCATTTAACATGCGTAACTTCATCTCTTCATAAGGCTGAACATTGCTGACAAACATCGCGCCTGCTTTATCCCATTTCGGTCGCCCGTGAACAAAATTATCTTCGATCACCCACTGACGAAATGATTCGCAGACGATCCCGCAGGGATCGGCATAACCGGTTTTAGTTTCCAGTAAGGTGAATTGCGATTCGGTCATTGCCGGAACAATGCGATCTACCATCGTGCCTGGAAATGAGACATTTTCTTCGATCCACTGAGCCAGGGGCAGGTCCAGTTGTCGGGCAAAACCGAGAACGGCATTTCGCGTCAGATGCCCATTGTCTGGCAAGTTGTCGCAGGAGAGCACGCTAAACGCGGCAAGTCCTGCCGCTTTACGTTGTTGCAAAGCACAGACGATCAAGCCAATAGCCGACTGAGGCGCATCCGGGTTTTGTAGATCGTGTTTGATTAATCCATTGGTGAGATCAAGTGATCGCGTTTGCGAATCGAGGCAATAGCCTTTCTCGGTGATGGTTAATGAAACGATTTTTACCTGGGGTTCAGTCAATTTCTGGATTGCTGCGGCAATGCCATCCACGGGGGTATGAATACCGCCAGTTACCGAACGCACAAGGCGTGAGGTAGATTGCGATGCAGACGTTTCCACAACCGAAAACAGCCCATTTTGCGCATTTAAGTTTTCGATCAGTTGAGCATCACCAAACAGGTTGATCTCAAAGATCCCCCAGCGGGTGTCCGAGAGCTGATTAGTGAGATCCGTGTAGACAGCCTGGTGTCCGCGATGAAACGCGCCAAAACCAATATGGACAATATCTGCCTGTAACCTGTCCCGAGGCCAGATGGTTACCTGATCATAGTTGGCGACAGCGATGCTTTCGTTCCCTGACATTATGCTCTTACTCCTGGTAGTTGGTGTGTGTAGACCAATTTACATAATTCACTAGACCAAAAACAGAGAGATGCATCACGCTTGCAGAGAAAGGTAAAAGTACGGAACAGAACAACGAGGTGTTATTTATATCTATATCAATGAATTATAAGAATAAATTGAAAGGAAAGTTTTTTAGGTGTCAGTTTTTGGGATAATTGCCGCTAATCTAAGATATCTGATGATAATCGATTTATTAGACCAATTGAAAAGAGAGCGTGTACCAGTGGAGGGCGGAACACAGAGCCAGCGTTATTTTTCACGTCAGCTCTGGACTAATGAAGGTTAACGAGCGAAGAAAAAGTCATCAAAGTCGCTGATGGAAGCGTCTTGTTTGAAGATTTTGATCAGTTCATTTTTGCTGTTTTCCAGATGGTTCCAGGACGCTTCTCTGGCAAGCTCTGAATCTTTCTGTTGCAGCGCAAGGAAAATAGCCTGGTGATCTTCCAGCCATTGCAGACGCAAATGCTTTTCGTGAAGGTATTTGTAGTTCAGCTTCTTCCAGCGGGGGTTTTCTGTGCGCACTGCCCGCCATAATTCGGCCGCTTGTTTGATCAGCACCCGATTTTGCGTTGCTTCGGCAATAAGGCTATGAAAACGGTGATCCAACTCTTCAAATTTATCACTTTCCGCTGCGATAGCCTTTTCCTGCAAGCTAATGATTTTCTTTAATTCTTGTAATTCGTTAAAGCTGATCTGGCTGGCTGCAAAACCAGTAATATTGCTCTCAATTACCTGACGTGCCTGCAACAGTTCAAACGGGCCAATTTCTGAATAAGGCATTAATGATTTCTGATTGAGCTTATCGGTGGAATCAACAAAGAAGATCCCTGACCCTTGCTTCACATTCAGCACGCCTTTGAGTTCCAGCATAATGATAGCTTCACGAATGGTAGTTCGGCTGGTATTAAACCGCTCGCTCAGTTCACGTTCTGAAGGTAGGCGCTCTCCGGCTTTAAATACGCCTGAATACAGCAGCTCTTCAATCTGTAGACCAATATCGTAATAGCGGCGCTTTGTAATAACCTGTTCCATACCTTGCCTTACTGTGGGTGTCCTCGGTTAGCTGATCGTCGTGCAACATGACCTGAACGTTGCTGATCGGCATAAATAGTAGCGGCAGTTGCCACGCTACCGCTAGCCTTAAATGTGTTTGCCTCGATCGGCAGTGAAAACTTCACCAGGTATTTTGTCACCGTTTATCAACATCACTTCATTTCCGCGCGCGATACAGCGTATAATCCCCGGCCTTTGATTATTTTTTTACCATTTCTGGAAGCAAAATGAGCTCTATCTCCCTGATCCAACCGGATCGCGACCTGTTCTCCTGGCCGCAGTACTGGGCCGCCTGTTTTGGACCGGCACCGTTTTTGCCGATGTCTCGTGAAGAGATGGATCAACTTGGCTGGGATAGCTGCGACATCATTTTGGTTACTGGCGACGCGTATGTCGATCACCCAAGCTTCGGGATGGCGATCTGCGGTCGTATGCTGGAAGCGCAGGGCTTTCGCGTCGGGATCATCGCTCAGCCGGACTGGAGCAGCAAAGACGATTTCATGCGTCTGGGTAAACCGAATCTGTTTTTCGGCGTTACTGCTGGCAACATGGACTCGATGATCAACCGCTATACCGCCGATCGCCGTTTACGTCATGACGATGCCTACACACCGGATAACGTCGCGGGTAAGCGCCCGGATCGCGCCACACTGGTTTATACCCAGCGTTGTAAAGAGGCGTGGAAAGATGTGCCGGTGATCCTAGGCGGTATTGAGGCTAGTCTGCGCCGTACCGCGCATTATGATTACTGGTCCGATACCGTGCGCCGTTCGGTGCTGGTGGATTCGAAAGCCGACATGCTGATGTTCGGTAACGGTGAGCGTCCGCTGGTGGAAGTGGCGCATCGTCTGGCGATGGGCGAGCCGATTAGTGAAATCCGCGATGTGCGTAATACCGCGATTATCGTGAAAGAGGCGTTGCCAGGCTGGAGCGGCGTGGATTCCACCCGTCTCGATACCCCGGGGAAAATCGACCCGATCCCGCATCCGTATGGTGAAGACCTGCCGTGCGCGGATAACAAACCAGTGGCGCCGAAAAAACAAGAAGCCAAAGCCGTTACCGTGCAGCCGCCGCGCCCGAAACCGTGGGAAAAAACCTACGTGTTGCTGCCTTCATTCGAGAAAGTGAAGGGCGACAAAGTGCTGTACGCTCATGCTTCGCGTATTCTGCACCACGAAACTAACCCAGGCTGCGCCCGCGCGTTGATGCAAAAACATGGCGACCGCTATGTGTGGATCAACCCGCCTGCTATACCTCTTTCTACCGAAGAGATGGACAGCGTCTTTGCGCTGCCGTACAAGCGCGTGCCGCATCCGGCCTATGGTAATGCCCGTATTCCGGCTTACGAAATGATCCGTTTCTCGGTCAATATTATGCGTGGCTGCTTTGGCGGCTGCTCTTTCTGCTCTATTACCGAGCACGAAGGGCGCATTATTCAGAGCCGTTCGGAAGATTCGATCATTAATGAGATTGAAGCGATCCGCGACACCGTTCCTGGCTTTACTGGCGTGATTTCCGATCTCGGTGGGCCAACTGCCAACATGTATATGCTGCGCTGCAAATCGCCGCGCGCCGAGCAAACTTGTCGCCGTTTGTCGTGCGTTTACCCGGATATTTGTCCGCATATGGACACTAACCACGAACCGACCATCAATCTCTATCGCCGTGCTCGCGATCTCAAAGGTATCAAGAAGATCCTGATCGCTTCCGGCGTGCGTTACGACATTGCCGTGGAAGACCCGCGCTATATCAAAGAGCTGGCGACCCATCACGTCGGCGGTTATCTGAAGATTGCCCCGGAACATACTGAAGAAGGGCCGTTATCGAAGATGATGAAGCCGGGCATGGGCAGTTATGACCGCTTTAAAGAGCTGTTCGACACCTATTCCAAACAGGCAGGTAAAGAGCAGTATCTGATCCCCTATTTCATCTCTGCACACCCCGGTACGCGTGATGAAGATATGGTGAACCTGGCGCTGTGGCTGAAAAAGCATCGTTTCCGTCTCGACCAGGTACAGAACTTCTACCCATCGCCGCTGGCTAACTCGACCACCATGTATTACACCGGCAAAAACCCGCTGGCGAAGATTGGTTATAAGAGTGAAGACGTCTTCGTACCGAAGGGCGACAAACAGCGTCGTTTGCATAAAGCGTTGTTGCGTTACCACGATCCGGCAAACTGGCCGTTAATCCGTCAGGCGCTGGAAGCGATGGGTAAAAAGCATCTGATTGGCAGCCGTCGCGATTGCTTAGTGCCTGCGCCAACCATTGAAGAGATGCGTGAAGCTCGTCGCCAGAACCGCAATACCCGTCCGGCGTTGACCAAACATACGCCGATGGCGACCCAGCGTCAGACGCCTGCTACGGCAAAAAAAGCGTCGTCTACGCAATCTCGTCCGGTGAATGCTGGCGCGAAGAAACGCCCTAAAGCAGCGGTCGGACGTTAAAAAAAATCCCCGGTAACAGAATGCTGCCGGGGATTTTTTTATCATTCTGCATACATACGCAAGCAGCGCAGGCAATCGAAATAGTCCTGCGCATCAAGACGCGTATTAGCTCTGTTAGCTTCGGATTTGGCAGCATAGATTTGTGGGCGTAGTGCTTTCATATCCTGCTCAAGCTGGGCGATTTTGGCATTTAATGTTTGCACATTGCTCGCCAGTTGATTGACCTTTTGCTCATTGACGCACCCGCTTAATAAGCCGGTTATCAGAATTAGTATTCCCACGCTGAAAGTCTTTTTCATTATTTATTTCTCCCTGTCTTTTATTGTTATGGTTAATAGTTGATTGACGTTTAGTGGAGAATTACCACCGTGGCGGGTGCGCCCAAATTCCGTCAGGCCATCTCCCTTCATCATCCAGCCGTGTGTTAACTTTTTCTGCCGCTTCTTTCGCTATCTGAATTTCCTGACGTAAAGCGTCGATATCTTGTTGGAGTTGATCGATTTTTATATTTATCAGATGAATATCATTTTCTACATGACTGATTTTTTCATTACTGACGCAGCCTGTGAGTATGAACATTAGAAAAAAGAGTAACAGTTGATTATTCATTTCCAGTTTCCTTTATCTGGTGTTAATTATTCAGCTAATCTGGCGGCAGTCTTCGCTTCAATCTGTTTAAGTAAGCTTCCGCTGCCTGGGCGGATAAAATCGGCGATTTCCCATTTACCTTCACGACGCTGTAAAACGAGTTCTTGTTCTTCGCTGTTGCCATTGGTCAATGCAAAACGAACATGAATGCGGGCGGAATCGGCGGTTTTCTCCAGGACTCGAATTTCATCAACGCGTGAAAATAACGACTCTTCGCCAAAACAGATTGGGTTGTCGTAGATAAATTGCCGCTCTAATTGCATATTTTCATCGGAGTTACTGTCAGTCTTGAAGGTGGTTTTATAGAAGGCATTAACAGCCTGGCGATAGGTGTTGGAAACAACCCACGTCCAGGGCCAGCTATAATGAGTGATATGGTCAAACAACTCGGCGACAAAGGCTTCAGGCTGCTCTTTTTGCAGCGATGCCAGTACCGCCAATATTTTTTCATTCTCACCATTAACCGACTGCCAGACGCTGCCATGATTGCTGACAATATCATCAATCACCCAACGACCATTTTCTGCCACCATCTTCAGTGTTTGCGTGGTCTTTTCTTTATCGTCTTTATAGGGACGAAAGCGCACAAGGGCATCCACGTGATCGGCATCCGTTTGAGTAACCGCGACACTTTCTAACACCAGATCGCCGTAATCCTGACAATCGCAAACCGGATCGTAATCCAGCCAGCCAATATTACCCGGCAGTGTGAGATTGTCATTCAAGGTTAGCGCCTTTTGCATTCGCGTTGATGTTATTGCTTGCTCACTGTTATCAGCGAAATAAGGAACGCTAGCCCCACCGGTATAGTGTTGATAAATCTGCCTGACTGTTTGTTCAGCGGTTAGCGAGGGGGATTGCGCCTGGAGGGTAAAACTTAAAAAGGCTGCCAAAAACAGAATCATTATTTTCATCTGTTTTTCACCTCTCTGTCGCGTTTATCCCTGGTGTAGATGAGTTGTTCCTTTAAGAGCTTCCAGCTCCGCATGATGATGTCCTTATATTTGGTGTTCCTGAACAGGGGAGAGTAACAACGGGCGGGAGGCGAGGGGAATAAATGATTTCTGAAAAGTCCGGTAGCGGAATATTACCGCTACCGGGAGAATTTGTGCGTTAGCCGCTGAACTGGTCGGGATCGGGGCCGAGGCGTTTACCCTGGTCGAGTTTTGCAATGTCACCAAGTTCGTCTTTGTCGAGACGGAAATCCCAGACATCGAAGTTTTCGGCAATTCGTGAAGGGGTGACCGATTTCGGGATTACAACCAGACCGTTATCCAGATGCCAGCGGATAACAATCTGCGCCGGGGTTTTGCCATACTTATCTGCCAGATCGCGAATGATTTTCTGATCGAATACGCCTTTCCCGCCCTGGGCTAATGGGCTCCAGGATTCGGTCTGGATTTTGTGTGTGGCGTTCCAGGCATGCAACTGACGTTGCTGCATCAGCGGGTGAAGTTCTATCTGGTTAATGACAGGCGCCACGCCAGTTTCATCAATCAGACGCTGAAGATGGTGGATCTGGAAATTGCAGACGCCGATACTTTTGATTAATCCTTCTTTTTGCAGCTCAATCATTCCTTTCCATGCTTCGACATAATGGTCGATTGCGGGAACGGGCCAATGCATTAAGTAGAGGTCGATATAATCAAGCTGGAGTTTTTTCAGACTGTCGAGTAGGGCTTCGCGGGGGCGCTTGTGGTTGTCGTTCCACAGTTTCGTGGTGATGAACAGATCTTCTCTGTTAAGTGCGGAATTTTTCAGGGCTTTGCCGACACCTTCTTCGTTCTTGTAGGCTGCGGCGGTATCAATTGAACGATAACCCACTTCTAACGCTTTTTGGATAGCGGTGATAACTTCCTCATTACTTGCTTGCCAGACGCCCAGTCCCAGCTGGGGCATGACATTGCCGTCCTGTAGCTTAATAACGGTTGGATTAGCCATACGTTCCTCCTTATATGAACTCACCGGAGCAGGCTCCGGTGAGATGTTGTGAACTTAAGTCTGGACGAAATGCCCGAAAACGAAAGTTTGAGGCGTAAAAAGCTTAACGGGCGGCTTCGTAGATGCGGCGGCTGACTTCCAGTGTAATGTCATGATTTTCGCCCAGTTGGGTCATGCCGTGTTCTTCCAGTTTTTTCAGCAATGCCGGGATAGAGCTGCCGTCCAGACCGTAGTCGGAAAGATGTGTCGGCACGCCTAATTGCTCGAAGAAGTTACGGGTAGCAGCAATCGCGGCGTCAATGCGCTCGTCGTCGGAACCTTCGGTGATGTTCCAGACACGTTCAGCGTATTGCAGCAGTTTCGCGCGCTTGGTGTCGCGTTTTTCATTCCACAGTGCAGGCAGGACGATAGCCAGCGTTTGCGCGTGATCCAGACCGTGCATAGCGGTCAGTTCGTGGCCCAGCATATGCGTTGCCCAGTCCTGCGGTACGCCAGCGCCGATCAAACCGTTCAGCGCTTGGGTCGCCGCCCACATAACGTTGGCGCGAACATCGTAGTTTTCTGGTTCTTTCAGGGCTTTCGGGCCATCTTCGATCAGCGTCAGCAAAATGCCTTCTGCGAAGCGATCCTGAATTTTGGCATCAACCGGTTTGGTCACATACTGTTCTACGGTGTGCACAAAGGCGTCCACTACGCCGTTAGCCACCTGGCGCGGCGGCAGGGTATAGGTATAAACCGGATCGAGTACGGCAAATACCGGCTGAACATGGGCAGAATGGAACGCCTGCTTGTCGCCAGTGGTTTTACGGGAGATAACCGCTCCCGCGTTAGATTCAGAACCGGTCGCTGGCAGTGTCAGCACACAGCCCATCGGGATAGCGCTTTTAATCTCTTTGCCGCCAGTTTGCAGGATATGCCACGGATCGACGTTTTCAGGATAATTTGCCGCTGCGGCGATAAATTTGGTGCCATCCAGCACGGACCCGCCGCCAACCGCCAGCAGGAAAGTCACTTTCTGTTCGCGAACCAGTTTTACGGCGTTCATCAGCGTTTCATAGGCCGGGTTTGGCTCGATACCGCCAAACTCCAGCACGTCCATACCTTTCAGTGCGTCCAGAACTTGATCGAGGACGCCGGTTTTTTTCACACTACCACCGCCGTAGGTAATCAATACGCGGGCGCCATGAGGAATTTGCTCGCGTAAACCAGCGATTGCGCCTTTACCAAACAGAATGCGGGTTGGGGTGTGCAGATTAAAGTTGTTCATTACTTGCTCCCTTTGCTGGGTCAATATGAGGGCAGAGATCGGTCTGCCTGATGTTTTTCATTGTGGTCGCCAGCGCCGTGGCTCTCAATGCTCATTTCTGCCAATGTCTTGCCTATTTCTCCAGAGTACTGGAGAAATGGTACAAAATTGCGCACAATCAAATTGCCGCATTATTCCTAAGAAATTACGCGATATGAAACGTGAAGAGATATGCCGCCTACTGACGGATAAAATTAATAGACTGAAAGATAAAGAAAATAGTTTGTCGGATATGTTGCCTGATGTGCGCTTATTGTATGGCGAGAACCCCGGTGCGCGTACGCCAGTGATGTATGAACCTGGCATCATAATTCTCTTTTCTGGGCATAAAATCGGTTATATCAATGAACGCGTGTTTCGCTATGACGCCAATGAATACCTGCTGCTGACGGTGCCGTTGCCGTTTGAGTGCGAAACTTATGCCACGCCAGAGGTGCCACTGGCGGGGGTGCGTCTCAATGTTGATATTTTACAGTTACAAGAGCTGTTGATGGACATTGGCGAAGATGAACATTTCCAGCCGTCGATGGCTGCCAGCGGTATTAATTCCGCTACATTGTCCGAAGAGATTTTATGCGCGGCGGAGCGGTTACTGGATGTGATGGAACGACCGCTGGATGCGCGCATTCTCGGTAAACAGATTATCCGCGAGATTCTTTACTATGTGCTGACGGGGCCTTGCGGCGGCGCGTTGCTGGCACTGGTCAGTCGCCAGACGCATTTCAGCCTGATTAGCCGCGTGCTGAAACGAATTGAGAATAAATACACCGAAAACCTGAGCGTTGAGCAACTGGCAGCAGAAGCCAATATGAGCGTTTCAGCGTTCCACCATAATTTTAAGTCTGTCACCAGTACCTCGCCGTTGCAGTATCTGAAGAATTACCGTCTGCATAAGGCGCGAATGATGATAATCCACGACGGCATGAAGGCCAGCGCGGCGGCGATGCGCGTCGGCTATGAAAGCGCGTCGCAATTTAGCCGTGAGTTTAAACGTTATTTCGGTGTGACGCCGGGAGAAGATGCAGCCAGAATGCGGGCGATGCAGGGGAGTTAAATGCGTTCCCGGCATGGCCACCGGGAACGGAGGAAATCGTCAGGCACTAGAGTACTTTTTTTTAATCACCACGAACAGCGTGCCTAACAAGCCAGCGGTTAGCAAGGCAATCGGCAGGATCATCAGGAACGTCATCACCTGATCTTCATGGCGTTTTACAAACGGGATCATGCTTAAGGCATAGCCAAAACTGGTTACCACGCTGACCCATAACAACCCGCTTAACCAGTTGAAAAACTGGAAGCGGCGGTTTGGCAGTCCGGAAATCCCCGCCATGGTTGGCAGCAGCGTGCGGACAAAGGCGAGAAAACGTCCAGCAAGCAGCGCCAGCAGACCGTGGCGGTCAAACATACAGGTGGCGCGCTGGTGATATTTGGCCGGAAGCTGTGCCAGCCAGCCTTTCACCGTTTTGGTATTACCCAGCCAGCGTCCCTGAATATAACTCAACCAACAACCCAGGCTGGCTGCGGCAGTCAGAATCGTGATTGTTGGCAGAAAATCCATAACCCCTTGGGCAATCAATGCGCCAGCCAGAATCAACAAGCTGTCGCCAGGCAAAAATGAGGCGGGCAGCAGGCCGTTTTCTAAAAACAGCGTGGCAAACATGACAAAGTAAACAACGCTAACAATGTGAGGGTCCGCCAGCGCGGCAAAGTCATGTTGCCAGAGCGCAGCGATAATATCTTGAATAACAGCCATGGACTTTCCTGTGGAACAGCGTTTAAGCCTTAATTTGACTATTGTACTCCTGAATCGTCCGGGACGCCTTGATCCCGGACGCAACAATTTAAGACTATTCACAATTAAATGTCTGCAAAATTGTCCAAATTTGGCAATGTTACACAATTCGCGCGAAGCCGGCGTCCAGATCGGCAATCAGATCGTCGACGTTTTCCAGACCAATATGCAGGCGAATCAAGGTGCCGCTAAAATCGATCTTACCTTGCGGGCGGATGGCGGCGAGATGTTCTGGCTGGTTCGCGAGGATCAAGGATTCATACCCGCCCCATGAGAAGGCCATGCTGAATAAACTGAAGTTATCCAGATAGTTCGCCAGTTCTTCGTCATTAAGTTTTTTCTTCAGGACAAAGGAAAATAGTCCGCTGCTACCTGTAAAGTCTCGTTTCCAGAATTCATGGCCTTTACTGCCTGGCAGAGCAGGGTGGTTAACTCGCTCAACCTGCGGATGTGCGGCCAGCCATTCAGCCACTTTCAGGCTGCTTTCATGATGTTGGCGCAGACGCACGCCCAGTGTACGCAGGCCACGACTGGTCATATAGGCGGTATCTGCGTCGACCATCTGCCCCATCAGATAGGCATTTTCCCGCAGTTGCTCCCAGCAACGGGCATTGCACACGGCAGTGCCAATCATCGCATCTGAATGCCCTACCAGATATTTGGTGGCGGCCTGAATAGAAACATCAATACCAAAATCAAGAGCTTTGAACAGCACTCCGGCAGCCCAGGTGTTATCGATCATAATGATGGCGTCCGGCACCACACTGCGTACGGCGGCAACAATCGCCGGAACGTCGTGGACTTCCATGGTGATGGAGCCTGGCGATTCCAGAAACACGATTTTAGTGTTTGGCTGCAGATGTTTAACGATATCGGCACCAATCAGCGGATCAAACCATGATGTCGTTACGCCCAACTTGCTGAGGATTTTGCTACAGAAATCCTGACTCGGCTCGTAGGCGGTATTGGTCATCAACACATGATCGCCCTGTTCAACAAAAGCAAGAATGGAATTGGCAACCGCTGCCGCCCCGCAAGGAAACAGCGCGCAACCTGCGCCACCTTCCAGTTCGCACATCGCTTCTTGTAAGGAGAAATGGGTTAACGTTCCGCGCCGTCCATAGAACAACTCGCCATTGGCGCGATTGCGCGTCGCATGTTTTTTGGCTTCCACACTGTCAAAGACCAGCGAAGAGGCGCGCTGAATCACGCTATTTACCGCGCCGAGAGTGTATTTTTTGCTGCGTCCTGCATTGACCAGTTGAGTATCAAGTTGTTTGTCTGCCATGTTGGGATTCCTGTTTTTATACGTCTGGATGTCTAAACTAGCACGAATGAGGTTATGCGCATCCTGAAGAATTGGCATAAAGCAGAAAAATTTCGCAAAAGGTGTACTGGTGACTTTTTTACTGCGTAAACGCAAAGAAAAGAAAGCAAAGGTACGGCAGTATGCAAATAGTAATGAGAACGACTATCAATTCGACGTCGTTTTGATATTATTGTGCGCAGATTTTGTGACTTGCGTCCTGGAGATACACAGTGGGTAATAATTTAATGCAGACGGACCTTTCCGTCTGGGGTATGTATCAGCACGCCGATATTGTCGTTAAGTGCGTGATGATTGGGCTTATTTTGGCCTCCGTAGTCACCTGGGCAATCTTTTTCAGTAAGAGCGTAGAGTTCTTCAACCAGAAGCGTCGCCTGAAGCGCGAGCAGCAACTGCTGGCTGAAGCACGCTCTTTAAACCAGGCCAGCGATATCGCCGCTGATTTTGGTAGCAAAAGCTTAAGCCTGCATTTGCTCAATGAAGCGCAAAATGAGCTGGAACTGTCGGAAGGCAGCGACGATAACGAAGGTATTAAAGAGCGTACCAGTTTCCGCCTTGAGCGTCGGGTCGCCGCAGTAGGTCGTCAAATGGGCCGCGGCAACGGTTATCTTGCTACCATCGGTGCAATTTCGCCGTTCGTTGGTCTGTTTGGTACGGTCTGGGGCATCATGAACAGCTTTATCGGTATTGCGCAAACGCAGACTACCAACCTGGCAGTGGTTGCACCGGGGATTGCAGAAGCGTTGCTGGCAACGGCAATCGGTCTGGTGGCAGCGATTCCGGCGGTCGTTATCTATAACGTATTTGCACGCCAGATTGGCGGCTTTAAAGCGATGCTTGGCGATGTCGCAGCGCAGGTATTGTTGCTGCAAAGCCGTGACCTGGATCTGGAAGCCAGCGCCGCTGCGCATCCGGTTCGTGTTGCACAAAAATTACGCGCAGGATAATGTCCGATGGCAATGCATCTTAACGAAAACCTCGACGATAACGGCGAAATGCATGATATCAACGTGACGCCGTTTATCGACGTGATGTTGGTTCTGCTGATTATCTTTATGGTGGCGGCACCGTTAGCGACGGTAGATGTGAAGGTGAACTTGCCTGCTTCTACCAGCACGCCGCAGCCGCGCCCGGAAAAACCGGTTTATCTGTCGGTGAAGGCGGACAACTCAATGTTTATCGGTAACGATCCGGTCACCGATGAAACGATGGTTACGGCGCTGAATGCGTTAACCGAAGGTAAGAAAGACACCACCATCTTCTTCCGTGCAGATAAGACCGTCGACTACGAGATGTTGATGAAGGTAATGGATAAGCTGCATCAGGCAGGTTACCTGAAGATTGGTCTGGTCGGCGAAGAAACTGCCAAAGCGACGTAAAGAGAATTGCCAGATGCGACGCTGGCGCGTCTTATCAGGCCTACAAAATTTATCGCAACGTGTTGAGTTTTCATAAGTTTGTAGGCCGGGTAAGGCGTTCACGCCGTATCCGGCAAGGTTAAAAGCACAATGATGCCCGGTTGCTATCACACAACCGGGTATTTTTTAGCCTAAATGTTCGCCGCCACACACGCCGTGCACTTCTGCGGTGACATAGCTCGACTCCTGACTTGCCAGATAAACATATATAGGGGCCAGCTCCGCCGGTTGCCCCGCACGTTTCATCGGTGTTTTCTGACCAAACTGCGGGATCTTATCCTGCGTCTGTCCGCCGGAAATTTGCAGTGCTGTCCAGATAGGGCCTGGCGCGACAATATTCACCCGAATACCTTTCTCCGCGACCTGTTTTGCCAGGCCACGGCTGTAGTTCAGAATCGCCGCCTTCGTTGCCGCATAGTCCAGCAAATGCGGGCTTGGCTGGTAGGCCTGGATTGACGAAGTGGTGATGATACTGGCGCCTTTCGGTAGCAGGGGAATTGCTTCCTGGGTTAGCCAGAACAGCGCGAAAACGTTAATGGCAAAGGTCTTTTGAAACTGTTCGCTGGTGAGCTCTGCAATATCAGGAATGGCAACCTGTTTCCCGGCGACCAGCGCCATAATATCCAGCCCGCCTAACGCCTTATGCGCGTCGTGAACCAGCGAACGGGCAAATTTCTCATCGCTTAAATCGCCCGGCAGCAGAATAGCTTTGCGTCCGCATTCTTCAATTATCTTTTTCACATCCTGAGCGTCTTCTTCTTCCACGGGAAGATAACTGATCGCCACGTCAGCCCCTTCACGCGCGTAAGCAATGGCGGCAGCGCGACCGATTCCGGAATCGCCCCCTGTCACCAGTGCTTTACGATCTTTCAGGCGACAGCTACCAACATAGGTTTTCTCGCCGCAATCTGGCACCGGTGTCATTTTCGCCTGGATGCCTGGCGTCGGTTGTTTCTGTTTGGGATATTCACCAGTGTAATACTGCGTGGTCGGGTCTTTTAAATGAGACATCGTTTTTCTCCCTTCAGGTTCAACGTCCTTTAAGGGTAGACGCACGCGCCACGGTAATCAGTGAACCAGGAAGATCCCTAAATCTCAGAATCATGCGACAACGGTTTAACGTATATGTTGATTTGCTGTTGCGCGCTGTTTACTCAATTGCGATATACTGTTGCCCGTTTTAACTACACGACAGGAATGTATGGAACGTTTTCTTGAAAATGCAATGTATGCTTCTCGCTGGCTGCTTGCCCCCGTGTACTTTGGCCTTTCGCTGGCGCTGGTTGCCCTGGCGCTGAAGTTCTTTCAGGAGATTATTCACGTCCTGCCGAATATCTTCTCAATGGCAGAATCAGATTTGATCCTCGTGTTGCTGTCGCTGGTGGATATGACGCTGGTTGGCGGTTTGCTGGTGATGGTGATGTTTTCCGGTTATGAGAATTTCGTCTCGCAGCTGGATATCTCCGAGAACAAAGAGAAACTGAACTGGCTGGGGAAAATGGACGCAACGTCGCTAAAAAACAAAGTGGCAGCGTCGATTGTGGCAATCTCTTCCATTCACTTACTGCGCGTCTTTATGGATGCGAAAAATGTCCCGGATAACAAACTGATGTGGTACGTCATTATCCATCTGACGTTTGTGCTTTCTGCATTTGTGATGGGCTATCTTGACCGACTGACTCGTCATAATCACTGAATTTATGCGGGCGCGAGAACCGCGCCCGGTATGAACTTGTTATTTATCGGAAGATGCTTGCCACAGGTTTAGCTCGCCATCGGCAATATGCTGGTCAATCTGCGCCAGTTCTTCGGCACTAAACGCCAGATTATTCAATGCCTGTACGTTCTCCTCCAGTTGCTCCGGACGGCTGGCACCAATCAATACCGACGTCACTCGCTCATCTTTCAGCAACCAGCTTAACGCCATTTGCGCCATAGACTGACCGCGCTGCTGTGCCATTTCATTCAATAACCGCAGGCTGTTGAGGTTAGCGTCGGTGAGCATTTTCGGTGTCAGGCCGCGTACTTTATGACCTTCGCGATGCATCCGTGAATCTTCAGGAATGCCGTTGAGATATTTTCCGGTCAGCAATCCCTGGGCCAGTGGGGTGAAGGCAATGCAGCCCACGCCGTTATTTTGCAGGGTATCCAGCAGGCCGCTTTTATCCACCCAGCGGTTCAGTAAATTGTATGAAGGCTGATGAATTAACAGCGGAATTTTCCACTCGCGCAGCAACTCGACCATTTTTTGCGTCCGCTCTGGCGAGTATGAAGAGATCCCAACATACAGCGCCTTACCACTTTGCACCGCATGGGCAAGCGCAGAGGCGGTTTCCTCCATTGGCGTATTTTCATCGACACGGTGCGAGTAAAAGATATCGACATACTCAAGCCCCATACGCTTCAGGCTTTGGTCGAGGCTGGCGAGCAGGTATTTACGTGAGCCGCCAGAGCCGTACGGGCCGGGCCACATATCGTATCCGGCTTTGGTAGAGATAATCAGTTCATCGCGATAAGGCGCAAAATCTTCCCGTAACAGACGACCAAAGTTCTCTTCTGCACTTCCTGGAGGCGGGCCGTAATTGTTGGCTAAATCAAAGTGCGTAATGCCTAAATCAAACGCTTTACGCAGGATCGCACGCTGTGATTCCAGCGCGTTAACGTGACCGAAATTGTGCCATAAACCGAGCGATAACGCGGGCAGGCGTAAACCGCTTTTTCCGCAATAGCGGTACTGCATCTGCCCGTAACGTTCGGGATTCGCTAACCAGACCATGACATCTCCTTTCCACCATTCAATTTCGAAACAATGTTTCTAGTCTAGCGATTTACCAGGACGTATCCCGTAGCATCGCTCACAGAGTGACGAAAAACTGGGCAAAAACACACGCTTATGCTTTGCTTAAAAAAACAACAGCTGAGGAGTAAAACGATGCCGCGTTTGACCGCCAAAGATTTTCCGCAAGAGTTGCTGGATTACTACGACTATTACGCTCACGGGAAAATATCGAAACGTGAGTTCCTCAACCTGGCAGCGAAGTACGCGGTGGGCGGGATGACGGCGTTAGCGTTGTTTGATTTGCTCAAGCCAAATTACGCGTGGGCGACCCAGGTGGAGTTTACCGACCCGGAGATTGTCGCTGAGTACATCACGTATCCTTCGCCAAATGGTCACGGCGAGGTACGTGGTTATCTGGTGAAGCCTGCGAAGAAGGGCGACAAAACACCCGCTGTGGTGGTCGTGCATGAAAATCGTGGGCTGAATCCGTATATCGAAGATGTAGCACGGCGGGTGGCTAAAGCGGGATACATTGCTCTGGCACCCGACGGTTTAAGTTCCGTTGGTGGTTACCCGGGAAATGATGATAAAGGCCGCGAACTGCAACAGCAGGTTGATCCAACCAAACTGATGAATGATTTCTTTGCCGCAATTGAGTTTATGCAACGCTATCCCCAAGCCTCGGGCAAAGTTGGCATAACCGGATTTTGCTATGGCGGCGGCGTCTCGAACGCTGCTGCCGTGGCGTATCCGGAATTGGCCTGTGCGGTGCCTTTTTATGGTCGCCAGGCACCTACTGCCGATGTGGCGAAGATCGAAGCGCCTTTACTGCTCCACTATGCTGAACTGGACACCCGAATCAATGAGGGCTGGCCCGCTTACGAGGCGGCGTTGAAGGCCAATAACAAAGTCTATGAAGCGTATATTTATCCGGGGGTTAACCATGGATTCCATAATGATTCCACGCCACGTTATGACAAATCAGCCGCCGATCTTGCCTGGCAAAGGACGCTGACATGGTTCGATAAATATCTTTCCTGATGTGTTTATCCCTTAAAGGATAACGTCCTACATGTGCAGGAAAAAATAGCGTGCGTAAAAGTCGGAGTTTGCCTAAAATATCGCTATATATACTGATATATAGCGTTTGAGGTAAACGATGAATAACCATTTCGGTAAAGGCTTAATGGCGGGATTAAAAGCAACGCATGCCGACAGTGCAGTTAATGTGACTAAATTTTGCGCCGATTATAAACGTGGTTTTGTATTAGGCTACTCGCACCGGATGTATGAAAAGACCGGCGATCGCCAGCTCAGCGCCTGGGAAGCGGGTATTCTGACGCGCCGTTATGGGCTGGATAAAGAGATGGTAATGGATTTCTTTCGTGAGAATAATTCCTGTTCTACGTTGCGCTTTTTTATGGCGGGTTATCGCCTCGAAAATTGATCAAACATACGTATTATCTTGCTTTAATTAATTACACTAATGCTTATTCCCTTCGTTTTAGCGCCCCGCCGCAGTATCATTGTAATGATAACCATAATAAATGTGTGGTAAATGGCGCATCGATCGCATTATTGATTTTGCGGTTGAGGCAAAATATATGCCAGGTCTTCGCAACGGAATAACAATAAATGACTGGAGATAACACCCTCATCCATTCTCACGGCATTAATCGTCGTGATTTCATGAAGCTTTGTGCAGCATTAGCCGCCACCATGGGGTTAAGTAGCAAAGCCGCCGCAGAGATGGCCGAATCGGTCACTAACCCGCAGCGCCCGCCGGTTATCTGGATTGGCGCGCAGGAATGCACCGGTTGTACGGAATCTCTGCTTCGTGCGACGCATCCAACGGTAGAAAACCTCGTGCTGGAGACTATCTCTCTGGAGTATCACGAAGTGCTTTCTGCCGCCTTCGGCCATCAGGTTGAAGAGAACAAACACAACGCACTTGAGAAGTACAAAGGGCAGTATGTGTTGGTTGTGGATGGTTCCATCCCATTAAAAGATAACGGTATTTATTGCATGGTTGCCGGTGAGCCGATTGTGGATCACATCCGCAAAGCGGCAGAAGGCGCAGCAGCAATTATCGCTATCGGTTCCTGCTCCGCGTGGGGCGGTGTTGCCGCGGCTGGGGTTAACCCAACCGGCGCAGTCAGCCTGCAAGAAGTTCTGCCAGGCAAAACTGTAATCAACATTCCTGGCTGCCCGCCAAACCCGCACAACTTCCTCGCGACCGTTGCGCACCTCATCACTTACGGCAAACCGCCGAAGCTGGATGATAAAAACCGTCCGACCTTCGCCTATGGTCGTCTGATTCACGAACACTGCGAACGCCGCCCGCACTTCGATGCTGGTCGTTTTGCCAAAGAGTTCGGTGATGAAGGCCACCGTGAAGGCTGGTGCCTGTACCACCTCGGCTGTAAAGGGCCAGAAACTTACGGCAACTGCTCAACGCTGCAATTCTGCGACGTGGGCGGCGTGTGGCCGGTGGCAATTGGTCACCCATGCTATGGCTGTAACGAAGAAGGTATCGGCTTCCATAAAGGCATCCATCAGCTTGCCAACGTCGAAAACCAGACTCCGCGTTCACAGAAACCGGATGTCAACGCTAAAGAAGGCGGCAACGTCTCTGCGGGCGCTATCGGTTTGCTCGGCGGTGTGGTTGGGCTGGTTGCCGGTGTCAGCGTGATGGCGGTGCGTGAACTGGGTCGTCAGCAAAAGAAAGATAACGCTGACTCACGGGGAGAATAACCGTGAACAGACGTAATTTTATTAAAGCAGCCTCCTGCGGGGCATTGCTGACGGGCGCACTGCCATCTGTCAGCCATGCGGCTGCTGAAAACCGCCCGCCAATTCCGGGATCGCTGGGGATGTTGTACGACTCGACTTTGTGCGTAGGCTGTCAGGCTTGCGTCACCAAGTGTCAGGATATCAACTTCCCTGAGCGTAACCCACAAGGGGAACAGACCTGGTCGAACAACGACAAACTGTCGCCGTATACCAATAACATCATTCAGGTGTGGACCAGCGGCACAGGTGTCAACAAAGACCAGGAGGAGAACGGCTACGCGTACATTAAGAAACAGTGTATGCACTGCGTCGATCCGAACTGTGTCTCCGTGTGTCCGGTTTCTGCACTGAAAAAAGATCCGAAAACCGGCATTGTCCATTACGACAAAGACGTGTGCACCGGCTGTCGTTACTGCATGGTTGCCTGTCCGTACAACGTGCCGAAGTACGACTACAACAACCCGTTTGGTGCGCTGCATAAATGTGAGCTGTGCAACCAGAAAGGTGTGGAACGTCTCGATAAAGGCGGTCTGCCAGGTTGCGTAGAAGTGTGTCCGGCGGGGGCGGTGATTTTTGGTACGCGTGAAGAGCTGATGGCTGAGGCGAAAAAACGTCTGGCGCTGAAGCCTGGCAGCGAATACCACTATCCGCGTCAGACGCTGAAATCTGGCGACACTTACCTGCACACGGTGCCGAAATATTATCCGCATCTGTACGGCGAGAAAGAGGGCGGCGGTACTCAGGTTCTGGTACTGACGGGTGTTCCTTATGAAAATCTCGACCTGCCGAAGTTGGACGATCTTTCAACTGGCGCGCGTTCAGAAAATATTCAACACACCCTGTATAAAGGCATGATGCTACCACTGGCCGTGCTGGCGGGCTTAACCGTGCTGGTTCGTCGCAACACCAAAAACGACCATCACGACGGAGGAGACGATCATGAGTCATGATCCACAACCGCTGGGCGGCAAAATCATCAGTAAACCGGTCATGATTTTTGGACCGTTAATCGTCATCTGTATGCTCCTGATTGTGAAGCGTCTGGTGTTCGGTCTGGGCTCTGTCTCTGACCTGAACGGCGGCTTCCCGTGGGGCGTGTGGATCGCGTTTGACCTGTTGATCGGCACCGGCTTTGCCTGTGGCGGCTGGGCGCTGGCGTGGGCGGTATACGTCTTTAACCGTGGGCAATACCATCCGCTGGTGCGTCCGGCGCTGTTGGCGAGTCTGTTCGGTTACTCACTGGGTGGCTTGTCGATCACCATCGACGTTGGTCGCTACTGGAACCTGCCGTACTTCTACATTCCGGGTCACTTCAACGTGAACTCGGTACTGTTCGAGACGGCGGTCTGTATGACCATCTACATCGGCGTGATGGCACTGGAGTTTGCTCCGGCATTGTTTGAACGTCTGGGCTGGAAGGTGTCGCTCAAGCGTCTGAACAAGGTGATGTTCTTCATCATCGCGCTCGGTGCGCTGCTGCCAACTATGCACCAGTCTTCAATGGGGTCGCTGATGATCTCGGCGGGCTACAAAGTGCATCCGTTGTGGCAGAGCTATGAAATGTTGCCGCTGTTCTCGCTGCTGACGGCGTTCATCATGGGCTTCTCGATTGTCATCTTTGAAGGTTCGCTGGTGCAGGCGGGTCTGCGTGGCAATGGTCCAGATGAAAAAAGCCTGTTCGTCAAGCTGACCAACACCATCAGTGTGTTGCTGGCGATTTTCATCGTGCTGCGCTTTGGCGAGCTTATCTATCGCGACAAGCTGTCGTTAGCGTTTGCCGGTGACTTCTACTCCGTGATGTTCTGGATTGAAGTCCTGCTGATGCTCTTCCCGCTGGTGGTTCTGCGTGTGGCGAAGCTGCGTAATGATTCCCGCATGCTGTTCCTGTCGGCACTGAGCGCGCTGTTAGGTTGTGCAACCTGGCGTCTGACCTATTCGCTGGTGGCATTCAACCCGGGCGGCGGTTACGCCTACTTCCCGACCTGGGAAGAACTGTTGATTTCTATTGGTTTTGTGGCTATTGAGATTTGCGCTTACATCGTACTCATTCGTCTACTGCCGATACTTCCTCCTTTAAAACAAAACGATCATAATCGTCATGAGGCGAGCAAAGCATGAGCCAGAGAATTACTATTGATCCGGTAACCCGAATTGAAGGGCATTTACGCATCGATTGCGAAATCGAAAATGGCGTCGTTTCGAAAGCATGGGCTTCCGGTACCATGTGGCGCGGCATGGAAGAGATCGTGAAAAACCGCGATCCGCGCGATGCATGGATGATTGTGCAACGTATCTGTGGCGTATGTACTACCACTCACGCGCTGTCTTCCGTTCGTGCGGCAGAAAGTGCGCTGAATATCGACGTTCCGGTTAACGCGCAATACATCCGTAACATCATTCTGGCTGCGCACACCACGCATGACCATATCGTTCATTTCTATCAGCTTTCGGCGCTGGACTGGGTGGACATCACTTCTGCACTGCAAGCTGATCCAACCAAAGCCTCCGAAATGCTGAAAGGCGTTTCGACCTGGCATCTGAACAGCCCGGAAGAGTTCACTAAAGTTCAGAACAAGATCAAAGATCTGGTTGCCAGCGGTCAGTTGGGTATTTTCGCCAATGGCTACTGGGGTCACCCGGCGATGAAACTGCCGCCGGAAGTGAACCTGATTGCGGTAGCGCACTACCTGCAAGCGTTGGAGTGCCAGCGTGACGCTAACCGCGTCGTGGCGCTGCTGGGCGGTAAAACGCCGCACATTCAGAACCTGGCGGTAGGCGGGGTCGCTAACCCAATCAACCTCGACGGTCTGGGCGTGCTGAACCTTGAGCGCCTGATGTACATCAAGTCCTTCATCGACAAGCTGAGCGACTTTGTTGAGCAGGTTTACAAGGTTGATACCGCAGTTATCGCCGCGTTCTACCCGGAATGGCTGACGCGCGGTAAAGGTGCGGTGAACTACCTGAGCGTGCCGGAATTCCCGACCGACAGTAAAAACGGCAGCTTCCTGTTCCCGGGCGGCTACATTGAGAATGCGGATCTGTCCTCGTATCGTCCGATCACTTCTCATTCCGATGAATACCTGATCAAAGGAATTCAGGAAAGCGCGAAGCACTCCTGGTATAAGGACGAAGCGCCACAGGCACCGTGGGAAGGCACCACCATTCCGGCTTACGACGGTTGGTCTGACGACGGTAAATACTCCTGGGTGAAATCGCCGACTTTCTACGGCAAAACGGTAGAAGTGGGTCCGCTGGCTAATATGCTGGTGAAACTGGCGGCAGGTCGCGAATCTACCCAGAACAAACTGAATGAAATCGTTGCGATTTATCAGAAACTGACTGGCAACACGCTGGAAGTGGCACAGCTGCACTCCACGCTGGGCCGTATTATTGGTCGTACCGTTCACTGCTGTGAATTGCAGGATATCCTGCAAAACCAATACAGTGCACTGATCACCAATATCGGCAAAGGCGATCACACCACCTTTGTGAAGCCGAACATTCCGGCAACGGGTGAGTTTAAAGGCGTTGGCTTCCTCGAAGCGCCGCGCGGTATGCTCTCTCACTGGATGGTGATCAAAGACGGTATCATCAGCAACTACCAGGCAGTTGTTCCATCAACCTGGAACTCTGGTCCGCGTAACTTCAATGATGACGTCGGTCCTTACGAGCAGTCGCTGGTGGGTACACCGGTTGCCGATCCGAATAAACCGCTGGAAGTGGTGCGTACCATTCACTCCTTCGACCCGTGCATGGCCTGTGCGGTACACGTAGTGGATGCTGACGGCAACGAAGTGGTTTCAGTGAAGGTTCTGTAATGCGTATTTTAGTCTTAGGGGTCGGCAATATTTTGCTGACCGATGAAGCCATCGGTGTGCGGATTGTCGAAGCGTTAGAGCAACGATACATTCTGCCGGATTATGTTGAGATCCTCGATGGCGGCACGGCGGGAATGGAGCTGCTTGGCGACATGGCAAATCGCGATCATCTGATTATTGCGGATGCCATTGTATCGAAGAAGAGCGCACCGGGAACGATGATGATCCTGCGGGATGAAGAAGTTCCGGCGTTGTTTACCAACAAAATCTCTCCGCATCAGCTTGGCCTGGCCGACGTCTTGTCGGCCCTGCGCTTCACCGGCGAGTTTCCGAAAAAGCTGACCCTGGTCGGCGTAATTCCGGAATCACTGGAGCCGCACATCGGCTTGACGCCGACGGTCGAAGCGATGATTGAACCTGCGCTTGAGCAGGTTCTGGCTGCGCTGCGTGAATCTGGCGTGGAAGCTATCCCACGGGAGGCGATTCATGACTGAAGAGATAGCAGGTTTCCAGACCTCCCCGAAGGCGCAAGTACAGGCAGCGTTTGAAGAAATTGCCCGGCGTTCGATGCACGATCTCTCTTTTCTGCATCCTTCAATGCCGGTGTATGTTTCCGATTTTACGCTGTTCGAAAGTCAGTGGACGGGGTGTGTGATCACCCCGTGGATGCTGAGTGCAGTTATCTTCCCCGGCCCGGATCAACTTTGGCCGCTGCGCAAAGTGAGTGAAAAAATCGGTCTGCAACTGCCGTATGGCACTATGACCTTTACCGTTGGCGAACTGGACGGTGTGTCGCAATACCTCTCCTGCTCGCTGATGTCGCCGCTTTCGCACAGCATGTCGATTGAAGAGGGCCAACGCCTGACGGATGACTGCGCGCGAATGATCCTTTCGCTGCCAGTCACTAATCCGGATGTACCACATGCAGGGCGTCGCGCCCTGCTGTTTGGTCGCAGGAGTGGCGAAAATGCATGAGTTGTCGCTTTGCCAGAGCGCCGTTGAAATTATCCAACGGCAGGCGGAGCAGCACGATGTTAAGCGCGTCACCGCCGTGTGGCTGGAAATTGGTGCGCTCTCCTGCGTTGAGGAGAGCGCCGTCCGTTTTAGTTTTGAAATTGTCTGCCAGGGAACGGTGGCGCAAGGGTGCGATTTACATATCGTCTATAAACCCGCCCAGGCCTGGTGTTGGGATTGCAGCCAGGTGGTGGAGATTCATCAGCACGATGCGCAGTGTCCGCTCTGTCACGGCGAGCGGTTGCGTGTCGATACCGGCGATTCGCTGATCGTCAAAAGTATTGAAGTTGAATAACCGGAGTTAACAATGTGTATTGGCGTTCCAGGCCAGGTGCTGGCTGTCGGTGAAGATATTCACCAGCTTGCGCAGGTTGAAGTATGTGGTATCAAGCGTGACGTGAATATCGCCCTGATTTGCGAAGGTAACCCTGCCGATCTGCTGGGCCAGTGGGTACTGGTGCACGTCGGATTTGCCATGAGCATCATCGACGAAGATGAAGCCAAAGCCACATTAGACGCGCTGCGCCAAATGGATTACGACATTACCAGCGCGTGATGATTAAAGCCGGATGCTTTCGTAGGCCTGATAAGACGCGCGAGCGTCGCATCAGGCATTGTGCCTGATTGCCGGATGCGGCGTGAACGCCTTATCCGGCCTACATTGGTCTGGATGGCTTGCTGCGACGAACGGTAACCATTACCCCAGGCGCTTATCTTCCGTATTTGTCTCGAAATCACTGGCGTCATGGCGTTCATGCAACTGCTCGTTCAGCGGTCCGTTGGTGCGGTTAACAATACGCCCACGTTTCACTGCCGGACGTTCGCCCACTTCTTTCGCCCAGCGTTGCACGTGCTTATAACTGCCCGCATCAAGAAACTCTGCGGCATCATACACGCCGCCTAACACCACGTTGCCAAACCACGGCCAGATCGCCATATCCGCAATGGTGTACTCATCGCCCGCAACAAACTTGTGCTGCGCCAGTTGCTTATCCAGCACGTCGAGCAGGCGCTTGGCTTCCATGGTAAAGCGGTTAATGGCGTACTCAATTTTCACCGGCGCGTAATGATAAAAGTGACCAAAACCACCGCCGAGGAACGGCGCAGCGCCCTGTAACCAGAACAACCAGTTCATCGTTTCAGTTCGCTTCGCCAGATCCTGCGGCAGGAAGTAGCCAAATTTCTCGGCCAGATAAAGCAGAATCGATCCTGACTCAAACACGCGGATCGGCGGGTTATGCGTATGATCGCGCAGAGCGGGAATTTTCGAGTTCGGGTTCACTTCGACAAAACCGCTGGAGAATTGATCGCCATCGCCAATGCGAATCAGCCACGCGTCGTACTCTGCGCCGGTGACGCCCAGCGCCAGCAGCTCCTCAAGCATAATCGTTACTTTCTGACCGTTCGGCGTTCCCAGCGAATAGAGTTGCAATGGGTGCTTGCCAACGGGCAGCGTTTTTTCATGTGTAGGACCAGAAACCGGGCGATTGATATTGGCGAACGCGCCGCCAGCGGATTTATCCCACGTCCAGACTTTCGCGGGCTGATAAGTATTGTCTGCCATAGTGAGTTGCCTTCTGAGTGGTAGTGTTGAAGCAGTGTAGCAGGTCACTTGCTGTACAGAATGTGAATTTTTTAACCCTTTGCGCCAGCCGCTGCGTTGAGGTGTATGATAAGTCTAACCTCTGTCCGGTTAATGTCGCTGAGCAGGTAATCAGAGCACAACAATTACGCCAACTGCTTAGGTTGTATTGTTAAAGGTAAAGTGATGAGCAAAGGAACGACCAGCCAGGATGCCCCGTTCGGGACGTTATTGGGCTACGCCCCCGGTGGTGTAGCAATCTACTCTTCAGATTACAGTTCTCTCGATCCGCAGGAATACGAAGATGACGCCGTATTCCGTAGCTATATCGACGATGAATATATGGGCCACAAATGGCAATGCGTTGAGTTTGCTCGCCGTTTTCTCTTTCTGAACTACGGTGTGGTCTTCACTGACGTGGGCATGGCGTGGGAGATTTTCTCGCTGCGCTTCTTGCGTGAAGTGGTTAATGACAACATTCTGCCATTGCAGGCATTTCCTAACGGTTCGCCGCGTGCGCCGGTCGCGGGCGCGCTTCTTATCTGGGATAAAGGCGGTGAATTTAAAGACACCGGCCATGTCGCCATCATTACCCAATTGCATGGCAACAAAGTCCGTATTGCGGAACAGAACGTGATTCATTCCCCGTTGCCGCAAGGGCAACAGTGGACGCGCGAGCTGGAGATGGTGGTAGAAAACGGCTGCTATACCCTCAAAGACACCTTCGATGACACCACTATTCTGGGCTGGATGATCCAGACGGAAGATACTGAATACAGCTTGCCACAGCCGGAAATTGCAGGCGATTTGTTGAAGATCAGCGGAGCGCGACTGGAAAACAAAGGCCAGTTTGACGGTAAATGGCTGGATGAAAAAGATCCGCTACAAAACGCCTATGTGCAGGCCAACGGTCAGGTGATTAATCAGGATCCGTATCATTACTACACCATTACGGAGAGCGCCGAACAGGAACTGGTTAAAGCCACCAACGAGCTGCACCTGATGTATCTTCACGCCACCGATAAAGTGCTGAAAGATGACAACCTGCTGGCGTTGTTCGACATTCCGAAAATCCTCTGGCCGCGTTTGCGCCTCTCCTGGCAGCGTCGTCGCCACCATATGATCACCGGTCGTATGGATTTCTGTATGGATGAACGTGGCCTGAAGGTCTATGAATACAACGCCGATTCAGCCTCTTGTCATACTGAAGCGGGCTTGATCCTCGAACGCTGGGCGGAGCAGGGCTATAAAGGCAATGGCTTCAATCCGGCGGAAGGGCTGATTAACGAACTGGCTGGCGCGTGGAAACACAGTCGTGCGCGTCCGTTTGTCCATATCATGCAGGACAAAGATATTGAGGAGAACTATCACGCTCAGTTTATGGAGCAGGCGCTGCGACAGGCGGGCTTTGAAACGCGTATCTTGCGTGGGCTAGATGAACTGGGCTGGGATGCTGCCGGACAACTGATTGATGGGGAAGGGCGACTGGTTAACTGCGTGTGGAAGACCTGGGCGTGGGAAACGGCGTTTGATCAGATTCGCGAAGTCAGCGACCGTGAGTTTGCCGCAGTACCGATTCGCACTGGTCATCCGCAAAATGAAGTGCGTCTTATCGACGTTCTGCTACGCCCGGAAGTGCTGGTCTTTGAACCGCTATGGACGGTGATCCCTGGCAACAAAGCGATTCTGCCAATTCTCTGGTCGCTGTTCCCGCATCATCGTTATCTGCTGGATACCGATTTCACTGTTAATGATGAACTGGTGAAAACCGGTTACGCCGTGAAACCGATTGCCGGTCGCTGTGGTAGCAATATCGACCTGGTCAGCCATCATGAAGAGGTGCTCGACCAAACCAGCGGTAAATTTGCCGAGCAGAAAAATATCTACCAGCAACTGTGGTGCCTGCCAAAAGTGGACGGTAAATACATTCAGGTATGTACCTTCACCGTGGGCGGCAACTACGGCGGGACGTGTTTGCGCGGCGATGAATCTCTGGTCATCAAAAAAGAGAGTGATATTGAACCGCTAATTGTGCTGAAAGAGTAATAGACTTTTTCGCAAACCCGTGCTGATTATCAAAAATAATCAGCACGGAAAATCGTTCATGGAATGCTCAAAATATTGAATATTGAAATGCATTAAGTTAATAAATTCACAACATGAATGTATTAATGATTGAAATGATTCGCCATTAATTATTTCTTAAAATTTTGAATGGCAACTTATTATCTGATACTAAAGAAATAACACTCTTTTTATCGTTAAAAAATGATATTTCACTTTGCCCACGCCGTTAAAGTCACTGATAATGCGTCCGTTCGTAAATTCAAAATGGCGTAATCTAATATATGCTAAATTTATTTGTTGGCCTTGATATATACACAGGGCTTTTGTTATTACTTGCTCTGGCATTTGTGTTGTTCTACGAAGCAATCAATGGTTTTCATGACACGGCGAATGCGGTGGCAACCGTTATTTATACTCGTGCCATGCAGCCACAACTTGCCGTGGTGATGGCGGCATTTTTTAACTTTTTTGGCGTGTTATTGGGCGGACTTAGTGTCGCTTATGCCATCGTCCATATGTTGCCAACCGATTTGCTATTGAATATGGGGTCAACCCACGGTCTGGCGATGGTCTTTTCCATGCTGCTGGCGGCGATTATCTGGAACCTGGGAACGTGGTTCTTTGGTTTACCGGCCTCCAGTTCGCACACCTTGATTGGTGCGATTATCGGCATCGGTTTAACCAACGCGCTGTTAACCGGCTCATCGGTGATGGATGCGTTAAACCTGCGTGAAGTGACCAAGATTTTCTCCTCGTTAATTGTCTCCCCCATCGTCGGCCTGGTCATTGCGGGGGGGCTGATTTTCCTGCTGCGCCGTTTCTGGAGCGGGACGAAAAAGCGTGACCGTATTCACCGAATTCCTGAAGATCGCAAAAAGAAAAAAGGCAAACGTAAGCCGCCATTCTGGACACGTATTGCCCTCATTGTTTCCGCTGCGGGCGTGGCGTTTTCGCACGGTGCGAACGACGGGCAGAAAGGGATCGGCCTGGTGATGCTGGTGCTGGTGGGGATAGCGCCCGCTGGTTTCGTCGTCAATATGAATGCGTCTGGCTATGAAATTACCCGTACTCGCGATGCCGTCACCAACTTTGAACACTATCTGCAACAGCATCCTGAACTGCCGCAGAAGTTAATTGCAATGGAACCTCCATTGCCTGCGGCATCGACTGATGGCACGCAAGTGACGGAGTTCCATTGTCATCCGGCAAATACCTTTGATGCGATTGCGCGCGTTAAAACGATGCTGCCGGGCAATATGGAAAGCTACGAGCCGTTAAACGTAAGTCAACGCAGTCAGCTGCGCCGTATTATGCTTTGTATCTCTGATACCTCTGCGAAGCTGGCGAAACTGCCAGGCGTTAGCAAAGAAGACCAGAGCCTGCTGAAAAAACTGCGCAGCGATATGTTAAGCACCATTGAATATGCTCCAGTGTGGATAATCATGGCGGTGGCTTTAGCACTCGGTATTGGCACCATGATTGGCTGGCGCCGTGTAGCGATGACCATCGGTGAGAAAATTGGTAAGCGCGGCATGACTTATGCGCAAGGGATGGCGGCGCAGATGACGGCGGCGGTATCTATCGGTCTTGCCAGTTATATTGGGATGCCTGTTTCCACAACTCACGTACTCTCTTCTGCGGTGGCGGGGACGATGGTGGTAGATGGCGGTGGGTTACAGCGTAAAACGGTAACCAGTATCCTGATGGCGTGGGTGTTTACCTTACCGGCGGCAATTTTTCTGTCTGGTAGTCTGTACTGGATTGCATTGCAGCTTATCTAACCTTCCTGTTAATGCCCGGTCCTGCGATCGGGCATTATCACTTTTGACTAGTGATAACCTCGCGCTGTCATAAAATCCATTATCGCTTTTTCCGCATCAACCAGCACTTGTTCCAGCGGTTGATTGGCATCGATATCAACCAGTTGCGCGCCTCCAAAGGTTAACTTTGGCGTTATGGCAATTTTCTTCGCCAGAGATTCTCGTTTGTGGTCAGGCTTACGCGCGCAGGCCACGTCCAGGGAGACATTGAGTTTGATGACCAGATCAGGCTTATGGCTCGCCATCCAGTGAAATGCTTTACGTTCCTGACTTGCCAGCCATGACACAAAACGACCACCTTCAATGTTAGGCGGGAACACCGTACCATCGTAAGCGCCAGGAATCTGGTTCTGTGGATAACGGTCGGTTAAAACAATTAACCCGCGACGACGACAGGCAAGCATATGACGAAAGCGCAGTAAGCGGCGGGCGACAAACGCTGTAATTACCAGCGCCGGAACTGGCCCAGGCAATTTTTTCGCTGTTTTCACTTTATTGCGTTCAATTGATTTATTAAGCGATTTTCCCATTAAGGGCAGTTTTACCACTGCACGACCGACATTTCCGGCTTGCTTTCCTAAATGAACTCTTTCTGCGGCACCATATTTTTCGACAACGGTAATGAGATGTTCACAAACTGTTGACTTGCCTGAACCATCACTACCAATAACGGCTATTAATGGAGGTGTTATAGACTGCATGAATATATCTTTAAATTTAAATATCCATCCCAAATATTTATCTGGTTAATATGTTTTAATGAAAGCGTAATTCAGGTCAATGTCACAATTAACCATTGTCACAATAAGGTTGAACGGATATTCTGAGCACGGACCACGTAATATTCAATACATTATTTGCTGCCGGGTTTTTCGTGAATCAACGTAATATGTCAATAATTAATTCCATGCCAGTGCGTGTTATTGCCATTGTGGGATGTGATGGTTCAGGTAAATCGACCCTCACGGCAAGCCTGGTGAATGAACTGGCAGCAATAATGCCAACAGAACAAATTTATCTTGGGCAGTCTTCCGGACGAATTGGCGAATGGATTTCACAGTTCCCTATAATTGGCGCCCCTTTTGGGCGTTATCTGCGGGGTAAGGCAGCTCATGTACATGAAAAGCCCTCAACACCGCCAGGCAATATTACCGCGCTGGTTATCTATTTGCTTTCCTGCTGGCGGGCGTACAAGTTTCGAAAAATGTTGAGAAAAAGCCAGCATGGCTTTTTGTTGATTACCGACCGCTACCCGCAGGTTGAAGTCCCTGGCTTTCGTTTTGATGGTCCACAACTGGCTAAAACTAAAGGCGGTAATGGCTGGGTAAAAATGTTAAGGCAGCGCGAGCTGAAGCTGTACCAATGGATGGCGTCTTATTTGCCCGTATTGTTGATTCGTCTTGGCATTGATGAACAAACCGCGTTTTCGCGTAAACCTGACCATCAACTGGCAGCGTTACAGGAAAAAATCGCCGTTACGCCGCAACTGACTTTCAACGGCGCCAGGATCCTTGAACTGGATGGTCGGCAACCAGCCGATGAAATCCTGCAAGCGTCACTACGTGCAATTCACGCCGCACTTTCCTGATCACCAAAATGGATAGGGGATGATTTAAAGAATGGATGCACTACAAACGCAAGCTGTTAACAGCACTACCGCGCCGCAGCCCAGCTACATTCCGGGGCTAATTGCGGTGGTCGGGTGCGATGGCACCGGTAAATCTACGCTGACCACCGATCTGGTGAAATCATTGCAACAGCACTGGCAAACCGAGCGGCGCTATCTGGGGCTACTGTCCGGCGAAGACGGTGACAAAATCAAACGATTACCGTTGGTTGGTGTCTGGCTGGAGCGGCGACTGGCGGCAAAATCCTCGAAAACCCAAAGCATGAAAACTCGCTCTCCGGCGCTCTGGGCGGCGGTGATTATGTACTGCTTCTCGCTGCGAAGAATGGCGAATCTGCGCAAGGTCCAGCGACTGGCGCAAAGCGGCGTTCTGGTGGTCAGCGATCGCTTTCCGCAGGCGGAAATTTCCGGTTTTTATTATGACGGGCCGGGGATTGGCGTCGAGCGCGCGACCGGGAAAATCAACCAATTTCTGGCGCAGCGCGAGCGACAGTTATACCAACAAATGGCGCAGTACCGTCCTGAATTAATCATTCGTTTGGGGATTGATATTGATACTGCCATTTCCCGCAAGCCTGACCATGACTATGCCGAGTTGCAGGACAAAATCGGCGTCATGTCGAAGATTGGCTATAACGGCACAAAAATTTTAGAGATTGATTCCAGAGCGCCCTACAGCGAAGTGCTGGAACAGGCACAGAAAGCGGTTTCTCTGGTTGCCATCGTTTCTGACCGCCGAAGCTTGACTTAAGGCAGACGGGATATTTTTCATTTTTCAACGATAAGGTCAGGCTGAATTGGCAGGTTTTAACATCAAACATTGGTTTGCAGATGGAGCCTTTCGCACCATTATTCGTAACAGCGCCTGGTTAGGCTCCAGCAATGTCGTGAGTGCCTTGCTGGGCTTACTGGCGCTTTCGTGCGCCGGTAAAGGAATGACGCCAGCGATGTTTGGTGTACTTGTCGTCATACAGTCTTATGCCAAGTCGATTAGTGATTTTATTAAGTTTCAGACATGGCAGTTGGTGGTGCAGTACGGAACGCCAGCATTAACCAACAATAATCCCCAGCAATTCCGTAATGTTGTCTCATTTTCCTTCTCGCTGGATATCGTCAGCGGCGCGGTGGCGATTGTCGGCGGCATTGCCTTACTGCCATTCCTTTCCCATTCATTAGGTCTGGATGACCAAAGCTTTTGGCTGGCGGCGCTGTATTGCACGCTCATTCCTTCAATGGCTTCCTCCACGCCGACCGGCATTCTGCGTGCGGTAGATCGCTTCGATTTGATTGCTGTACAGCAGGCGACGAAACCTTTTCTGCGCGCAGCGGGCAGCGTAATCGCCTGGTATTTTAACTTTGGCTTTGCCGGATTTGTTATCGCCTGGTACGCATCGAATCTGGTTGGCGGCACTATGTACTGGTGGTTTGCCGCGCGCGAATTACGCCGCAGAAATATCCATAACGCGTTCAAATTGAATCTGTTTGAGTCTGCCCGACACATCAAAGGCGCATGGAGTTTTGTCTGGTCAACCAACATTGCCCATTCCATTTGGTCGGCGCGTAATTCATGTAGCACGGTGCTGGTGGGGATCGTATTAGGGCCAGCTGCTGCCGGGTTATTTAAAATCGCCATGACATTCTTCGATGCCGCCGGGACGCCCGCCAGTTTGTTGGGTAAGAGTTTTTACCCTGAAGTCATGCGCTTAGATCCACGAACTACCAGACCGTGGCTCCTGGGCGTGAAGTCTGGATTGCTGGCAGGTGGGATTGGCATTCTGGTGGCGCTGGCCGTGTTAATCGTTGGCAAGCCACTTATTTCACTGGTGTTTGGTGTTAAGTATCTCGAAGCGTATGACCTGATCCAGGTGATGCTCGGAGCCATTGTTATTTCGATGCTGGGCTTCCCACAGGAGTCATTATTGCTAATGGCAGGGAAACAGCGTGCTTTTCTCGTGGCGCAAACCATCGCCTCAATCGGCTACATCGTATTGCTGTTCATGTTCTGCCATCTGTTTGGCGTGCTGGGGGCAGCATTTGCTTACTTCGGTGGGCAATGTCTTGATGTGGTGCTCTCGTTAATTCCGACATTGAAGGCGTTCTTTCAACGCCATTTATTGGCCTATAACGCAGTGGGAGAAAAATCCCAATGATGAAAAAATATTTTCCACTTGAGGTCAGTGAGCGTTTATTTATCGCGGTCGAAGAAGATGATGTTGTTGACGCTCAAGTTAGCTTACCACCAACGATCGCACTGCGTTGTTCATCGGAAATTATTCATGATAATTATGCATTATGCCTGAGATTCTGGTTGGACGGAGTCAATCGCAAGGCGTTACTCCACCTGACCCTGAAGCAGGCTAAAGGTGACTCTCTTACCGACGAAGAACGCAAACAGTATAAATACATGCGAGCGCGCTACAAGCATCTGCGTTTTGCGCAACGGCTGTATTTAAAGAAGCATCAGGCTGGTTTTTTATTTGGCAAAACGACCGTTTTTCTGGGGCGTTTTCAGGATGGTTTTCGTAACGGTAAGAAAAATATTGTGTCGTATTACGGCAACCTGTTACGTATTTATTTAAGCTCTCCTGTCTGGTGGCTGGTGAACTATTCATTACGCCATAGCCAGCTAGAAAGCGTTAATGGTTTTATCGCTTATCGGCAGAAGCAAATGCGCATCCTGAAAGAAATTATTGCCAGGCCGCAGCTAACCGGCAGGGAATTTCATGATGTGCGAAAAATCATCAGTCAGCAGGTTTCTTATTACGACACTCTAAGATCGCTTGATCCCGAAAATACAGAGGCGTTGCAGATTTCCCGCTTCCTGGCGGCCATTAATGGCCTGATGGGGGATAAGCACGACGACATGGTGGCGGATGATTTGGACAATCGCCAATCGTATGATGCGCCAGTGGCACTCGACAGCGATATTCGTCAGCGCTTAGAACTGCTGATTTCGCGTTTTCCGCTATAACCGGAGTAATGATGCCCTCTCGTCTGATTACTGCGCTGATATTTTCACTCTTCTCGTTCTGCGCTACTGCGCACAATTTCGTCATCGGAAAACCGGTCACACCTGTTTATATTCAGGACGGTGGCGAATTACTGCTCAAAAATGACGAAATTTACTATCAAAAGTGGAACAGCACGCAACTGAAAGGAAAAGTCCGCATTATTCAGTATATCGCTGGGCGAAAGTCAGCGAAGAAGAAGAACTCTCTGTTAATCAAAGCAGTAGAAACAGCAAACTTTCCTCAGGATCGTTTTCAGCCCACCACCATTGTGAACACCGATGATGCCATCTTTGGCACCGGCTATTTTGTGACAGGTAAAATTGAAAAAAATAAACGTCGTTATCCGTGGGCGCAATTCGTAATCGACGGCAGCGGTCTGGGGCGCGTTGCCTGGCAACTGCCGGAACAGAGTTCAACCATTCTGGTGCTGAATAAATACGGGCAAATTCAGTGGGCGAAGGACGGCAGCCTGACGCCAGAAGAGGTTGATCAGGTCATTGCGTTGGCGCAGAAGCTGATCAATGAATAAAAAACTCAAAGGATTGAGGGCGTTAGTGAGATGAAGCTGGTTGAACACTACATCATGCGTGGTACACGCCGTCTGGTGCTGATTATCGTTGGTTTTTTGATCTTTATCTTCGCCAGTTACTCTGCACAGCGTTACCTGACCGAAGCAGCCAATGGGACTTTAGCGCTTGATGTAGTACTTAATGTTGTTTTCTACAAAGTGCTGATAGCGCTTGAAATGTTACTCCCAGTGGGCCTGTATGTGTCGGTTGGTGTGACACTTGGGCAGATGTATACCGACTCAGAAATTACCGCTATCTCTGCGGCGGGCGCCAGTCCCGCACGTTTGTATAAAGCCGTTCTGTATCTGGCAATTCCATTAAGCATTTTTGTCACGCTGTTGTCGATGTATGGTCGGCCCTGGGCTTATGCGCAGATTTATCAACTGGAACAACAGTCGCAGTCGGAGCTGGATGTTCGCCAGTTGCGGGCAAAGAAATTTAACACTAACGATAACGGACGAATGATCCTTTCGCAGACGGTTGATCAAGACAATAATCGCCTGACTGACGCGCTGATTTACACCTCTACCGCCAACCGAACCCGCGTTTTCCGCGCCCGTTCGCTTGATGTTGTTGACCCCTCTCCGGAGAAGCCAACCGTTATGTTGCATACCGGCACGGCTTATATACTCGATCATCAGGGCAGTGACGACAACGAACAGATCTACCGTAATCTGCAATTACATCTCAATCCACTGGATCAAAGTGCCAACGTCAAACGCAAAGCGAAATCGGTCGCGGAACTGGCGCGCTCTGTATTTCCTGCCGATCATGCCGAACTGCAATGGCGACAAAGCCGTGGCCTGACAGCGTTGTTAATGGCTCTGCTGGCTATCTCTTTAAGTCGGGTAAAACCGCGGCAAGGGCGATTTTCAACGTTACTGCCACTGACGTTGCTGTTTGTTGCCATTTTTTATGGCGGCGACGTCTGTCGTACGCTGGTGGCTAACGGCGCTATTCCCCTCATTCCTGGTTTGTGGTTAGTGCCCGCACTCATGCTAATGGGCCTGCTGATGCTGGTTGCACGCGACTTCTCCTTGCTGCAGAAATTTTCCCGATGAATGTTTTCAGTCGCTATTTAATCCGTTACCTCTTTCTCGGTTTTGCCGCCGCCGCAGGGCTATTGCTGCCGCTTTTTACCACCTTCAACCTGATTAACGAACTGGATGATGTCAGTCCGGGCGGTTATCGCTGGACTCAGGCAGTGCTGGTAGTGCTAATGACCTTACCGCGCACACTGGTCGAACTTTCGCCGTTTATCGCGTTATTGGGTGGTATTGTTGGCCTGGGGCAGTTATCGAAAAACAGTGAGCTTACCGCCATTCGCAGCACGGGGTTTTCTATCTTCCGTATTGCACTGGTGGCGCTGGTCGCCGGGATATTGTGGACTGTTTCGTTAGGCGCGATAGATGAGTGGGTGGCGTCGCCATTGCAGCAACAGGCGTTGCAAATCAAATCGACCGCCACCGCGTTGGGGGAGGACAATGACATTACTGGCAATATGCTGTGGGCCAGGCGCGGTAATGAATTTGTGACGGTGAAATCGCTAAACGAGCAGGGCCAGCCGGTGGGCGTGGAGATATTTCATTACCGCGACAATCTCTCGCTCGAATCCTACATTTATGCACGCAGCGCCACCATTGAAGACGACAAAACGTGGATCTTGCATGGTGTGAATCATAAAAAATGGCTGAATGGCAAAGAAACGCTGGAAACATTAGATAATCTTGCCTGGCAATCGGCCTTCACCAGTATGAATCTTGAAGAGTTATCGATGCCGGGGAATACTTTTTCTGTCCGTCAGCTTAATCATTACATCCATTATTTGCAGGAAACCGGGCAACCCAGCAGCGAATACCGCCTTGCACTGTGGGAAAAACTGGGGCAACCGATCTTAACCCTGGCGATGATTTTGCTGGCTGTACCGTTTACCTTTAGCGCCCCGCGCTCGCCAGGGATGGGTAGCCGTCTCGCTGTAGGCGTCATCGTTGGCTTACTCACCTGGATCAGCTACCAAATCATGGTCAATCTGGGATTGCTATTTGCGTTGAGCGCACCCGTTACCGCGCTCGGTTTACCGATAGCGTTTGTACTGGTGGCGTTGAGCCTGGTGTATTGGTATGACAGTCAACATTAAACCCGCCGTGGCGCAACACCACGGCGGGCTCACGTTACTGCTTCAGAGTAGCGAACGCCTGAATGATGGCATCAATTTGCTCGCGACTGTGGGCAGCATTAACGCTACAGCGCAGCAGCGTCATGCCCGCCGGCGCGGCAGGTGGCAGGATAAGATTCACATACACGCCCAGCGAAATAAGCTCACGCCAGATGCGTAAACCTTCCTCTTTCGAACTGATTATTACTGGCACTACTGGGCTAATATGTGAGCTTAACTCGTAACCCAGTTTTTGCAGACCGTCATACAGATGGTTGGCGTTATCCATCAGCTTTTGCCGCAGCTCTGGTTGAGTGGCAATGGTTCTTAACGACGAGCGCACGGTTGCAATGCAGGAAGGAGAAGGAGAGGCGGTAAAAATATACGGACGGCTGCCGTAGCGCAGCACTTCCATCGCTTCCGAACCCACGGCAAAACCACCAATCGAGGCCAGGCTTTTACTGAAGGTGCCAACGATAATATCCACATCATCTTCAACGCCGACAGCTTCAGCCAGTCCGCGCCCCGTTGCGCCTAACACGCCGAACGAATGCGCTTCATCGACAATTAAATATCCGCCGAGACGACGTTTGATATCAACAATTTCCGCCAGCGGCGCAACGTCACCGAGCATACTGTAGATGCCTTCAACGATGATAATCGCCTCTTTTGCCCGTTCACCGAGGCGAACCATGCGACGCTCCAGATCGTTGGCGTCATTATGGCGGAAACGAATAATTTCCGCGCCGCCGAGAGAACAGGCGTCATAAATACTGGCGTGGCTGTCGGCATCCAACAACACCACGGCGTTATGGTCGGCGAGTGCGCTGATGACGCCCAAATTAGCGGTATAACCGGTTGAAAAAACGATAGCGGTAGGACGATTGAAAAACTCGGCAATCTCTTTCTCTAACGCCAGATGCGGCGCATAACTGCCATTAGCCATACGTGAACCGGTGGTGCCGGTGCCTTGCGTCGCTAACGCTGCTTGACCATCGGCGATGGCATCATGATTAAAAGTTAAACCGAGATAATTATTGGTCCCGGCCAGAATCACTTTTTTATTGCCGATACGCCCTTCGGTGGCGGAATACACTTCATCAATACAGGTGCCAAACGGCGTTAACCCGTTATCGCTAAATTGCAGTCGCTCGCCCGCAAGACGCGCATATTTATCGTATAGCCCCATTATTTATTCTCCAGCCATGGAAGTAGTGTTTCCATTAATTGCACAGGGGTTTTGACATCCAGCAGAATATTAATAGGAATGGAAATATCAAATCTGTCTTCAAGCATCATTAAGAGATCCATCACTTTGATCGACTCCAGGCCGAGATCGTTGACGAGATCGCTGTCAGGCTTAATTTCCACACCGTTTTCGACCAAATCCTGTAAACAGGAAAGGATGTAATCCATTACTATTTCACGATTTACCATAGAAACGTTAACACACCTTTAAACAAGACAATCAAAATAGCCCGTTGCGTAATGCGTGTTCCAGGCTAATCCCGGGAAACCAATTAATATCTTCAGAAATACGGTTATTACTTGCCGACCAGTCAACATGAGTTAATTCACCCAATTTTGAGCGGGTCAGCATAGGTTCTTTACCTGCCAGGCGACTCAACGCGGTACTGACATCTGCAAGGCAGGTGAGCAACGGCAGAGGAATGCCGACCATCCGTACAGCTCCTTGACGGGCGGCGGCGGCCAGTTGTTGCACGCGCTGCCAGTCATAGCCACCGGCGACACCATCACATAATTCATACGTTTGCGTCTGTACGGAATCGGCGCTTAACCACTGACCCACGGCTTGCGCGAAATCGGTGACGTGCAGGAAAGAGAGCTGTGTATCTGGTGCGCCCAGCCGTGGCAGCAGGCCACGCAGCATCCAGTCAAACAGTGGTTTTAACTCTTTATCGCCGGGGCCATAGACTGCTGTTGGGCGAAAAATGCCCAGCGTAATTTCGTCCGCCATTGCTGCCAGTCGTTGTTCGGCGAGGTGTTTGGATTTCGCGTACCAGGAGAGTTCGGGATGGCGCGCCGCCAGCGAAGAGATAAAAAGAAAACGTTGGCAAAAGCCGCTCTCTTTTGCCGCCTGCATCAGGCGCAGACTGCCGTCAACGTTACAGCGAGTAAAGATATCCTCTTTGTGTCCGCGTACTTGCCCGGCGCAATGGACCACAGCACCGGCACCAGCAACCAGCTCGCTAAGTGAATGCGTATCTTCCAGCGAACCGCGCACCCAGGTAACGTTATCGTTATGGTCAGCACGGGAAGTACGCGTCAATGCGCGGACGTGAAAGCCGCGGGCGAGCAGATTATCGATAATATATTTACCGATAAACCCGGTAGCGCCCGTCACCGCGACCGTTTGATTCATTGCGCAAAACCTGCGAGGGATTCCTGCACATGAAGATTGGCGGCATAGGCTTTCTGATAACGTTTTTTCGCTTCTGCGCGGGCAGGTTTACCGGAAGATGTGCGCGGAATACTGTGTGGTGGTAACAAGTCGATAGCCGCCGAAACGCCAAATTCGCTTTGTATCCGCGCCGCCAGAGAGTGGATTAGCTGGGCGCGACGATTTTCGTCGCTGATCCGGCACTGGATCTGCAAAATGATTTTTTCCTGGGCAGTAACAAAAGCAATGGCATCGCCAGAATGAATTTCTGGTTCCTGTTCCGCAATGTATTCAATATCTTGCGGCCAGATATTGCGGCCACGAATAATAATCAGATCTTTAATACGCCCAGTGACATAAAGGTAACCGTCCAGCAGATAACCGAGGTCGCCGGTATCTAACCAACCCGTCGCCGCGATATCGTCCTGCGAAGTCTGGTCGCCAAAATAGCCGCTCATCAGGCTAGGACCAGAAATACAAATATGGCCCACTACGCGTTCGGCTACTGGCAGACCCGCTTCATTACGAATTTCAATGCCATGTTCCGGCAACGTTTTACCGCAGTTGACGAAAGTCGATACGGCGCGTGTCTCAGCACCCGGTGCGACGGCTTTACCCTGATATTCAAGGATGTCGCGATCCACTTCGTTAACCACAACCCCGGAGGCTTCATCGGAGAAGCTGACGGCCAGCGCGTTCTCTGCCAGTCCGTAGCAGGGCATAAAGGTTTTATCGTCAAAGTTAACCTGACGGAAACATTCAGCGAACTGATGGAGCTGTTCTGCTGAGATGGGTTCTGCACCAATACCAGCGACGCGCCAGCAGGAAAGGTCCAGTTCAGCGAGATCTTTTTCATTCACGCGGCGCTGGCACAATTCATAGCCAAACGGCGGCGCAACGGAAACAGTGCCACGATTTTTACTGATCAATTTAAGCCATTGCAGTGGGCGCATGGCGAAATCCTGGGTGCGCAAATAATCCACCGAAAGCTGCGTGGCAACAGGCGTCAGGAGAAAACCGACCAGCCCCATATCATGGTAGAAAGGCAGCCAGGAGACACAGCGATCGCCCGGACGTAATTTAATGCCATCGTGGCTTATGGCGCGTAGATTAGCCATCACTTCGCGGTGAGTGATGATAACGCCACGGGGAAAACGGGTGCTGCCGGAGGTGTACTGGAGGTAGGCGATATCGTCTGGAACTGGACGCTGGAGTGCAACATCGGCTTCCGGTAATGCCTTAAACCAGGCGTGGCTTAAAACATGTAATTTGGGGTTGTCATGCGTCGCGGCATTGACCAGCGGCAACCATTCATCGCCAGTGATTATCGCGGCTGGTTGGCAGCTTGCCAGTAAACCTTGCAGTTTGGTGCTCCAGGAATCACGCTGACCGACGCCCATTGGAATCGCCAATGGTACGGCAACTAATCCAGCATACTGGCAGGCAAAAAATGCCTCGACAAACCCGCTGCTGGTTTCGGCAATCAGCGCCACGCGATCGCCTTTTTTCAGGTTCAGCGATAGCAGCCGCTTTGCTCCTGTTTCGGCGCGCACTTTTAGTGTCTGATATTCCAATTTTTCTTCAAGTTGGCAACGCCTGTCATAAAAACTCATTCCGGCGCTTCCCAGCGCGGCATAGTCCAAAGCATCAACAAGCGTTGGAAAATCGGCATAGCGCATAGGCAGGGAATGCGTAAAAATTTTATTGGACATATACACCACGAAAAAATTGGATATCAAAAATAAAGTGACAATAATGCGGTGGATTATATATGCATAAAAGATAAATGAGATAGTATTTTCATTGGTGTGATATTGAACATTGATTTAAATAATGCTTTAAATCTTAACTCTGTTTATTGTGAATAATATTTAATTTATGAATATATTAAGATAATGCCCTGGCGGGTCGCATTAAGTCCACAATAGTCATGTTGATCGGCTAATGGTAGCTCTGGTTTATCGTAATTATTCATAAATATTATTTTATTTTTTCTTGTATTCACCGAATGGATTTTTAAGGTGCCGTCCGTTGCTGTTTATTTTCAGCATTAATTATTTGTTATCCACTAAGATATGGAATGCGATCTGCTGATGATTAAAATTGAAAAAGTAATAAATAAAAACGACTTAAAAGCATTTATCGCTTTTCCGTCGTCACTTTATCCCGATGATCCGAACTGGATCCCTCCTTTATTCATTGAACGCAGCGAGCATCTGTCAGCGAAGAATCCGGGGACGGACCATATCATCTGGCAGGCATGGGTGGCGAAAAAAGAAGGGCAGGTAGTAGGGCGCATTACCGCGCAAATCGATACCTTACACCGCGAGCGTTACGGCGAAGATACCGGTCATTTCGGCATGATTGACGCCATTGATGACTCGCAGGTTTTTGCCGCGTTGTTTGGCGCAGCGGAAGCGTGGTTGAAGTCACAAGGTGCAAGCAAGATCAGCGGACCTTTTAGCCTGAATATCAATCAGGAAAGTGGATTACTGATTGAAGGTTTCGATACACCGCCCTGTGCGATGATGCCGCACGGTAAACCGTGGTATACCGCGCATATTGAACAACTGGGTTATCACAAAGGTATTGATTTACTGGCGTGGTGGATGCAGCGAACCGATCTCACTTTCTCTCCGGCGCTAAAAAAACTGATGGATCAGGTGCGCAAAAAGGTGACCATTCGCTGCATCAATCGTCAGCGGTTTGCCGAAGAGATGCAGATCCTGCGTGAGATTTTCAACTCCGGCTGGCAGCACAACTGGGGATTTGTGCCGTTTACCGAACATGAATTCGCGACCATGGGCGATCAACTTAAGTATCTGGTGCCGGACGATATGATCTACATCGCCGAGATTGATTCTGCACCCTGCGCGTTTATTGTCGGCTTACCGAACATCAACGAGGCGATTGCCGATCTGAACGGATCGCTCTTTCCCTTCGGCTGGGCAAAATTGCTGTGGCGCTTGAAAGTCAGCGGTGTGCGGACCGCGCGAGTGCCGCTAATGGGGGTTCGCGACGAGTATCAGTTCAGCCGCATCGGCCCGGTGATTGCTCTGTTATTGATTGAAGCCTTACATGATCCGTTTGCTCGCCGGAAGATCGATGCGCTGGAAATGTCATGGATCCTCGAAACCAATACAGGCATGAATAACATGCTGGAACGCATTGGGGCGGAGCCGTACAAGCGTTACCGCTTGTATGAAAAGCAGATTTGACTCCAGCTAACTCTGGTTCATTTCCAGCGGCACCGCCGAACGAATCAAGTGGTGGCCTTCCAGCTCAATATCGTGGAGATTCTTTTTCACGGTCCGCACATGATCGCGGGCGGCGCGCTGGGCGACATGCGGGAGTCGCTGCAACACCGCGTTATAGATCCGCGCATGCTGGCGATCGATCTGCTTTTTTTGCTGTGGCCGATGGTAGAGATTATTCACGCTGGCAAACACCGAATTAAACATCAGATCGGTCAATGATTGCAGCGTAAACACCAGCACCTGATTGTGGGAAGCCTGACAAATGGCGAGATGGAAAGCATGATCCAGCTGTGCATGTTCGATCAGCGAAAGCTCTTTGTTGTGCTCACTGGCGGCGAGCATTTTTTCATAACAGCGGGTTATCAAAACAAAATCAGCCTGGGTTCCCAGCGTAGCCGCCAACCTTGCCGATTCGCCTTCCAGCAATGCGCGAACATCAAGCAGATCGTACAGCGTTCGCGGCTGCGTGCTGAACAGATGAATTAGCGGGCTGGTGTCCTGGACCCGATTAAGCCGCGCGACCCGAGAATCGCGACCCTGCGCTGTTTCAATAATCCCGCGCCCGCGCAGCACGGTCAGTCCTTCACGCAGTGCGGAACGTGAGAAGCCGAGCTTTTCACACAGTCGACGTTCTGAAGGAAGCGGCTGCCCGACCTTCAGCACGCCGTCGATAATTAACCGTTCGATACTTTCAGCAACTACTTCGCAAATAGGGCGACGTTCATCTTTCATTCCCGGACCTCGTGCACAGGTAGGACCAATTTTTCTGTTCTTAACTCGCAAAACACGCACATCACGTAAGTGATTATGTTACATCAATTTAACATTAAGTTAACCAATGCGAAGTCACAGAGCTGGAAAAAAAATGGTCTGACCGGTAACTAAAGAGATAGACGAAAACGAAAAGCCCGCTTAATAACTGTTCACAGAAGCAGCGCGCAAAAATCAGCTGCCACACAACACAACAAAGCGAACCCTACTCATGAGCATCTTGTACGAAGAGCGTCTTGATGGCGCTTTACCCGATGTCGACCGCACATCGGTACTGATGGCACTGCGTGAGCATGTCCCTGGACTGGAGATCCTGCATACCGATGAGGAGATCACTCCTTACGAGTGTGACGGGTTGAGCGCGTATCGCACGCGTCCATTACTGGTTGTTCTGCCTAAGCAGATGGAACAGGTGACGGCGATTCTGGCTGTCTGCCACCGCCTGCGTGTGCCGGTGGTGACCCGTGGCGCAGGCACCGGGCTTTCTGGCGGCGCGCTGCCGCTGGAAAAAGGTGTGTTGTTGGTGATGGCGCGCTTTAAAGAGATCCTCGACATTAACCCCGTCGGGCGCCGTGCGCGCGTGCAGCCGGGCGTGCGTAACCTGGCGATCTCCCAGGCCGTTGCGCCGCATAATCTCTATTACGCGCCGGATCCTTCCTCACAAATCGCCTGTTCGATTGGCGGCAATGTGGCGGAAAATGCCGGTGGCGTCCACTGCCTGAAATATGGTCTGACCGTACATAACCTGCTGAAAATTGAAGTGCAAACGCTGGACGGCGAGGCGCTGACGCTGGGATCGGACGCGCTGGATTCGCCTGGTTTTGACCTGCTGGCGCTGTTCACCGGATCGGAAGGTATGCTCGGCGTGACCACCGAAGTAACGGTAAAACTGCTGCCGAAGCCGCCCGTGGCGCGCGTGTTGTTAGCCAGCTTTGACTCGGTAGAAAAAGCCGGACTTGCGGTTGGTGACATCATCGCTAATGGCATTATCCCCGGCGGGCTGGAGATGATGGATAACCTGTCGATCCGCGCGGCGGAAGATTTTATTCATGCCGGTTATCCCGTCGACGCCGAAGCGATTTTGTTATGCGAGCTGGACGGCGTGGAGTCTGATGTACAGGAAGACTGCGAGCGGGTTAACGACATCTTGTTGAAAGCGGGCGCGACTGACGTCCGTCTGGCACAGGACGAAGCAGAGCGCGTACGTTTCTGGGCTGGCCGCAAGAACGCCTTTCCGGCGGTGGGGCGCATCTCCCCGGATTACTACTGCATGGATGGCACCATCCCGCGTCGCGCCCTGCCTGGCGTACTGGAAGGCATTGCCCGTTTATCGCAGCAATATGATTTACGTGTTGCCAACGTCTTTCATGCCGGAGATGGCAACATGCACCCGTTAATCCTTTTCGATGCCAACGAGCCCGGTGAATTTGCCCGCGCGGAAGAGCTGGGCGGGAAGATCCTCGAACTCTGCGTTGAAGTTGGCGGCAGCATCAGTGGGGAACATGGCATCGGGCGAGAAAAAATCAATCAAATGTGCGCCCAGTTCAACAGCGATGAAATCACGACCTTCCATGCAGTCAAGGCGGCGTTTGATCCCGATGGTTTGCTGAACCCAGGGAAAAACATTCCCACGCTACACCGCTGTGCTGAATTTGGTGCCATGCACGTGCATCACGGTCATTTACCTTTCCCCGAACTGGAGCGTTTCTGATGCTACGCGAGTGTGATTACAGCCAGGCGCTGCTGGAACAGGTGAATCAGGCGATTAGTAATAAAACGCCGCTGGTGATTCAGGGCAGCAATAGCAAAGCCTTTTTAGGCCGCCCTGTCACCGGGCAAACGCTGGATGTGCGTTGTCATCGCGGCATTGTTAATTACGACCCGACCGAGCTGGTGATCACCGCGCGTGCGGGAACGCCGCTGGTGGCGATTGAAGCGGCGCTGGAGAGCGCCGGGCAAATGCTCCCCTGCGAGCCGCCGCATTATGGTGAAGAAGCCACCTGGGGCGGGATGGTCGCCTGCGGGCTGGCGGGGCCGCGTCGCCCGTGGAGCGGTTCGGTCCGCGATTTTGTCCTCGGCACGCGCATCATTACCGGCACAGGAAAACATCTGCGTTTTGGTGGCGAAGTGATGAAAAACGTTGCCGGATACGATCTCTCACGGTTAATGGCCGGAAGCTACGGTTGTCTTGGCGTGCTCACTGAAATCTCGATGAAAGTGTTACCGCGACCGCGTGCCACCTTGAGCCTGCGTCGGGAAATCAGCCTGCAAGAAGCCATGGACGAAATCGCCCAGTGGCAACTCCAGCCATTACCCATTAGTGGCTTATGTTACTTCGACAATGCGTTGTGGATCCGCCTTGAGGGCGGCGAAGGATCGGTAAAAGCAGCGCGTGAACTGCTGGGTGGCGAAGAGGTTGCGGATCAGTTCTGGCAGCAATTGCGTGAACAACAACTGCCGTTCTTCTCGTTACCAGGTACCTTATGGCGCATTTCATTACCCAGCGATGCGCCGATGATGGATTTACCCGGCGAACAACTGATCGACTGGGGCGGCGCGTTACGCTGGCTGAAATCGACAGCCGATGACAATCAAATCCATCGCATCGCCCGCAACGCTGGCGGTCATGCGACCCGCTTTAGTGCCGGAGATGGCGGCTTTGCCCCGCTACCCGCTCCTTTATTCCGCTATCACCAGCAGCTTAAACAGCAGCTCGACCCTTGCGGCGTGTTTAACCCCGGTCGCATGTACGCGGAACTTTGAGGAGCAGGCTATGCAAACCCAATTAACCGAAGAGATGCGGCAGAACGCGCGGGCGCAGGAAGCCGACAGCATCCTGCGCGCCTGTGTTCACTGCGGATTTTGTACCGCAACCTGCCCAACTTATCAGCTATTGGGCGATGAACTGGACGGGCCGCGCGGGCGCATCTATCTGATTAAACAGGTGTTGGAAGGCAACGAAGTTACGCTTAAAACACAGGAGCATCTCGATCGCTGTCTCACTTGCCGCAATTGTGAAACCACCTGTCCTTCTGGTGTGCGCTATCACAATTTGCTGGATATCGGGCGTGATATTGTCGAGCAGAAAGTGAAACGCCCACTGCCGGAGCGAATGCTGCGCGAAGGATTGCGCCAGGTAGTGCCGCGTCCGGCGGTCTTTCGCGCATTGACGCAGGTAGGGCTGGTGCTGCGACCGTTTTTGCCAGAACAGATAAGAGCAAAATTACCCGCTGAAACGGTGAAAGCCAAACCGCGTCCACCGCTGCGCCATAAGCGTCGGGTTTTAATGCTGGAAGGTTGCGCCCAGCCTACGCTTTCGCCCAACACCAACGCGGCAACTGCGCGGGTGCTGGATCGTCTGGGGATCAGCGTCATGCCAGCTAACGAAGCAGGCTGTTGTGGCGCGGTGGACTATCATCTTAATGCGCAAGAGAAAGGGCTAGCGCGGGCGCGAAATAATATTGATGCCTGGTGGCCCGCGATTGAAGCAGGTGCCGAGGCAATTTTGCAGACTGCCAGCGGCTGCGGTGCGTTTGTCAAAGAGTACGGGCAGATGCTGAAAAACGATGCGCTGTATGCCGATAAAGCGCGTCAGGTCAGTGAGCTGGCGGTCGATTTAGTCGAACTTCTGCGCGAGGAACCGCTGGAAAAACTGGCAATTCGCGGCGATAAAAAGCTGGCCTTCCACTGCCCGTGTACCCTACAACATGCGCAAAAGCTGAACGGCGAAGTGGAAAAAGTGTTACTTCGTCTTGGATTTACCTTAACGGACGTTCCCGACAGCCATCTGTGCTGCGGGTCGGCGGGAACGTATGCATTAACGCATCCCGATCTGGCGCGCCAGCTGCGGGATAACAAAATGAATGCGCTGGAAAGCGGCAAACCGGAAATGATCGTCACCGCCAACATTGGTTGCCAGACGCATCTGGCGAGCGCCGGTCGAACCTCTGTGCGTCACTGGATTGAAATTGTAGAACAAGCCCTTGAAAAGGAATAACAAAATGAAAACTAAAGTCATTCTTAGCCAGCAAATGGCGAGTGCAATTATTGCCGCAGGTCAGGAAGAGGCGCAGAAAAATAACTGGTCTGTTTCCATTGCTGTTGCCGATGACGGCGGTCATCTGCTGGCGTTAAGTCGCATGGACGATTGCGCGCCGATTGCGGCTTACATCTCCCAGGAGAAAGCGCGTACCGCCGCGCTGGGGCGTCGTGAAACTAAGGGCTATGAAGAGATGGTGAACAACGGACGTACCGCGTTCGTGACTGCGCCGTTACTGACGTCGCTGGAAGGCGGCGTACCGGTTGTTGTGGATGGGCAAATTATTGGTGCCGTGGGCGTTTCTGGTTTAACCGGAGCACAGGATGCGCAGGTCGCGAAAGCGGCAGCAGCGGTGTTGGCGAAATAAGCGAAAACGAGGAGATAAACAATGAGTCAAACCATAACCCAAGGCCGTTTACGCATTGACGCCAATTTTAAACGTTTTGTGGATGAAGAAGTTTTACCGGGAACAGGGCTGGACGCTGCGGCGTTCTGGCGTAATTTTGATGAGATCGTTCATGATCTGTCGCCAGAAAATCGTCAGTTGCTGGCAGAGCGCGATCGCATTCAGGCGGCGCTGGACGAATGGCATCGCAGCAATCCGGGGCCGATAAAAGACAAAGCGGCCTATAAATCTTTCCTGCGGGAACTGGGCTATCTCGTGCCGCAGCCTGACCACGTTACGGTGGAAACCACGGGCATCGACAGTGAAATCACCAGCCAGGCGGGGCCACAGCTGGTGGTTCCGGCAATGAACGCCCGCTACGCGCTGAACGCGGCGAACGCTCGCTGGGGCTCACTGTACGATGCGTTATACGGCAGCGACATCATCCCGCAGGAAGGGGCGATGGTCAGCGGCTACGATCCGCAGCGCGGTGAGCAGGTTATCGCCTGGGTTCGGCGTTTCCTCGATGAATCTCTACCGCTGGAAAACGGCAGCTATCAGGATGTCGTGGCGTTTAAGGTGGTCGACAAACAATTACGCATCCAGTTGAAAAATGGTAAAGAAACCACGTTACGTACCCCGGCGCAGTTTGTCGGTTACCGTGGCGATGCCGCTGCGCCGACCTGCATTTTGTTGAAAAATAACGGCCTGCATATTGAACTGCAAATTGATGCCAACGGGCGGATTGGCAAAGACGATCCGGCACACATCAACGATGTTATCGTCGAAGCGGCCATCAGTACCATTCTCGACTGTGAAGATTCGGTCGCTGCGGTTGATGCGGAAGATAAAATCCTGCTGTACCGCAACTTGCTGGGCCTGATGCAGGGGACTCTGCAAGAGAAAATGGAGAAAAACGGTCGGCAAATCGTGCGTAAACTGAATGACGATCGTCAGTACACCGCCGCCGATGGCTCTGAAATTTCTCTGCACGGGCGCTCGCTGCTGTTTATCCGTAACGTAGGTCATTTGATGACCATTCCCGTAATTTGGGACAGCGAAGGCAATGAAATTCCGGAAGGTATTCTTGATGGCGTCATGACTGGCGCGATTGCCCTCTATGATTTAAAAGTGCAGAAAAATTCGCGCACTGGCAGCGTCTATATTGTGAAACCGAAAATGCACGGTCCGCAGGAAGTGGCGTTCGCCAACAAACTGTTTACCCGCGTTGAGGCAATGCTCGGTATGGCACCGAATACCCTGAAAATGGGCATTATGGATGAAGAACGCCGGACCTCGCTGAACTTGCGTAGCTGTATCGCTCAGGCGCGCAACCGCGTGGCGTTCATCAATACCGGTTTCCTCGACCGTACCGGCGATGAAATGCATTCGGTGATGGAAGCTGGCCCGATGCTGCGTAAAAACCAGATGAAATCGACGCCGTGGATCAAAGCCTACGAGCGCAATAACGTGCTTTCCGGTCTGTTCTGTGGGCTGCGCGGTAAAGCGCAAATCGGCAAAGGCATGTGGGCAATGCCGGACCTGATGGCAGACATGTACAGCCAGAAGGGCGACCAGTTACGTGCCGGGGCAAACACGGCCTGGGTTCCGTCGCCAACTGCCGCTACGCTCCATGCGCTGCACTACCACCAAACCAACGTACAGAGCGTGCAAGCCAACATAGCCCAGACCGAGTTCAATGCTGAATTTGAACCGCTGCTGGACGATCTGCTGACCATTCCGGTTGCTGAAAATGCTAACTGGTCGGCGCAAGAGATCCAACAAGAGCTGGATAACAACGTGCAGGGGATTCTGGGCTACGTGGTGCGCTGGGTGGAGCAGGGGATTGGTTGTTCAAAAGTGCCGGATATTCACAACGTGGCGCTGATGGAAGACCGTGCAACGCTGCGCATCTCCAGCCAGCATATTGCCAACTGGTTACGTCACGGCATCCTGACCAAAGAGCAGGTGCAGGCGTCACTGGAGAATATGGCGAAAGTGGTTGATCAGCAAAACGCTGGCGATCCGGCTTATCGTCCGATGGCGGGGAATTTCGCTAACTCGTGTGCCTTTAAAGCTGCCAGCGATTTGATCTTCCTCGGCGTGAAACAGCCAAACGGTTATACCGAACCGTTATTACACGCCTGGCGTTTACGCGAAAAAGAAAGTCATTAATAGCGTCAAAAAAAGCCCCGGCAAGTTTTATTGTCGGGGCTATTATAGTAACTGCGGTAGTACATTTATCCCGGAAATAACCGGAGCGATTATCAGGGTTTAACAAAATTAAATACCCGCAGCGCATTACTAGCGGGCCTAAAACAACAATATGGACATCTTAACGATACTCTGCACCTGCGTGTGCGGAACAGAACCCCTTACCCGATATACTTGTTATGCCAGAGGTAGCAATTGCGTTAGCAGCGTACTGTTGCTGTAAAGTATAACGCCTATATTTTACAGTTCAGTCCTCTTTTGCTTATTACAACCTTAATCATATCAAGCATATAAAGATAATAAGAGACTGAACAATATGGTTACCTGGACTCAAATGTATATGCCGATGGGAGGACTGGGGCTATCCGCTCTGGTTGCCCTGATCCCAATAATATTCTTCTTCGTTGCACTTGCGGTATTACGTCTGAAAGGACATGTCGCCGGAGCAATAACCCTTATATTATCGATCCTGATTGCGATATTCGCCTTTAAAATGCCGATTGATATGGCATTTGCTGCTGCGGGCTATGGCTTTATTTATGGATTATGGCCTATTGCGTGGATTATTGTCGCGGCGGTATTCCTGTATAAATTAACCGTTGCCAGCGGCCAGTTCGATATTATCCGCAGCTCGGTTATCTCCATCACCGACGATCAGCGTTTGCAGGTGTTACTGATTGGTTTCTCCTTTGGCGCGTTGCTGGAAGGGGCGGCTGGCTTTGGTGCTCCGGTGGCGATTACCGGTGCGCTGCTGGTGGGCTTGGGCTTCAAACCGCTATACGCGGCGGGGCTGTGTCTGATTGCCAACACTGCGCCGGTGGCGTTTGGTGCGTTGGGTGTGCCAATTCTGGTCGCCGGTCAGGTAACGGGAATCGATCCGTTCGACATTGGCGCAATGGCGGGACGTCAGTTACCGTTCCTGTCGGTTCTTGTGCCGTTCTGGCTGGTAGCAATGATGGACGGCTGGAAAGGGGTGAAAGAGACGTGGCCAGCGGCGCTGGTTGCAGGGGGAAGCTTCGCTGTCACTCAGTTCTTTACCTCTAACTATATTGGTCCGGAACTGCCGGATATTACTTCGGCGCTAGTGAGTATCGTCTCACTCTCTTTATTCCTTAAAGTCTGGCGACCGAAAAATACCGAAACGGCAATCAGCATGGGGCAATCCGCTGGTGCGATGGTGGTAAATAAACCGTCTTCTGGCGGTCCCGTGCCTTCAGAATATAGTCTGGGGCAAATCATTCGTGCGTGGTCACCGTTTTTAATCTTAACGGTACTGGTCACCATCTGGACCATGAAACCGTTTAAAGCGTTATTTGCTCCGGGCGGCGCGTTTTATTCGCTGGTGATTAATTTCCAGATCCCTCATTTGCATCAACAAGTCTTGAAAGCGGCACCCATTGTCGCCCAGCCGACGCCAATGGACGCGGTGTTTAAATTCGACCCGCTCTCTGCTGGCGGCACCGCTATTTTCATTGCAGCGATTATCTCTATCTTCATCCTCGGCGTGGGGATCAAGAAAGGTATTGGTGTCTTTGCCGAAACGCTAATTAGCCTGAAGTGGCCGATATTGTCGATTGGCATGGTGCTGGCATTTGCTTTCGTGACCAACTATTCCGGTATGTCTACCACGCTGGCGCTGGTACTGGCGGGTACTGGTGTGATGTTCCCGTTCTTTTCGCCATTCCTCGGCTGGCTGGGGGTATTCCTTACCGGCTCGGACACCTCCTCGAACGCTCTGTTTGGTTCACTGCAATCAACCACGGCGCAGCAAATCAACGTCTCTGACACTCTGCTGGTGGCAGCAAATACCAGCGGCGGCGTAACTGGCAAGATGATCTCCCCACAATCTATCGCCGTGGCCTGCGCCGCGACGGGCATGGTGGGCCGAGAATCTGAACTGTTCCGCTACACCGTGAAGCACAGTCTGATTTTTGCCAGCGTTATCGGCATTATCACGCTGTTGCAGGCGTATGTGTTTACCGGGATGTTAGTTTCGTAAGTCAATAAAGCCGGATGATCGTTAATATCATCCGGCTTCTTTCTATTCTCGTTTCATTATCCTGGCTAAATAATTGCAAAATCATTTCGCTGTTTATTATCCAGGCATAAATAATATTTCATGGTCAGATAACTCTCTAAATAATTAAGGGGGGTGAGAATATCTATTTTTTTGTCACGCAAAACAAGTCTGTATTAATTGTGTTCGCTTGATGAGCAAACACCGTGCTATCTGTTGCTTTTGCAATCGCAATCGTTAAAACTATCAACAACTTGGGATAGTTACATTGTGAATAATTGTTACTTTTTTGTTTGTTGAATCATTTTATAAATACCCCGTCTGGCATCGAATAGGGGATATTCTTATAAATTTCACCTGTTTCGTTATCAATAATGCAGTTTTTTTAAGAATGGAGGAAGTTATTAGAGAAGCTAAAACATAAAACTATTTCCCCAGTTACGAATTTTTTAACTATATTTTGTCACTTGCGTTATTAATGAATAAGAAATTTAAATATAAAAAATCGCTTTTAGCGGCTATTTTAAGCGCAACCTTATTAACCGGTTGTGACGGCGGCGGTTCAGGTTCTTCCTCCGATACTCCGCCTGTAGATTCTGGAACCGGGTCTTTGCCGGAAGTGAAACCCGATCCAACGCCAAACCCGGAGCCGACGCCGGAGCCTGAACCTACGCCGGATCCGACACCTGATCCAGAGCCAACGCCAGAACCGGAGCCAGAACCTGTTCCTACGAAAACCGGTTATCTGACCCTGGGCGGAAGCCAGCGGGTAATCGGTGCTAAATGTAATGGTGAATCCAGCGACGGCTTTACTTTTACACCTGGCGAGAACGTTACTTGCGTGGCGGGTAACACGACAATTGCCACCTTCAACACTCAGTCAGAAGCTGCGCGTAGCCTGCGTGCGGTTGAAAAAGTGTCGTTTAGCCTTGAGGATGCGCAAGAACTGGCGGGCTCCGATGACAAGAAAAGCAATGCGGTTTCGCTGGTAACGTCCAGTAACAGCTGTCCGGCGAATACAGAACAGGTTTGTCTGACGTTCTCCTCGGTGATCGAGAGTAAACGCTTCGACTCGCTGTATAAGCAGATCGATCTGGCACCGGAAGAGTTCAAAAAGCTGGTCAATGAAGAGGTGGAAAACAATGCCGCGACTGATAAAGCGCCATCCACTCATACTTCACCGGTTGTGCCAGTCACCACACCGGGAACAAAACCGGATCTGAACGCTTCCTTCGTGTCGGCTAACGCGGAACAGTTTTATCAGTATCAACCTACGGAAATCATTCTCTCCGAAGGCCGACTGGTAGATAGCATGGGCAATGGTGTGGTTGGCGTAAATTACTACACCAGCTCAGGCCGTGGCGTGACTGGCGAAAACGGCAAATTCAACTTCAGCTGGGGCGAAACCATCTCCTTTGGTATCGACACCTTTGAACTGGGCTCAGTACGCGGCAATAAGTCGACCATTGCGCTGACGGAACTGGGCGACGAAGTTCGCGGCGCGAATATTGATCAGCTTATTCATCGCTATTCGACGACCGGGCAAAATAATACCCGTGTTGTTGCGGACGATGTACGCAAGGTCTTTGCCGAATATCCCAACGTGATCAACGAGATTATCAATCTCTCGTTGTCCAATGGCGCTACGCTGGATGAAGGCGATCAAAATGTTGTGCTGCCAAACGAATTTATCGAGCAGTTTAAGACGGGTCAGGCCAAAGAGATCGATACCGCGATTTGTGCGAAAAACGACCGCTGTAACGAGGCTCGCTGGTTCTCGCTGACGACGCGCAATGTTAACGAAGGTCAGATTCAGGGCGTTATCAACAAGCTGTGGGGTGTGGATAAAGATTACAAATCAGTGACGAAATTCCACGTCTTCCATGACTCTACCAACTTCTATGGCAGCACCGGTAATGCGCGCGGTCAGGCAGTGGTGAATATCTCCAACGCGGCATTCCCGATTCTGATGGCGCGTAATGATAAAAACTACTGGCTGGCCTTCGGCGAAAAACGCGCCTGGGATAAAAACGAGCTGGCGTACATTACTGAAGCGCCTTCCATTGTGCGCCCGGAGAACGTGACACGCGAAACTGCCACTTTCAACCTGCCGTTTATCTCGCTGGGGCAAGTCGGCAAAGGTAAGCTGATGGTTATCGGTAACCCGCACTACAACAGCATTCTGCGTTGCCCGAACGGTTACAGCTGGGAAGGCGGTGTTGATAAAAGCGGTCAGTGTATGCGTAACAGTGATTCAAATGACATGAAGCACTTTATGCAGAACGTGTTGCGCTATTTGTCCGACGATAAATGGACGCCGGACGCGAAAGCCAGCATGACCGTAGGCACCAACCTGGATACCGTCTATTTCAAACGTCATGGTCAGGTTACAGGAAACAGTGCAGCGTTCGGCTTCCATCCGGATTTTGCGGGTATCTCCGTTGAGCATTTAAGTAGCTATGGCGATCTCGATCCGCAGGAAATGCCGCTGCTGATCCTTAACGGCTTTGAGTATGTGACTCAGGTGGGGGGCGATCCCTATGCAGTGCCTCTGCGTGCAGATACCAGCAAACCGAAGCTGACCCAGCAGGATGTGACCGATCTGATCGCCTATCTGAACAAAGGCGGTTCGGTGCTGATCATGGAAAACGTGATGAGCAATCTTAAGGAAGAGAGCGCATCAGGCTTTGTACGTCTGCTTGATGCCGCAGGTCTGTCGATGGCGCTTAACAAATCGGTGGTGAATACCGATCCTCAGGGATATCCAGACCGGGTGCGCCAGCGCCGAGCGACAGGCATTTGGGTTTATGAACGTTATCCGGTTGTGGAAGGTGCGCTGCCGTACACCATTAATTCTGAGACAGGTGAAGTTACCTGGAAATATCAGATTGATAACAAACCTGATAAGAAACCGACACTGGAAGTTGCCAGCTGGCTGGAGGATGTGGATGGTGAGCAGGTAACTCGTTATGCCTTTATTGATGTGGCGGAGCATAAGACGGAAGATTCTTTGAAGGCTGCAAAGGATAAAATCTTTAAAGCGTTCCCAGGGCTGGAAGAGTGTAAGGATCCTGACTACCACTACGAGGTCAACTGTCTGGAATACCGTCCTGGCACGGGTGTTCCTGTGACGGGGACAATGTATGTTCCGCGCTATACGCAACTGAATCTCAGCGCCGACACCGCGAAAGCGATGGTGCAGGCTGCGGATTTAGGCACCAACATTCAGCGCCTGTATCAGCACGAGCTTTACTTCCGTACCAATGGTCGTAAAGGTGAGCGTCTGAACAGCGTCGATCTTGAACGTTTGTACCAGAACATGACGGTCTGGCTGTGGAACGACATTAAATACCGCTATGAAAGCGGCAAGGAAGACGAGCTGGGCTTTAAAACGTTCACCGAGTTCCTGAACTGCTACGCCAACAATGCCTATACCGAAGGCACGCTGTGTTCTGCAGATCTGAAAAAATCGCTGGTCGATAACAATATGATCTACGGAGATACAACTGCCAAAGCGGGCATGATGAACCCGAGCTATCCGCTCAACTATATGGAAAAACCGCTGACACGCCTGATGCTGGGTCGTTCCTGGTGGGATCTGAACATTAAGGTTGATGTCGAGAAATATCCGGGAGCGGTATCGGCAGAAGGGCAGGAGGTTACTGAAAGCATCAGCCTGTACTCGAGTCCGACCAAATGGTTTGCGGGTAACATGCAGTCTACAGGCCTGTGGGCTCCGGCTCAGCAGGAAGTCAGCATTAAGTCCAATGCGAACGTTCCTGTGACTGTCACCGTGGCGCTGGCCGACGACCTGACCGGACGTGAGAAGCATGAAGTTGCTCTGAACCGTCCGCCAAAAGTGACGAAAACCTATGATCTGGATGCTCAAGGCACGGTGACCTTCAAGGTGCCTTACGGTGGTCTGATTTATATCAAGGGCAACAGCTCAAAGAATGAGTCAGCCAACTTCACCTTTACTGGCGTGGTAAAAGCACCGTTCTATAAAGATGGTAAGTGGCAACACGAGCTGAACTCCCCTGCGCCGCTAGGCGAGCTGGAGTCTGCGTCGTTCGTCTATACCACGCCGAAGAAGAACCTTGAGGCCAGCAATTTCAATGGTGGCGTAGCAGAATTCGCTAAAGATCTGGATACCTTTGCCAGCTCGATGAATGACTTCTACGGTCGTGATGGCGAAAGCGGTAAGCACCGGATGTTTACCTATAAAGCATTGACGGGACATAAACATCGTTTCGCCAACGATGTGCAGATCTCCATTGGTGATGCGCACTCTGGTTATCCGGTAATGAACAGCAGCTTCTCGACGAACAGCACCACGCTGCCGACGACGCCGCTGAACGACTGGCTGATCTGGCATGAAGTAGGGCATAACGCCGCAGAAACACCCCTGACTGTACCGGGCGCAACTGAAGTGGCGAACAACGTGCTGGCGCTGTACATGCAGGATCGCTATCTCGGCAAGATGAACCGTGTCGCTGAAGATATTACCGTCGCGCCGGAATATCTGGACGAGAGCAACGGTCAGGCATGGGCGCGCGGCGGTGCGGGTGACCGTCTGCTGATGTACGCGCAGCTGAAGGAATGGGCAGAGAAAAACTTTGATATCAAGAAATGGTATCCAGATAGCAAGCTGCCAGAGTTCTACAGCGAGCGTGAAGGGATGAAAGGCTGGAACCTGTTCCAGTTGATGCATCGTAAAGCACGCGGCGATGATGTTGGCAAAACCAAGTTTGGCGAAAGAAATTACTGTGCCGAATCCAACGGTAACGCTGCCGACACGCTGATGCTGTGTGCATCCTGGGTCGCTCAGACGGACCTTTCGGAGTTCTTTAAGAAATGGAATCCGGGCGCGAATGCTTACCAGTTGCCGGGAGCGACAGAGATGAGCTTCGAGGGCGGTGTGAGCCAGTCGGCTTACAACACGCTCGCGTCACTCGATCTGCCGAAACCGCAGCAAGGGCCGGAAACCATTAACAAGGTTACCGAGCATAAGATGTCAGCCGAGTAAGCCTGTATGCCGGATAAGGCGTTCGCGCCGCATCCGGCATGATATAAGGCGCATCGGGTCAACACATATGCCCGATGCGCCAGCTTATCGGTCCTGGAGGGAAAGCCGCGATTATTCGCGTTGGTAGACACCCGTAGGCCGGATAAGGCGCTCGCGCCGCATCCGGCATGAAATAAGGCGCACCGGGCCTAGAGGGAAAGCCGCGATTATTTGCGTTTGCAGTCACCCGTAGGCTGGATAAGGCGTTCACGCCGCATCCGGCAAGTTACAACAAATAACCTTTAACCATGCTTTTTGATGTGTTTCAGCAATACCCCGCGGCGATGCCCGTCCTGGCAACCGTCGGAGGATTAATCATCGGCAGTTTTTTGAATGTGGTGATTTGGCGTTACCCCATCATGCTGCGCCAACAAATGGCGGAGTTTCACGGTGAAACGCCGGACACGCAGTCAAAAATAAGCCTGGCGCTGCCACGCTCGCACTGCCCACATTGTCAGCAGACCATCCGGATACGTGACAACATTCCGCTGCTCTCCTGGCTGATGCTCAAAGGGCGCTGCCGCGACTGTCAGGCGAAAATCAGCAAGCGTTATCCGTTAGTCGAGTTATTGACGGCACTCGCTTTTTTGCTGGCGAGTCTGGTGTGGCCGGAAAGTGGATGGGGGCTGGCGGTGATGATATTATCCGCCTGGCTGATTGCCGCGAGTGTCATCGACCTCGACAACCAATGGCTCCCCGATGTTTTTACTCAGGGCGTATTGTGGACAGGACTGATTGCGGCATGGGCGCAACAGAGTCCGTTAACGCTACAAGACGCAGTCACCGGCGTACTGGTGGGATTTATCACTTTTTACTCCCTGCGTTGGATAGCCGGAATAGTTCTGCGTAAAGAAGCATTAGGCATGGGTGATGTATTACTCTTCGCCGCTTTAGGTGGCTGGGTGGGGGCGTTGTCGCTACCCAATGTTGCTTTAATCGCCTCATGCTGCGGCCTGATATATGCCGTTATTACAAAAAGAGGATCAACCACACTGCCTTTTGGACCGTGTTTAAGTCTGGGCGGTATAGCAACACTTTATCTACAGGCATTGTTTTAATGATAACCATGTCATTATCGAAGTGACATTTTAACTCTTATTAATAACCTTAGAGATTATTTACCATGTCGATAAAACAAATGCCAGGGAGGGTATTAATATCGCTATTGTTGAGCGTTACAGGATTATTAAGTGGCTGCGCCAGCCATAATGAAAATGCCAGTTTACTGGCGAAAAAACAGGCGCAAAATATCAGCCAAAACCTGCCGATTAAATCTGCGGGATATACCTTGGTGCTGGCGCAAAGTAGCGGCACGACGGTAAAAATGACCATTATCAGCGAAGCGGGTACACAAACCACGCAGACGCCTGACGCCTTTTTAACCAGCTACCAACGACAAATGTGCGCTGATCCGACGGTGAAATTAATGATCACCGAGGGAATTAATTACAGCATAACGATTAATGATACACGCACAGGTAACCAGTATCAGCGGAAACTGGATCGTACCACCTGTGGAATAGTCAAAGCATAACGTCGGGTATATAAATTGGCGCGGGTTGTTTTTCGTGACGCACGAATTTATCTCATTCAATGGCTGACAAAAATTCGTCACACACTTAGCCAGAGACAATCTCTTAATACAGACAAAGAGCACCTGCGCAAAATTGCACGCGGGATGTTCTGGCTGATGCTGCTTATTATTTCTGCAAAAATGGCGCATTCACTCTGGCGCTATATCTCCTTTTCTGCGGAATATACATCGGCTTCTCCATCGGCGAATAAACCGGCACGTGCGGATGCAAAAACGTTCGATAAAAAAGACGCGCAATTAATCAGCCAGCAAAACTGGTTTGGCAAATATCAGCCTGTCGCCGCGCCGGTAAAACAACCCGAACCTGCGCCTGTGGCAGAAACGCGTCTTAATGTGGTGCTGCGCGGGATCGCCTTTGGCGCCAGACCCGGTGCGGTCATTGAAGAAGGCGGCAAACAGCAGGTCTATTTGCAGGGGGAAACGCTTGGCTCGCACAACGCAGTGATTGAGGAAATCAATCGCGACCATGTGATGCTGCGTTATCAGGGAAAAATAGAGCGTCTGAGCCTGGCAGAAGAGGAACGTTCCACCGTAGCCGTGACCAACAAAAAAGCCATCAGTGACGAAGCAAAGCAAGCTGTTGCTGAGCCTGCTGCCAGTGCGCCAGTTGAGATCCCGGCAGCCGTGCGTCAGGCGCTGGCGAAAGATCCGCAGAAAATTTTTAACTATATCCAGCTTACGCCCGTGCGTAAGGAGGGGATTGTCGGTTATGCAGTGAAACCGGGGGCAGATCGTTCTCTGTTCGATGCCAGCGGTTTCAAGGAAGGCGATATCGCCATTGCGTTAAATCAGCAGGATTTTACTGATCCACGAGCAATGATTGCTCTGATGCGGCAGTTACCTTCAATGGATTCCATTCAACTTACGGTTTTACGCAAGGGTGCGCGCTACGACATTTCCATCGCGCTGCGCTAACCGCATTTAATCCAGGAGAATCATTCATCGTGTTTTGGCGTGATATTACGTTGTCGGTCTGGCGTAAGAAGACAACTGGCCTCAAAACAAAAAAGCGTTTACTGCCGCTGGTGCTGGCAGCGGCATTATGCAGTTCACCGGTCTGGGCGGAAGAAGCCACTTTCACCGCTAATTTTAAAGATACCGACCTGAAATCGTTCATCGAAACCGTCGGCGCTAACCTTAATAAGACCATCATTATGGGGCCGGGCGTTCAGGGGAAAGTGAGTATTCGCACCATGACCCCGCTCAATGAACGTCAGTATTACCAGCTATTCCTTAACCTGCTGGAAGCACAGGGGTATGCCGTCGTACCGATGGAAAACGACGTGCTGAAGGTGGTGAAATCCAGTGCCGCGAAAGTCGAGCCGCTGCCGCTGGTCGGTGAAGGCAGCGACAACTACGCGGGCGATGAAATGGTCACCAAAGTAGTGCCGGTACGTAATGTGTCAGTACGCGAACTGGCGCCGATTCTGCGCCAGATGATTGACAGTGCGGGGTCTGGCAACGTCGTCAATTACGATCCCTCCAACGTGATTATGCTTACCGGACGCGCTTCAGTCGTGGAGCGCCTGACGGAAGTGATCCAGCGCGTGGATCACGCAGGAAACCGCACCGAAGAGGTGATCCCGCTGGATAACGCCTCGGCCTCGGAAATTGCCCGCGTGCTGGAAAGCCTGACCAAAAACAGCGGCGAGAACCAGCCTGCAACGCTGAAATCACAGATTGTCGCCGACGAACGCACCAACAGTGTGATTGTCAGCGGTGACCCCGCCACGCGAGACAAAATGCGCCGCCTGATCCGTCGGCTGGACTCAGAAATGGAGCGCAGCGGCAACAGCCAGGTTTTCTATCTCAAATACAGCAAAGCCGAAGATCTGGTCGATGTGCTGAAGCAGGTCAGCGGCACGCTCACGGCGGCTAAAGAAGAGGCGGAAGGCACGGTCGGTAGCGGGCGTGAGGTTGTCTCCATCGCCGCCAGCAAACACAGTAATGCCCTGATTGTTACCGCGCCGCAGGACATCATGCAGTCGCTGCAAAGCGTGATTGAACAACTGGATATTCGCCGTGCTCAGGTGCATGTCGAGGCGTTGATCGTGGAAGTTGCCGAAGGCAGCAATATCAACTTCGGCGTGCAGTGGGCGTCGAAAGATGCTGGATTAATGCAGTTTGCTAACGGTACGCAGATCCCTATCGGCACGCTGGGGGCGGCGATTTCTCAGGCGAAACCGCAGAAAGGCTCCACGGTGATCAGCGAAAACGGCGCTACCACCATTAACCCGGACACCAACGGCGATCTCTCCACGCTCGCCCAGCTACTTTCCGGCTTTAGCGGTACCGCGGTTGGCGTGGTGAAAGGCGACTGGATGGCGCTGGTACAGGCGGTTAAAAACGACTCCAGCTCGAACGTTCTCTCCACGCCGAGCATCACCACGCTGGACAACCAGGAAGCCTTCTTCATGGTGGGCCAGGACGTTCCGGTATTAACCGGCTCTACCGTTGGTTCCAATAACAGCAATCCTTTCAATACGGTAGAGAGGAAAAAAGTCGGCATCATGCTGAAAGTCACGCCGCAGATTAACGAAGGTAACGCGGTACAGATGGTGATTGAGCAGGAAGTCTCGAAGGTGGAAGGACAGACCAGCCTCGACGTCGTGTTTGGTGAGCGCAAACTGAAAACTACCGTGCTGGCTAACGATGGTGAGCTGATTGTGCTTGGCGGTCTGATGGACGACCAGGCGGGAGAAAGCGTGGCGAAAGTGCCGCTGCTGGGCGATATCCCATTGATTGGTAACCTGTTTAAATCCACGGCGGATAAAAAAGAAAAACGTAACCTGATGGTGTTTATCCGCCCGACCATTCTGCGTGACGGTATGGCGGCAGACGGCGTGTCGCAGCGCAAATATAACTATATGCGCGCCGAGCAGATCTATCGCGATGAGCAAGGCTTAAGCCTGATGCCGCACACCGCGCAGCCGGTACTGCCTGCGCAAAATCAGGCTCTACCGCCGGAAGTTCGCGCGTTCCTTAATGCCGGGAGAACGCGTTAATGGTGCCTGTAGCACAGGAAACCACCGCTAACACCGTGCGTCTGCCCTACAGTTTCAGCCGTCGGTTTAGCCTGGTGGCATGGTGCGAAGCGTCGCTGGAGATCCTCCATGTTCATCCGTTGTCGCTCTCTGTGTTGCAGGAGCTGCAACGGGGGCTGAACGCGCCCTTTACGCTGCGGCAAATCGACGAGGCCGAATTTGAACAGCGGCTGAATGCGGTCTGGCAGCGGGACTCTTCCGAGGCCCGCCAGCTGATGGAAGATCTCGGTTCCGCCGAAGACTTCTTTACCCTCGCTGAAGAACTGCCAGAAACGGAAGATCTGCTGGAAAGTGACGACGATGCGCCGATCATCAAACTGATCAACGCCATGCTGGCAGAGGCGATTAAAGAAGGCGCTTCGGATATTCACATCGAGACATTTGAAAAGAGTCTGGTGATCCGTTTTCGCGTTGACGGCACATTACATGAAATGCTGCGCCCGGGGCGCAAACTGGCCTCGCTGCTGGTATCGCGTATCAAGGTGATGGCGCGGCTGGATATCGCCGAAAAGCGCGTACCGCAGGATGGACGTATTGCGCTGCTGCTGGGCGGTCGGGCGATTGACGTGCGTGTCTCCACTATGCCCTCTGCCTGGGGCGAGCGCGTGGTGCTGCGACTGCTGGACAAAAACCAGGCCCGCCTGACGCTGGAGCGTCTGGGGTTGAGTCAGCAACTGACCGTGCAGTTGCGCCAGCTACTGCACAAACCGCACGGCATTTTTCTGGTGACGGGGCCGACAGGTTCCGGCAAAAGCACCACGCTGTACGCCGGATTGCAGGAGCTGAACAACCACTCGCGCAACATTCTCACGGTTGAAGACCCCATCGAATACATGATTGAAGGGATCGGTCAGACGCAGGTCAACACCCGCGTCGGTATGACCTTCGCCCGTGGGCTGCGCGCGATTTTGCGTCAGGACCCGGATGTGGTGATGGTCGGTGAAATCCGCGATACCGAAACCGCAGAAATCGCCGTCCAGGCGTCATTGACCGGACACCTGGTACTTTCAACCCTGCATACCAACACGGCGGTGGGGGCGATTACGCGTTTGCAGGATATGGGCGTCGAGCCTTTCCTGCTCTCTTCCAGTCTGACGGGCGTGATGGCGCAGCGACTGGTTCGCACGCTGTGTCCCGACTGCCGCCAGCCCGCGCCTGCCACCGACGAAGAAAAACGCCTGCTGGGGATTACCGATGCGCGTACCGTCACGCTGTACCATCCGCAGGGCTGCCCCGCCTGTAATCACAAAGGTTTTCGCGGACGTACTGCCATCCATGAGCTGATCGTGGTGGACGCCACATTGCGTGATTTGATCCACCGTCAGGCCGGGGAACTGGAGCTGGAACGTTATGTCCGGCAACACTCTGCGGGTATTCGCAGCAACGGCATTGAGAAAGTGCTCGCCGGAGAAACCTCTCTCGATGAAGTTCTGCGGGTAACCATGGAGGCGTAATGGCACTGTTTTACTATCAGGCGCTGGAGCGTAATGGTCGCAAAACCAAAGGCATGATTGAGGCGGATTCCGCGCGTCATGCCCGCCAGTTGTTGCGCGCTAAAGAGCTTATCCCTGTGAACATTGAAGCCCGGATGAATGCTTCTACAGGGGGAATGTTGCAGCGTCGGCGACATGCACATCGACGCGTGGCGGCGGCAGATCTGGCGCTGTTCACGCGCCAACTGGCAACGCTGGTGCAGGCAGCAATGCCGCTGGAAACCTGCTTGCAGGCGGTCAGTGAGCAAAGTGAAAAACTGCATGTGAAAAGCCTCGGAATGGCGCTGCGCAGCCGGATTCAGGAAGGTTATACCCTGTCGGACAGCCTGCGCGAACATCCCCGCGTCTTTGATTCTCTGTTTTGCTCGATGGTTGCTGCCGGAGAAAAATCCGGGCATCTCGATGTGGTGCTCAATCGCCTGGCAGATTACACCGAACAACGCCAGCGCCTGAAATCACGCCTGCTGCAGGCCATGCTCTATCCGCTGGTATTGCTGATGGTGGCAACGGGCGTGGTCACTATTTTGCTGACGGCGGTAGTGCCGAAAATTATCGAACAGTTTGATCATCTCGGACACGCGCTGCCCGCCTCTACCCGCACGCTTATTGCCATGAGCGACGCGTTACAGGCCAGCGGCGTTTACTGGCTGGCGGGTTTGCTGGGGCTTCTGGTGCTGGGGCAACGGCTACTCAAAAATCCTGCTATGCGCCTGCGCTGGGACAAAACCGTGCTGCGCCTGCCCGTGACGGGGCGTGTTGCGCGCGGACTGAATACGGCGCGTTTTTCCCGCACGTTAAGCATCCTCACCGCCAGCAGTGTTCCGCTGCTGGAAGGTATTCAGACCGCTGCCGCTGTGTCGGCAAATCGCTATGTCGAGCAACAACTACTGCTGGCGGCAGATCGCGTCCGCGAAGGAAGCAGTCTGCGCGCTGCGCTGGCGGAGTTGCGCCTGTTCCCGCCGATGATGCTGTACATGATCGCCTCCGGCGAACAGAGCGGCGAGCTGGAAACCATGCTTGAACAGGCCGCAGTTAACCAGGAACGGGAATTTGATACCCAGGTGGGGCTGGCGTTGGGGCTGTTTGAGCCTGCGCTGGTGGTGATGATGGCGGGCGTGGTGCTGTTTATCGTCATCGCCATCCTCGAGCCGATGCTGCAACTGAACAATATGGTTGGAATGTAATTTACGGAGTTATCACATGAATTCGTTATCCCGCACACAAAAACCACGGGCAGGTTTTACCCTGCTGGAAGTGATGGTAGTGATTGTTATTCTTGGCGTCCTGGCAAGTCTGGTGGTGCCTAACCTGTTGGGCAACAAAGAGAAAGCGGATCGGCAAAAAGCCATCAGCGATATCGTGGCGCTGGAAAACGCGCTGGATATGTACCGACTGGATAACGGGCGTTATCCGACTACCGAGCAGGGGCTTGAGGCGCTGATCCAGCAGCCAGCCAATATGGCGGATTCCCGCAACTACCGTACCGGTGGATACATCAAACGACTGCCAAAGGATCCGTGGGGCAATGATTATCAGTATCTCAGCCCGGGTGAAAAAGGACTGTTTGATGTTTATACCCTGGGGGCGGATGGTCAGGAAAACGGGGAAGGCGCTGGCGCAGATATCGGTAACTGGAATTTGCAGGAGTTTCAGTAAGCAGTGCCTGAACGCGGATTCACACTTCTGGAAATCATGCTGGTGATTTTCCTTATCGGCCTTGCCAGTGCGGGCGTGGTACAGACGTTTGCGACCGATTCGGAGCCGCCTGCGAAAAAAGCGGCGCAGGATTTTCTGACTCGCTTTGCGCAGTTTAAGGACAGGGCAGTGATCGAAGGGCAAACACTCGGTGTGCTAATCGACCCGCCGGGATACCAGTTTATGCAGCGTCGTCAGGGGCAGTGGTTGCCCGTTTCTGCGACCCGGTTATCGGCACAGGTTACGGTGCCGAAACAGGTGCAGATGCTGTTACAACCCGGAAGTGATATCTGGCAGAAGGAGTATGCGCTGGAGCTGCAACGTCGCCGCCTGACGCTGCACGATATTGAACTGGAGCTGCAAAAAGAGGCGAAAAAGAAGACGCCGCAGATCCGTTTTTCGCCTTTTGAACCCGCCACGGCGTTTACGCTGCGCTTCTACTCGGCGGCGCAAAACGCATGTTGGGCGGTAAAACTGGCGCACGATGGCGCGTTATCCCTCAATCAATGTGATGAAAGGATGCCATGAAGCGCGGATTTACCTTGCTGGAAGTGATGCTCGCGCTGGCGATTTTTGCGCTGGCTGCCACGGCGGTGTTACAGATTGCCAGCGGTGCGCTGAGTAATCAGCAAATTCTTGAGGAAAAAACGGTAGCGGGCTGGGTGGCTGAAAACCAGACCGCGCTGCTTTACCTGATGACCCGTGAACAACGAGCGGTCAGGCACCAGGGCGAGAGCGATATGGCAGGAAGCCGCTGGTACTGGCGAACCACACCGTTGAATACCGGCAACGCGCTGCTCCAGGCAGTGGATATTGAAGTCAGCCTTCATGAAGACTTTTCGCCAGTGATTCAGTCACGACGCGCCTGGTTTAGCGCCGTGGGAGGCCAACAGTGAGAAGGACTCGCGCTGGTTTCACGTTACTGGAAATGCTGGTGGCAATCGCCATTTTTGCCTCACTGGCACTGATGGCGCAGCAGGTGACAAACGGCGTCACGCGCGTGAATAGCGCCGTCGCCGGACACGATAAAAAACTAAACCTCATGCAGCAAACGATGAGTTTTTTAAACCACGATCTGACACAAATGCTGCCGCGTCCGGTAAGAGGCGAGCAGGGCCAGCGTGAACCAGCGTTACTGGCTGGCGCTGGCGTGCTGGCGTCTGAGAGTGAAGGGATGCGCTTTGTGCGCGGCGGCGTGGTTAATCCGTTGATGCGCCTGCCGCGCAGTAATCTGCTCACCGTCGGTTACCGCATTCATGACGGTTATCTCGAACGGTTATCCTGGCCGCTGACCGATGCAGCAGGCAGCGTGAAGCCAACAACGCAAAAATTGATTCCGGCGGATTCGCTCCGTTTGCAGTTCTACGACGGCACGCGCTGGCAGGAAACCTGGTCATCACTTCAGGCGATCCCCGTGGCGGTGCGTATGACCCTGCATTCGCCGCAATGGGGCGATATTGAACGCATCTGGTTGTTACGCGGGCCGCAATTATCATGATCATCTCACCACCAAAACGCGGAATGGCACTGGTCGTGGTGCTGGTATTGCTGGCAGTTATGATGCTGGTAACCATCACACTTTCCGGGCGGATGCAGCAACAACTTGGGCGAACGCGCAGCCAGCAGGAGTATCAGCAGGCGCTGTGGTACAGCGCCAGTGCGGAAAGCCTGGCGCTGAGTGCGCTCAGTCTGAGCCTGAAAAATGAACAACGCGTGCATCTGGCACAGCCGTGGGCTTCTGGTCCTCGTTTTTTCCCACTGCCGCAGGGGCAAATCGCTGTCACTCTGCGTGACGCACAGGCCTGCTTTAACCTGAATGCCCTTGCTCAGCCGACAACGGCGTCGCGTCCGCTCGCAGTGCAACAACTGATTGCCCTGATCTCGCGCCTGGATGTGCCTGCTTATCGGGCCGAACTGATAGCCGAAAGCCTGTGGGAGTTTATTGACGAGGACCGCAGCGTGCAGACGCGTCTGGGGCGTGAAGACAGTGAGTATCTCGCCCGCTCGGTGCCGTTCTACGCCGCCAATCAACCGCTGGCGGATATCAGTGAGATGCGCGTGGTACAGGGAATGGACGCAGAGCTTTATCAAAAACTGAAACCGCTGGTCTGTGCGCTACCGATGACCCGCCAGAAAATCAACATCAACACCCTGGACGTCACGCAAAGTGTGATTCTTGAGGCGCTGTTTGACCCGTGGTTAAGCCCTGTTCAGGCGCGGGCGTTATTACAACAACGTCCGGCGAAGGGCTGGGAAGATGTCGATCAGTTTCTTGCACAGCCGCTACTTGCTGACGTCGATGAGCGTACTAAAAAACAGCTAAAAACCGTCCTGAGCGTGGACAGCAATTACTTCTGGCTGCGTTCAGATATCACCGTGAATGAGATTGAACTGACGATGAACTCGTTAATTGTCCGCATGGGCCCACAACACTTTTCTGTTCTCTGGCATCAGACAGGAGAAAGTGAGTGAGTTCCATCCTTGAGATTTTTTTCCCGCTTTGCGCCGCTGCTCCCATCCGCTGGCAGCGCCGTACACCCGACGTGGAGCACGGCATCTGGCCTGAAATCGGCGATGAACAACTTCAGCAATGGCTGCAAACTGATGCGATTCGCCTCTACATTCCCGGCGAATGGATCAGCGTCTGGCAGGTTGAACTGCCTGATGTCGCCCGCAAGCAGATACCGACTATTCTGCCCGCCTTACTGGAAGAAGAGCTGAATCAGGATATCGACGAACTGCATTTCGCCCCGTTGAAAATCGACCAGCAACTGGCAACCGTGGCAGTGATTCACCAACAGCATATGCGCAACATTACGCAGTGGTTGCAGGAAAACGGCATCACCCGCGCTACCGTCGCGCCAGACTGGATGTCTATTCCTTGTGGATTTATGGTTGGCGATGCGCAACGGGTTATATGCCGCATTGATGAATGCCGGGGATGGAGCGCCGGGCTGGCGCTGGCTCCGGTCATGTTCCGCGCCCAGCTCAATGAGCAGGATTTACCGCTTTCGCTAACCGTGGTCGGTATTGCACCGGAAGAGCTATCTGCATGGGCTGGCGCGGAGGCCGAACGCCTGACCGTTACGCCTCTGCCCGCCATTACCACCTGCGGCGAACCAGAAGGGAACTTGCTGACAGGGCCGTGGCAGCCTCGTGTCAGCTACCGAAAACAGTGGGCGCGCTGGCGAGTGATGATTCTGCCGATATTGCTGATTCTGGTTGCGCTGGCAGTGGAACGGGGCGTGACATTATGGAGCGTCAACGAACAGGTGGCGCAAAGCCGCGCCCAGGCCGAGAAACAGTTCTTAACGTTGTTCCCGGAGCAGAAGCGGATTGTGAATTTACGCTCTCAGGTGACGATGGCGCTGAAAAAATATCGCCCGCAGGCCGACGATACCCGGCTGCTCGCAGAATTGTCAGCGATTGCCAGTACCCTGAAATCAGCGTCACTTACCGACATTGAGATGCGTGGTTTCACCTTTGATCAAAAACGGCAGACTCTTCACCTCCAGCTGCGGGCTGCGAACTTTGCCAGTTTCGACAAACTGCGTAGCGCACTGGCGGCAGATTATGTTGTGCAACAGGACGCGTTACAGAAAGAGGGTGAGGCGGTTTCCGGCGGCGTAACGTTGCGGAGGAAATAACATGTTACGCGATAAATTTATTCACTATTTTCAGCAATGGCGTGAACGCCAGTTAAGCCGTGGCGAACACTGGCTGGCACAGCACCTGGCGGGGCGTTCGCCGCGTGAAAAAGGCATGTTGCTGGCAGCGGCAGTGTTCCTGTTTAGCGCCGGATATTACGTCCTCATCTGGCAGCCTTTGAGCGAACGGATAGAGCAACAGGAGACGATGTTGCAACAGCTGGTGGCGATGAACTCCCGGATGAAGAGCGCCGCGCCGGATATTATTGCGGCGCGAAAATCCGCCACGACAACGCCTGCACAGGTATCGCGGGTCATCAGTGACAGTGCTTCCGTGCACTCCGTGGTCATCAAGCGGATAGCCGAGCGCGGGGAGAATATTCAGGTCTGGATAGAACCGGTGGTGTTTCATGACCTGCTGAACTGGTTAAACGCGCTGGATGAAAAGTATGCGCTGCGGGTGACACAAATTGATGTCAGTGCAGGTGAAAAGGCTGGAATGGTGAACGTGCAGCGACTGGAGTTTGGGCGGGGGTAGGTATTGCCATTTCCTTAACCCCACCTGATAACCCTTAGCCCAATGGTGAGTGCGGAACTGTCAAACCCGCTCACCGGGCTGAGTTCTGATGTAGCAAGAATGCACTCTCCTTCCAGGCCGCCACGGAATGTTCGACAATACTGTAGGAATTCGTTTTTCACTATGTAGCCCTTGTGAATAGACACCTTTCACAGACTGTAAAGATGCTTAAGTGTTTTGACACATTATGATTATTAATAGTTGCAATAAATCATTGAGTAACAATTGATAGGCCAAAACATATAGGATAATTCTTGTGTGATCTGTATTTTGTGTAGCCTGGAAATTAGTAAAATTCCTGGAGATAATCAGAGAGGGAATTTCAAATAGTATAATAATTTCCCAAGAAACTATTCGTCGATTTTAGGAAAAGTCTGCTCAGGTATATCTACCGAGGGATAATGCTGGCTGTAACGCTGGTTAAAATAAATACACAAAATAATCAAGATGTATATTTTAATCGACGAAAATAATTACTTCCGGGATTATTGATGCGACTTAAATAACACCATTTAAATGTGATATAAATCACAAATATGGCTGTGAAGAGGGTGCTGTAGATATAAATGAGAAGTACATGAGTGAATTTTAAATAGGGAAATAGTTTCTCGCTAAACAATTTATTGGTAATCAATCGCATGCGTTCTGGTTTGAGACAGATTGCAGGTGTTGCTACGCATAAAATTCATAGGTGGTATTATAATCAAGTAGTTAACAGTAATAGTAAAAAATAATTTCTTGCGAAATTAGCAGCCCATTTTGAATAAGTGTGTTCCGGAGTAATTCAGAACGCATGCTGCTTTACGTCTTTTTCAAGCCATATTGGTTAAGCAAAAAGAGGTAGAAATAATTTCCTGAGAAATTAACTCTACATTCTGAAATGGCCAGTTTTCTGAAATTACCAGAAGACCGAATACATTCATGCCTGAAGAATGGATTAGAAGAAACGAGACGGAAATAGATCTATTTATCCCTGTGGAAATAATTTCTGCTGAAATTGTTTGCGGCTATTAAAAAGGTCAAACCGTCTGACTGAATTTTATCCAGTTACAAACAAGTATTACCTCCAGTGTATTGGTAGCTGTTAAGCCAGGGGCGGTAGCATACCTGAAGAGAATAGGATCACATCACCAAATGGCAAGAAGTGGATTTGAAGTCCAGAAAGTCACCGTAGAGGCATTATTTCTACGAGAAATACGAACACGCTTTGGTAAGTTCCGTCTGGGATATCTGTGGGCGATTCTCGAACCCTCTGCGCATTTGCTGATACTGTTGGGCATTTTTGGTTACATTATGCACCGCACGATGCCAGACATCTCATTCCCGGTGTTTTTACTTAATGGCCTGATTCCCTTTTTTATCTTTAGCAGTATCAGCAATCGTTCTGTAGGTGCTATTGAAGCGAATCAGGGTTTGTTTAATTATCGACCAGTAAAACCCATCGATACGATCATTGCGCGCGCACTGCTTGAGACACTGATTTACGTTGCTGTTTATATATTGCTCATGCTTATCGTCTGGATGGCAGGCGAATATTACGAAATAACAAACTTTTTACAACTTGTGCTTACCTGGAGTCTGCTGATCATTCTTTCATGTGGCGTCGGCTTAATATTCATGGTCGTTGGCAAAACCTTCCCTGAAATGCAAAAGGTCCTGCCGATACTGCTTAAGCCGCTGTATTTCATCTCCTGCATCATGTTCCCTCTACACTCGATTCCAAAGCAATACTGGTCATATCTACTCTGGAACCCATTAGTGCATGTCGTAGAGTTAAGCCGCGAGGCAGTTATGCCTGGCTATATCAGCGAAGGCGTGAGTCTGAACTACCTGGCAATGTTCACTCTGGTCACCCTGTTCATCGGTCTGGCGTTATACCGAACGCGTGAAGAGGCAATGCTGACATCATGATTAAGATTGAGAATTTGACGAAGTCATATCGCACGCCAACGGGTCGACATTATGTCTTTAAGGATTTAAACATCGAAATCCCTTCAGGAAAAAGTGTCGCCTTTATTGGTCGTAATGGTGCGGGTAAATCAACGTTACTGAGAATGATTGGTGGCATTGACCGCCCCGATAGCGGAAAGATCATCACCAATAAAACGATATCATGGCCAGTCGGCCTTGCAGGTGGATTTCAGGGAAGTTTAACCGGACGCGAAAACGTAAAATTTGTTGCGCGGTTATACGCGAAGCAAGAAGAACTGAAAGAGAAAATTGAGTTTGTTGAAGAATTTGCCGAACTCGGTAAGTACTTTGATATGCCGATTAAAACTTACTCCTCAGGTATGCGATCTCGCCTGGGCTTTGGTTTAAGTATGGCATTTAAGTTTGATTATTATATCGTCGATGAAGTAACCGCAGTCGGTGATGCCAGGTTTAAAGAAAAGTGCGCTCAATTGTTTAAAGAAAGGCATAAAGAATCTAGTTTTTTAATGGTTTCACATAGCTTGAATTCATTGAAAGAGTTTTGTGATGTGGCGATTGTGTTTAAGGATGATAATGCGGTTAGTTTTTATGAGGATGTTCAGGAGGGGATAGATGAGTATAGGTGTGAAGGTATATTAAATCCATTACCATAAGTCATATATTGATGATGTAAAAAAGAGTTATTACAAAATCGATCTAAAGCATTTATCTTATATATTATAAAAATACACTTTAATTGTGTATAGTAAAATAAGATGAGTATGCCTTTGTTGAGCAAAAAAATGTAAAATGTAATGGTGTTTTTATTAGATGTCACATCTTAAGATAAAAATATTTTATGCATTCATATTTTAAATCATTAATTGTTTTTGAAAAGGAGTTGGAGCTTGTCAAAGTTAAGCAAGTTAGTAACAAAGCCTGATATGTTCTTCAGAGATATGATTAAGAAAAGACGTGGGGATACAATAAAAGACTCAAATAATAAAAAACAACCTGATAAATCAGAAAAAGTCAATATTGTTTCAAAAACACCTAAGTTGGCTGAAAAAGATAAGAAAAAAAACATTACTAATAACTTAGCTAAAAATGAACCTAAAATGATTACAACAAATATTAGGCTGTTTACAAAAATAAACCACTTGATACATACGGGAGAAGGTATAAATTGTTCATTTCATATTGAACAATGGATCGGTGAATTTATATCCTCAAATGAAAGGTTTGCATTATTAATTAGAGACATTAATCTTTATAATTGGGCTATTACAAAATATCCCAATGTGGATATTGTGTATGCAAAGTCAGCCATCGCAGTGGAACAGGTTCTGAATCAGTTACCATATCTTAAAGCAATTTACTATCTTTCTAATACTGGTAATTTGATTCATACTCTAAGATATAATATTTACCAACATATATTTTTAGGACATGGCGATAGTGATAAAGCAGCAAGTGCGCATAAGTTTTTTAGGGTGTATGATGAAATTTGGGTAGCAGGGCAGGCACATATTGATAGATTTAAAAATGCAGGATTCAATGTAGAACATATAAAGTTTGTTAAAGTAGGGCGTCCTTCCTTAAAGCAAATTGTAAAACAATCTGTTAGTAATAATAATGTGACAGAACATATTATTAAAACACTAACTTACTTTCCAACATGGGAAGGTGCTTTTGAGGAGAATAATTATTCATCAGCTAGATTGTCACCTATATTTCTCTCTGAATTACAACAAAAACTTAATTGTAAAATAGTAGCTAAATACCATCCACTTACAGGCTCACGAGATAAAACATTAGAAACGATCCAAGATGCATTACAAAATAGTTTCATAGATCGTTCTTGCATGCTTTCAATTGCTAACAAGTCAGAACCGATACCCAACTTGGTTGTTAACAGTGATTTGTTTATTTGTGATATTTCAGCTGTAGTAAGTGAATGTATATCTTCATTATCTCCAATTTTTATTTATATTCCTGAAGATCGTAATGTGATTACTTCTGGAAGTGATATGCATTATTCTGATTATGCATACACCTTTTCAAATATAGAGCAGTTGATGCAACTAATAGAAAACATAATTATTAATGGGAATGATCATCTAGCTGAAGCCAGATATAAAGCATTAGATTATCTTTTGAGTGTAAATGAAACAGTAAACGATGCATTTTTAAATGAACTTAAGAGAATAAGTTCAACTGTTTCAGAAAAAGAAAATAAACGTGAATTTGTCATTCAATAAAAATAAGGTGGTTTAATATGAAAAATATTGCTGTTATTCTTTCTGGTGGTTCAGGTGCGAGATTTGGAGGAACCTTACCAAAGCAGTTTACAAAGTTAGCAGGAAGAGCAGTTATAGAATATACTATCGATGCTTTCGAAAGAACAGAGTTAATTGATGAAATTATTATAGTTTCACAACCAAATTACACTGAACTGACATGGGATTATGTGAAGAAAAACCAATGGAATAAAGTTACAAAAATTTTTAATGGAGGGAAGGAGCGATTTGATTCAACATATTCAGCGTTACAAGGCTTGGAAGGCGAAGACGATAATTGCAATATCCTTTTCCATGATGCTGTAAGACCATTAATCGATGAGACAATAATTAGTAATTGTATCGAATCTCTGAAAATTTTTGAGGCTGTAGATGTTGTTATTCCATCGGCAGATACCTTAGTCGAGGTCTATGATGACGGATGTATTTCTAATATACCAAATCGCGCACTAATGCGGAGGGGCCAAACACCACAAGCATTTAAGTTAGGAACAATAAAATTGGCATATCAACGTGCAATTGCTGAAAAGCGGTTTAGTTTTACGTGTGATTGTGGTGTTGTTCGATCAATGGTACCTGGTGTCCGGGTTGCTACAGTCATGGGGACTGAAGCAAATATGAAAGTAACACAACCTATTGATCTTTTTATCGCAGAAAAATTACTTCAGGAAGCGAATAAAATATCTTTTTCTACAGGTGATGATTTAAGTTTTATTAAAGGGAAAAATATTGTCATCTTTGGTGGGAACAGTGGTATTGGATTGGAAATACAAAAGGAGGCAATTTTATTAGGCGCAAATGTTGAAGTTGCAAGTCGTTCTTTCAATAATGTTGATATTGCTAATATCGAGAATATAGAACACTTCCTTAATAATGTTAATGAAAAGTTGGGATCAATCGATTATATAATAAATACAGCTGGTGTTTTGATAAAGAAACCAATTGATGCACTTACATTTAATGAAGTGAATTCTCTAATAGGCATTAATTATGTTGGCGCTGTTAATATAGCTATCGCTGCAAAAAAATATTTAAAAAAATCTTCAGGGATGCTATTGAATTTTACATCAAGTTCGTATACTCGTGGACGTTCTTATTATGCTCTTTATTCATCTTCGAAGGCTGCAATTGTAAACTTTACCCAAGCAATTGCAGAAGAATGGACCTCAGACAACATAAAAGTTAATTGTATTAATCCAGAAAGAACTGCAACACCGATGAGAACATCGAATTTTGGCGTTGAACCAAGCGACTTGCTTCTTGACCCCAAAGATGTTGCCCTTACAAGCCTTAAAGTGTTAGGCTCAAACAGAACAGGGCTTATTGTTGATATCCGTAAAGATGGAAGATGATTTGTAATTGATAGAGAATTATACGGGTGTTAATTAACCGGTGGGCAATTAACAAACGCTATATCACAGGTAGTGGCTAATAATCATTTTACAGATAGTAATCATAAATGATTAATCATTAAAGTTATTAATTAAACAAAAATGATTAGTACTATAAATTTCATTATGCTACTACCTTATTTAAATTATGTTTATTTATCATGGCCTAATATAGCATGTAATTATCAATGTTTTACTTATAACATGACTGTTTTTGAGTTTTAGTTATTGTAATAAACGATCTGTAATTTAATATTCTTAACAAAAAATGGATGAATGTATATTTCATTTAGGTTTTCCATAAAGCATTATAAATTTATTTTTTTTACAAGATTTTACTACATTTTTTTATTAAGAATGAGATTTTAAATAGCATTGCTCCAGATAAATTGCACCAATAGTTATTGGTTTGTGTTTTTATAATTGTTAAAGATAAACCTGCTGGTCTTTTTAATAACATTTATAAAATATTAAACCCTGTGAGATATCATAAATAAATAGATATTAATATGACAATAAATACAAGGGGCATACATTATGTCCAATAATAGCCTATATTATATATATATAGATACAAAGATAAAAGGTGCATTTGAGCAACTTATTCGTTACTTTCAATCACAAGTATTTAATAACAAGGATTGTATTAGTGTTTTTTGTAAATATTATAAGGAAATAGAACATTTAGCTGTCGAGGTATTTAATAAACATAATATAACGTTTAAGTTTATTAAAAAAAATTCAGATCTATCCTTTATCAAGGGAAGGATTGTATTTTATTTGTTTAATGCACAGTCCAATTGTCGTGTCGTAGCCAATAGAGATCTTATCCATGTTTTTGTAACTCACGGCGAGAGTCATAAGCTAGCCTCTGTTAAACCAATTATTAGAATCTACGACTATGTAATTACATCAGGTGATGTTGGAGTTGATAGATATTTGAAATCAGGTATATTCACTCAGTACGATATCAACAATGGGAAAGTGCTAAAATTAGGCGATACTTTTATCGGTAGCAATATTTTTAAATACGAATCAAATTCGCATAGTCTTGTCTATGCCCCTACATGGGAGGGTGGAGTTCCGGAAGAAAATTATTGCTCGATTAGTATGTCTATCGCAAAAAACATAGATAAATTCTGTAAAAAAAATAACATTAAAAAAATTTTTATACAACCTCATCCTAATTTAGGACATAGAGATGCAAAGTATCGATATTATTTGAATGAATGCATTGATTTTTTTTTTGAGATCAAATTTAACTGTTTTCTTGGTAGAGGATGGATTTGTGCGACAATATTATTATTTTGTTTTTTGGAAAGGCAGAAAAAAAAAGGTAGAAAATATCGGCGTTTCATTTGCAATTACTGATATTTCTGCTATGGAGGTACAGTTTCACTCTCGAAGAATTCCATGTAGCGTAGTGCTAAAAGAAAACAAGGCGGAAAGAATACATATCCCCAAAAGAATGCTGCCGTTTTATAAGAATATTTTATTTGATAAGGTGGTGTGTAATTCAAGTATTCCATCATGCCCTAATGATATAATTGATTACATGATATCTTATTCCCTGCCTACGTTAAAACATAAAACATATTCTGAGAGAATACAATGGCTATGTAATTATGTGCATGAAGATAAGAAAATAAAGACAAAACTCCTAGAGTCAATATATTAAAATATTCTTGTTGTCAGGATGATGATTATTTTTTATGAATGCGATTAAGAATTTATATCTCTTGTTGTTGTTATTGTTGTGTTTTAATGTTAAGGCAAGCATCACTTCTGATAAAGATGTTATTATAGATGATAATTATATATTTAAAAAAATAAAGCTACATCGGTTGGGGAAAGGTAAGAATAACGTTACTCAAGGTCTTGTGATTGATGATAAAACTGATGGTCTATACACACTACATGTAACAGGGAAACCAGAAAAAGGAGTTGTAAATCATTTTTTGCTTGTTGACGAATCTAATAAAATTACGGCTTGTTCTTTTCAGAATCCTACGGATTTTATAGGTCATCAAGGTTTAACTTTTGATTATAGCAATGGGTATTTAGTTTCTTCGGCTGGTGATGCATTTAGTTACAAGGGATGGTTTATCACGCACTTTAAATATCAGCAGCAAGCGTTTCCGTATGATATGAAATTTACAAAAGTATTCGATAGACCATATAATACTCGTGTTAGTACAATGCCTGTTTTAACCTTAGATGCTAAATATTTAATAGTAAGAAGTAAGTTGAATGGTAGAGACTTATTAAGAGTCTATAATAGTGAAGAAGTTAACTTTCGAATCGAGAGTGATATTTCATCAGAACAAAATATAGAATGGTTTATCGATGCAGGTTTAACCAATGATAATTATGTACTGCAAGCCATTACCGCTGATAATAAATATATATATTTGTTGAGTGGGGGAGGGAATAGAGAAAACAAAAGAATCTATATTTACACGTTAAAAGGAGAGCTTGTAAGAAAGTTTAATAATGTAACAGTAGGGAAAAAAGATTCTCTTAACAGTGGCAAAGAAAAACATTGGGAACCTGAAGGTTTAGCTATTGATCGCAAATCAAAATCATTGGTTATCATGTATGCTTTTGGGGATCATAAAAAAAGATTTGCTCAATTATATTATATTCCTTTAGATAAACTTATTGATGAGTGATGATAGTAACAATATTTTCATATTTGATGATTATAAATGTGTAATGCTAATAACTTCGTCATATTTTCGTGTGAATACTAATAAAATAAAATTTCTACAAAAATAATTGATTGGTGTATAGATTATACTTGTATCATTTATAGATAATAACAAAATTACATCTTGGATTTTTAACTTGGCTTGTGGATGGTTGTTGTTTATATTTGTAACATTAAAATGGCATCATTTTAATAATTGTTTTGTGTTGTTTATTATTATATTTCATACTTGACACGACAAGCTCTGAATATATTTATCCAGTTTTATCTTGTTAAAAATCATCTCCCCATAATAAACCCCATTAACCTGCGTCTTCACCAATAAATACCCTCGAAACTTCTTAAACAGTTTCATATCCGGTTTAAAATCGGCCTGCCAGAACTGGTGCAAATGCCCTTGATACGTCAAGCCCTTGATGTCGTACAGGGCATTGCCCATCACTTTGAGTGGTTTGTTATGAATCAGTGCAGAGATCCCCGCCGTACTGTTAATCGTCACCACCGCTTTTGCGTGGCGTAATAATTCCGGCATCGGGAGATCGTGCACGTATATGACTCGCTCACCTAAGCCATATTCCTTACTCAACCGCTTAATTAATGGTCGATAGAGTCTGTGACCACGATCCATCGGATGATGTTTGATCACCAAATAACTTTCTTTAGGCGCTTTACGTGAAAATGAGTACATGACTTCATTAATATAGTCACGCACATCGTTATAATTGCTGTGGTTGCGAATCTGGCTATCGTTATACACCTGCAAAACGGCAAGATAATAACGCTGGTCCAGCTCGTTCATTAACCTCGGCAATACCTTACGCTGTGTTACCTTGTAAAGTTGCTTGCGCCAGTATGCACGAACCCAGCAACGAGCCTCATACCAGGGGGAAAACGATTTGTGGTGGCGGTAGCGAGGGAACTCATGACGGTAATGCCAACCCATCAGGTAATACCACATCGCATGGCCAATACGTTTCATCGTTGAAGGTTTTAAATTCTCAACGTGCGGCGCAGGCATATCTGGCAACTTACGATAAAAATCTGGATCGCGCGGTAGCGATGAATATGCGTTCACTCCGCCTTCTTCCACGGTTATAAATTGCGGGCGTAAATATCCTTCTTCAAATGCCAGAAAGCGGATGCCTTTCGACTTTGCCCACCGTTTTGCTTCTTTGTGCAATGGGCGGCAGTCACCAAAGCAGAGGATGGTATCAAAGTCATATTGTCGGTGGAGATCTCGCAACCAACCGGGAAACTCTTTCGGCGTTTGGTAGTAAGCTAGGTATTGTCGATGGCGGCAGTAAAAACGATCCCCACCGTTGAAGACAACATTCACAGCGTTACGGCCTAATGACTCTAACCATTCGGCGACGTCATTGAAAAAAGGTCCCATCGGTCCCTGCAATAGCAGATATTTTTTACCCGATAATAAAATGGTTAGTGCGTTGTCTTGCATAAATAATTTGCGTAATAGTCAACTATGAAATTGTTTAGCCAAATCTGACCTTGCAGAACATAATTAATTTGCGGTAATAGCGTATTACCCGCCCCGCTTTTTTTCGGGTAATAAACATCGGCTTGCGCGGCGTCTGGATTAAATATTCCGCAGCTTCCTCAACCGTAATAGGTTGTAGTCGTGTTGGGTGGATATAGGTTGGATAAACAATCAACGCCTGATAGATCAAGTCTGCTAGCGTTAATCTGCGCTCGCGGCGCGGGCAGTGATGTTCATCAACGGTTAAACCCCAACCGGCATAGAAGGGCAGGCCGTAACAATGAACTTGTTTGCCATGTAATAACGCTTCAAACCCGGACAATGATGTCATGGTGTGCACTTCATCTGCGCGCTGAATGCATTGAATAATATCTGCGTCCAGTGCCTGATAATCAGCAATTTCAGCAATCAGTTCTGCCGGAATATCGCCCTTGCGATTCCCCACCAGTACATCCGGGTGCGGTTTATAAATAATGTAGGCGTGCGGATTACGCTCGCGTACTGTGCGTAATAACTCAAGGTTGCTCTTAATCGAGACAGTGCCTGTTTTAATAGATGCATCGTCCTCTACCTGACCCGGTACCAGGATGATTTTTTTACCTTTGGACTCGGCAGGCAGAGAGAAATCGGCCCCCAGGTTGTACTTGCTCAGTTTGCTTTCAACCAGGCGTTGCTGTAACTTCTCAGCCCGCATCTGCTGCGCCAGCGTTAGCTGGCTATGGTTAAGCAGCTCTTCCAGGTCGCTGGGGCGCGTGGCGTCATAGTAGATCCCGCGTTTATCCAGCACTAACGATAGCGGCGGTAACAGGTCAGAGCCAAGCCCGGATGAACGCAGAAAACCATCTTCCATTCGCCATAATGGCAGTGATTTTCGCTGCGCTTCGGCCTGCCATTGCTGTTCTCCTTTTACACCCCATACCACGCAAGCGGTGGCGGCAGTACAGCGACGTGTAAAACTCAGTCGGTTTGTCGCTGTTCGCAAGAAAGGTTTCAGGATCGCCGACTTCCACAGCGTTAAGCCTGGCGCCCATAAATAGCCATTACGCTGTTGCTGATGGCTGCGCTGTAATTGTAGCCATTGCAGCACGGTAAACAGATCGCTCGCGGCCCCCGTTTGCGGGTCGATATAGCGACAGTAACGCAGGTATGCTGCGGCAAAAAGTTCTTCCCGCGTGGCAGAACCGCGTCGGGCAGATAACAAAGCGGATTGCGGATGACGATCGTCGGTTAAGCCCCAGCCTGCATACCAGGGCTGACCGAAGCATGTCACTGGTTTTCCTGCCAGCAAGGCTTCAAAGCCGTATTGGGAGGTCACGACGTAAACCCGGGAAACGTGTCGCAACAGCGACTGCGGGCTGACATTCTCGGCAATCAAACGTACTCGTTGCGTGGCGCGCAGATCGGCGAAATAACCTGTTTTCTTTCCTTCAAGTACATCTGGGTGCACCTTCACCCAAATTTCGGCTTGAGGATTTTCCGCCATCGCGGCTTCCAGCATGGCAGCAAACTCATGCGGGCCAGCATTGCCATACGTCACTGACATATCATTAAATGTCTGATCGACAACCAGAACGATGTTTGTACGTTCTGACTCATCAGCCACAAACGCAGGCGCCAGGTTATATTTCGACAAATCATCGGTCACGATGGTGTGCATCGCTTCTCTGGCCTGATCAGCCAATGCCGCATTTCCGGCTTTATCCTGTACCAGTTTCTCCAGCGCCGAAGGCTTGCTGGCATCGTAGTAAATGCCGGAGTCGTCCACCACCAAAGAAAGCGGCGGCGCGCCATTGACGCCAAGATCCAGCGAACGCACAAATCCATCTTCCAGACGAATGATGGGTTTTCCCGCTGCTTTGGCGATGGCGACTGGTTTCGCCGCGCTGGGGCGATGCCCCCACACGGCGATAGCATCGACGTTTTGCGGAACAGGACGCAGCAGAGAAAGTTTCTGGCACGGTTGCGCCAGAAATTTCTCCAGATGCGGAATACGCCAGATGCCAGGCGAGTAAATGCCAATCATGCGTTTTCAGCCAGTTCCTGTGCCATCAGGGCGCGCACCTTTTCAAGGCATGCCGGGGTGTCGACGCCCGGACCGGTTGCGGCAACCTCAAATGTGCGAATGTTGATCCCCGCGTTCATCAACCGTAGCTGCTCCAGTGATTCCGCCTGCTCCGGCATGGACTCTGGCAATTGACTGTAGTTTTGCAGCACATCGCGACGATAAGCGTAAATACCGACGTGTTTCAGGTAGCGCGCTTTTTCAGCATTACGCGGATACGGAATCGGCGAACGGCTGAAATAAAGTGCATCCTGGCGGGTATTCACAACCACTTTTACCGTGCTGGGTTCAGTCGCTTCTTCGGCAGAAATCGCGTGGCATAGCGTTGCCACCGGCAACGCGGGATCGTCACGCATTCCTTGCAGCAGCGTTTCTACATCCTGCGGGCGAATCATGGGTTCGTCGCCCTGCAGGTTAATGTAGATATCTGCCTCGACTTTATGCATCACTTCGACCAGCCGATCGGTGCCGGATTCATGATCGTTGCGCGTCATGATGGCTTTCCCACCAAACGCCTGCACGGCCTGTTCAACGCGCGGGTCGTCTGTTGCCACCCAAACTTCCGCAACGCCCGCCACCTGTAACGCACGCTCGTAAACATGCTGGATCATCGGTTTGCCAACAATATCGAGCAGTGGCTTACCCGGCAGGCGCGAGGAGCCGTAGCGGGCCGGAATGACAATAACTGCTTTGCTCATTTCAATTCCTTACAAAGACAGAATCACTTTTGCACCCACCGCCAGCTGATAGAGGATGGTGGAAATACCACGGGTAACTTCAATGTTTTTCGATTCATATTTCGGCAGAACCATAATCTCATCGCCCGGCTTGAGTGAATCCACATCTTCCGCGTTGACGGCTGCACCGTTCTGACGAATGACGATAATTCTGGCGTTACCCGATTTTTGCGTCAGGCCACCGCATTTCTCGATGTAATCCTCGGTGGTCATTCCCTTCTGCCAGCTCACCGCGTTCGGGAACAGCACCTCGCCATGAACCATAACCAGCGATGTTTTCTCCGGAATATTGATGACGTCGCCATCTTCAAGCAGAACAGAATCAATATTGGATTCGTTGAGGATCACTTCACCTTTCGGAACCACGGTGCGCGCTTTCGCCACAAAGCGGCTGATCAGTTGCGCTTCCTGCATTCGCAGGCTGGCTTCTTCTTTGGTGGAGGACTGGGCGGAAAGAGATGCTTCCTCCAGCTTTTGCAGCGAGAGATTCAGCATCTCTTTCTGCCGCTGGGCCACTGATGGGCGATAAAGCTGAACCGCGTTCATCTGCGACATGCTGTTCGGGCGGACTTTTTCCAGAACCGCACGCATGGTGGAGCCATAAGGCAGCACCATGGCATGTTCACCAGAGTGCGCGCCTTCAACCCGCACCTGAATGGTGCCGGCATAGCGGTCAGTGCTGACGATTAAGGTATCGCCATTTTGCAACATACGGCCTGGCGCTGAGCTTATCGGATAGTATTCGCTACGTTTTTGCAGTCCCTGTTTACGCATAATCGTAATGTGAGTCGCGCCAGGCTTAGGGCGCGCCCAGCTCAACGCTTCCGTTACGGGAATGCTGCTTTCGCGGAACTCAAAGTCGTAGCTGTTAAAGACATCGCCCTGAACGCTGAAAGTATGCTGACGCGGCCCGACGATGATGGTGTCACCATCGGCGAACTGCGAAAGCCCCAGTTTGCCGTTCAGCAGGAAGTCGTACAGGTTGACGTTGGAGCGCACGCGGTTGCTGCGCTTGACCACAATATCAACGTAACTTCCGCGCTCTGGATCAACGCCGCCAGCCTTGATCAGATAATTGAGTAACGAATCAGACGTCACACCACCATACAGACCAGGATTACGCACAAATCCGGTCACGTACACTTTTACTGGCTGCGCCTGTAATAAGGAGGCGTAGACGTTGACGTTGGACTGGTACACTTCCTTCACTTTGGATGTGACCAGGGTATTTAACTGACTATTACTGACGCCAGCAACTTTCACCGGACCAACGTTCGGCAGGAAAATATTACCTTTGGGATCAACCTGTAACGCACCATCAAAGGTGAACGCACCCCACAAGCGAACCTGAATGCTATCGCCCGGATTCAGAATATAGTCAGGGTTGAATCCTACCGTCGCACCGCTATCCGCGCTGGTGCCGTTGAAAAGTTGAGCACCAAACATACGGCTCATTACCACCGGCGGTGCGGGCGGCGGGGTATTGTCGAAGCCGCTCATGTTTTGCGTATCCGACTTTTGTCCGCTCAGAATACCGGGCAGTGGTGCGGCTCCTGTCAGGTTTGGGTCAGCGTTAATATCAATGGCCGCGCTGGCCTGCGCCGCGTGACAGGCGGCAATCAGTAAAATTGATTTAAATAATTTCATCACAAACTCATTCAGCGACAGCGTTAATCTCGGTGATCTTCAATAACAGCCAGCAACAGTTTCAGGGTGCCGAACAGCAGGCAGCACACCAGTAACCAACAGGCGATCAAATAAGGGATGTTTGGAAAAGAGGATTCCTGCGGCAACTGTGGCGAACTGATCACAGACAGCACCTTGAGCTTACGAGCCGCTTCTACACGGGTCTTTTCAATGGAGGTCAGCGTCAGTTTGTAGAGCTCGGTGTTGAACTCTACTTTTGATTTGATTTCTTCAAAATCCACCGCCATACGGTTTAACTTGTCACCCTGTGGCGCTGTGATTTTGCTTTTTTCTTCATCGATTTGTGCCTGCAATGACTGAATCGCATTACGCGCACTCACAACTTGCGGGGCGTCCTCGCGCAGATACGTCAGCAAGTTCCGCAGGTCCGCTTCCATCTGGATCTTCTGGCCCATCAGCGTATTCACTAACGTGCTCGCTGCCTGTGCCTGTGCCTGCGGATCCAGAACGTTGTTGTTGTCCTGATAAGAGAGCAGTTCCGCTTTGCTGGCGTCCAGACGCTGGCGTGCCTTTTCCATTTCCGTTTCCGCAAAGGCAAGCTGGTCACGCGCAATGCGATGTGACATCTCATTGATAAAGCGCTCTGACTCTTTCAGCACGGTCTGGTTAAACTTAAGCGCAAACTCCGGGCTAAAGCCCTGCGTCTGAATATTGAGCAATCCGGTTTTATCGTCATACGAAACGTTGATACGGTCCTTGTAGTACTTCAGGAAGCCTTCTGCGGTTTCATCCTTGCTAAGATGATTAAGAAAATCGAGCCCGCTGTGGCTAAACGCTTCGCGAAAATTCAGTTGCTTATCTAACGCTGCCAGCATATCTGGAGAGTTGATGTACTCTTTCAGATATAACGCATCCTCTGCGGAACTCGGGTTAGAGGCACCCAACAGCAGACCAAAATTTAAGCTGCCACTGTTTAAATCATCTGAGCGTTTAATGGCGACTTTCGACTCGCTCATATAGCGAGGCTGGCTGAAGATAGCCAGATAGATCAGCAGCACCGCCATCGGTGCCAGAATGATGATTTTCGCCAGGTGTTTTTGGATATCTGCCAGTGAGATGGCAGACAAACGAGCACGCATCCAGGATACGGCTGACTTCACTTTTATCAACATGTAACGATTATCAGAGTTTCAGTGGGGCGCAAATTCAATGAGAGACTTAACTCTCGCGCCCTGTTGCTTAATTAGTCGAAAATGCGCACAAGACCAGTGACTTTGTTCGTCTTGTTGGTCACCAATAACGTCGAGACGCGGTGTTTTTGCATCTTTTCTTCCGCTTCGATGATCATGGTTTCTTCTGGCAACGTCAGCGGTTCACGCGTCATCATCTGCGCCGCCGTGGCGGATGTCAGAGAATCTTCTTTTTCCATAAAGCGACGCAGGTCACCGTCGGTGATAATGCCCGCCAGCTCGCCTTCTGCGTCTTCTACCATCACCATTCCCTGGCAACCGCTGGTGATACGTTGAATCACCGTTTTAAAGGGTGCATCCAGATGAACCGAAGGGACATCATGTTGCATGACATCCGCAACGCGGGTCAGCAGGCGACGGCCTAATGAACCGCCCGGGTGATAGCGCGCAAAATCATTCGGCATAAATTTGCGTTGGTGGATCATGGCAATCGCCAACGCATCGCCGATCGCCATGGTAAGCGTAGTGGACGTTGTTGGTGCAAGATTATTCGGGCAGGTTTCATTCGCCATGTGGAGTTCCAGCACGGCATCGGCATTTTTCGCCAGCGTGGAATTTCCATTATTGGTAATGGCGATAATTCGGTTGCCGAAATTCTTCAGTGACGGGACGAGCTTGAGGATTTCATCTGTTTCGCCGCTGGCAGAAATAAGGATCAGAAGATCATAAGGCGTAATCATGCCCAGATCGCCATGGAAAGCTTCTGCGGGATGAATAAAGAAACTCGGCGTACCCGTAGAGGCCAGAGTCGCAGACATTTTTCGACCAACATGCCCTGATTTACCCATTCCCGAAAGAATAACGTGTCCTTTACAATTAATTATCAATTCAAGAGCACGCTGGTACTGAGTGGAATCCAACTGTTTGGACAAGTTTTGTAATGCAGCACCTTGTTCTGCCAGAGTCTGGCAAACCGAGGTAATTAAATATGGATCGATAGTACTGCTCTGGTCATCAGGGAAATGTCTTTCAGACATATCAACTCCTTTGCTCGGAAATAATGCCATAGTCACAACAAACCCGAACCAACAATAAATTATTGATATTAAATCAATTGGTTATAACAAAGTGTTTTAATGAATATAAAACCATGGTCAGCCCATGTGCTTATGTTGGGCTTATCACCTTCTTATTAAGTCGCAATGTCTCGTGGAAGTGCGAAGATGCTGCAATATTACAGGCGAGAAGGGGGAACCAAATTTTGCCCACCTATTTAACACACACCTACATTATGAACAAGGAATTTAGGATTTTTATCAATCATTAAAATGTTTCGCGATTAACTATTAAGTCGAAAAACAATTTAGTAATTGATTGTTTGCTTATAAAAAAAGAACGTATGTCACTGTTATCAATAAATAAAACACGTCAGTAATGGCGATGATATTTTGTGATTAACTATTTAAGCTGAATATAATAAACAGGTTGACAATCCCCCTGTAAAGCAGAAGAGAATAACAAATTTTTTGCGGTGAATATTGACCAGCATGATAGTTTTGCGATTGATTATTTATGGCGATAAATATGTTTTTAAATCAAACAGGGGCGCATTTATCACCGTATATATTTTCCGTGGAAACTATTATTAAATTAAAAAATAATGACGGGGATTATCATTCGCTAACCAATAACTGTGCACACTGATAAGGAAGTGCCTCGCATGAAGGCACTTCCAACAACCAACGAGCCCACTCTGGATTCAGAGTGGTTTGTTAATCGCGTCATAAAGATGGTTCAACGTTGTTAATCGCTTTCTGTATATTTCTCTCAGGCAGGGTTTGTCACTGCCACAACGGCGTCGTTCTGCCAGCCACTGTGCCTGTGATTCTTTTAGTTCCCCGGCGGCACCCATTGCGTAAAGCCCGTGGAGAAATTTGTATTTAACGCTCATCTCCACATCCATATCATTGAGGGTACGCGATGCACAAATCGCTTTTTCATCCGCACTGCGGGCCAGCCGACAGTCAAAACTGGCTGCCGTGACAGAGAAAACAGGCAACGTAATGATGAGAAATGCCGTAAGTATATTTTTCACTGGTTGGCTCCTTCAGATCGGATAACTGGCCCAGGAGCCATGGTCAGGGCTCTGTTTCTCGTCAGCCTGAATCCTGTTGCTTCCCCGGTTTTTACTGACAGTTGACATTCGTAGTGAAACGGCGTCCAGCTAATCCCCCTGCGGTACTGGCCATTGCCTGTCAGTAGTGCAGGTGAGAGCAGTCGCTGCATATTATGTTTTCCCTGATCGAAAATAACCTTATCTACGTCGGGGTACTGCTTCTGCAGCTCTTTTAGTGCGAGCGGTCGGCAAATAAATTCGGCTACGCGCTGAGCTTCAGTCCAGTTGTTATTGACAAAATTACGGTCATTCTTCCCTTTTACCTCACGATTGATAACGCTATTCAGATGTTTTACCTGGACAGAGTTCAATGTGACGTTCGTTGCAAATGCAAATCCGGTATACATACAGGATATCGCAGTAATAACAACCAAATACTTACTAATCCGAAATACTCCATTACGCATAAGTACCTACTTTTACTGTGCAATTACAATGTCTATGTGAATATAAGTGGTGAAAATAAATAATTTGCTGCGCTGCATCAATGTTTATGCTTAATCAGAGTATTCCTGAAGGTGCTTCTGGATGCAAAAATGCAAAATTCCGATTACCTGAAATAAAAATATTAATAAGTAAATCTTCTTTCTACGGTATTTAACCTAATAGAAACTGGTTTGACTTTAAGCTGGAGCGTGCAAAGAGGAAATGCCAGTGCATGGTGAATATTCACGGTTTACTATAGTGATAGATTTTATATACAAACGAATTACTTCGATATTACATCGCAAAAACACTCAGGGCTGCCGCCTGAGGATCATGAAGAATGTTGTTATATAATAAGTCAGCATTTCGCACTTCGTATAATCTGGGTTAGGGTATAAAAAATAATGTAGTTACGTAATGAAAATATAATTCAGAACATGTATAAAGTCGTTTTTTAATTGCTTGATATGTCTAAAATTATTCTTGTTTTTTGGCATATTTCTTATTGTTTTTTATATTCAATTTATTGATCTATATTGTTTTTTTGAAATTGATATTGCCCTAGTATCCGGTTAAGGAAATATTGTTGTTAATTTGACTTTAACTGAATTACGTGAGGGAACTATGAGTGACAGTTTTCAGCGGGAGATCCCGAAGGCCCGTATTAATCTAAAATTAGAACTGCATACAGGTGGCGCAAGCAAAAAAATGGAATTACCCCTTAAGCTACTTATTGCGGGTGATTTTAGTAATGGTCAGGAATCCGCGCCATTATCAGAGCGTAAAAAAGTTAATCTTAACAAAAATAACTTTGACGCAGTCCTTTTTGATTATTCCCCAAAAGTAAATCTTATCGTTAAAAATACGCTTGCTGATGACGATAGCGAAGACAGCATCAAACTGACATTCCGCAGTATAAAGGATTTTTCCCCGGAACAAGTCTCCCGGCAAATACCACAGCTGAAGGCCATGCTTTCCATGCGTAATTTACTTCGTGATTTAAAAGCAAATCTTCTGGATAACCAGGCTTTCCGCAAAGAACTGGAAAATATTCTGCTGGACCCGGCATTAAGCGCAGAACTCAGAGCCGAACTCTCAGCCCTGGCCCCAAAACAGCCATAACGATCATGACGATTTAACGGATTAATAAGGAATATGTTGATGTCTGTAAATAATGAGAATGCCACTGCTGGCGAGAGTGTGGTCCTTGAACGTCCTGTGGCAAGTGGAGTTTATGCGTCCCTGTTTGAAAAAATTAATCTGAGTCCAGTCTCAGAGTTGAGTGCACTGGATATTTGGCAGGATGCACAGGCGATGTCGGATGCAACCGCGGATGAACGTTTAACGGCCGGGATGCAAGTGTTCCTGGAATGTCTGACTAAATCCGGCTCTAAAGTTGAAAAGCTCGACAAAAATTTGATTGACCACCATATCGCTGAACTGGATTACCAGATAAGTCGCCAACTTGATGCAGTTATGCATCATGAGGCCTTTCAGGCGGTAGAAAGCCTGTGGCGGGGCGTGAAATCGTTGGTTGATAAAACCGATTTCCGCCAGAACGTGAAAGTTGAACTGCTGGATATCTCTAAAGAAGACCTGCGCCAGGATTTTGAAGATAGCCCGGAAATTATCCAGAGTGGTTTGTACAAACACACATACATCGATGAGTATGACACGCCGGGCGGCGAGCCGATTGCCGCGCTGATTTCCTCTTACGAGTTTGATGCTTCTGCGCAGGACGTGGCGCTGATGCGTAATTTGTCAAAAGTGTCTGCTGCGGCACATATGCCCTTTATCGGTTCTGCGGGGCCGAAATTTTTCCTGAAAGAGTCAATGGAAGAGGTCGCGGCCATCAAAGATATTGGTAACTACTTTGACCGCGCCGAGTACATTAAATGGAAAAGTTTCAGGGATACGGACGACTCCCGATACATGGGGCTGGTCATGCCTCGCGTGCTCGGCCGTTTGCCGTATGGCCCGGACACAGTACCGGTACGTAGTTTTAACTATGTTGAAGAAGTGAAAGGCCCGGATCACGATAAATACCTGTGGACCAATGCCTCCTTCGCTTTTGCGGCCAACATGGTGAAAAGCTTCATCAACAACGGCTGGTGCGTGCAAATCCGTGGCCCACAGGCCGGTGGTGCAGTGCAGGACTTGCCCATTCATCTGTATGATCTCGGCACGGGTAATCAGGTAAAAATTCCGTCAGAGGTGATGATCCCGGAAACCCGCGAATTTGAATTCGCAAATCTTGGATTTATTCCCCTGTCGTACTACAAAAACCGCGATTATGCCTGTTTCTTCTCGGCGAACTCCACGCAAAAACCTGCGCTCTACGACACTGCTGATGCCACTGCTAATAGCCGCATCAATGCGCGTTTGCCGTACATCTTCCTGCTGTCGCGAATCGCTCATTACCTGAAGCTGATTCAACGGGAAAACATTGGTACAACCAAGGATCGTCGTCTGCTGGAACTGGAGCTTAATACCTGGGTTCGTGGTCTTGTGACAGAAATGACCGATCCGGGCGATGACTTGCAGGCTTCTCACCCGCTGCGTGACGCGAAAGTGCTGGTGGAAGATATCGGGGATAACCCAGGCTTCTTCCGCGTGAAACTCTTTGCTATCCCCCACTTCCAGGTGGAAGGGATGGACATCAACCTATCACTGGTTTCCCAGATGCCAAAAGCCAAGTCGTAAGGCGAGGGGAAATCAAGGATGAAAATTTTTCGCCCACTTTGGGAGGACGGGGCTGCGCTGGCCCCGCAACAGTTCCAGCAGCAGGCCCGCTGGAATGCGCACGTTGCCGATACCGTTGCAAGGATGGGGATTTCCCATCCCTGGGGCGTGGTGAATGCTGAATTTGACACCGCCGCCCTGGCGCTGTCACGGCTAAATGCTACCCGTCTGGTGGTACGTTTCCAGGATGGCACGATCGTTGATACCGACCTGGCGGATAATCTTCCTCCGGTTTGTGATTTATCCGTCGCAATGTCGGCGACCACCTTGCCTTATACCACCATCTTACTGACACACCGGCAGAACCTAAACTCCAGGCCCAACAGCGTCTGCGCGCTGATGGTGCACTGCTGGATGACTGGCATCGTCGCGGTGAGCCTGTGCGTTATCGCCTCGGACTGTATCAGGGACTGCGTCTTGTACCTGTTATTGAAGCCGTCATGAACGACCTGGTACCACCGCTGCTCTCTTCACCTGTTATCCAAAAAATCGTCCCGGGGCAGAAGATTATCCGCCTCGACAGTATGTCGCTATTTGATTCCGGCAAATCGGTGCTGAAGGCCGGGTCCACCAAAATGTTGGTTAATTCACTGGTGGGAGTCAGAGCAAAACCGGGCTGGTTGATTGTGGTCGCTGGCCACACGGATAACACCGGGAACGCACAACTAAACCAGACGCTTTCTCAGAAACGTGCCGAAGCGGTGCGCGTCTGGATGCATGAAACCGGTGACGTACCGGAAAGCTGTTTTGCGGTACAGGGCTATGGCGAAAGCCGTCCGATCGCAACCAATGACACCCCGGAGGGCCGTGCGGTCAACCGCCGTGTCGAAATCAGTCTGGTACCGCAGGCTAATGCCTGTCAGATACCTGGACACACCCTGGCGTCATCGCAGGATGATGGCGCATCACAACATAATGGAGAGTAATTCCATGGCAATACCTGTTTATCTTTGGCTGAAGGACGATGGCGGCGCGGACATCAAAGGGTCTGTTGACGTTCAGGATCGTGAAGGCAGCATCGAAGTCGTGGCTCAGGAACACAACCTGTACATCCCGACTGATAACAACACAGGCAAACTGACCGGCACCCGTATCCATACCCCGTTCCTGTTCACCAAGGAAATCGACTCCTCCAGCCCGTACTTGTACAAGGCAGTGACCACCGGTCAGACCCTCAAGTCTGCCGAATTCAAGTGGTACAAAATCAACGACGCAGGCCAGGAAGTGGAGTACTTCAACACCAAACTTGAGAACGTGAAAGTGGTGAAGGTGAATCCTGAAATGTATGACATCAAGGATCCTTCTAAAGAGAAGCACAACCACCTTGAGCGCATTGAACTGCGTTACGAAAAAATCACCTGGACCTACAAAGACGGCAACATCATTCATTCCGATTCCTGGAACGAACGCGCCACCGCCTAAGCCACGAGCGGACAGAGTTTCTCTGTCCGTTTTTTGTTTTTGCTGAACGTCTGAAGCCAACGGGCTTTCAGCAAAAACTCCACAATCTGTCAGCACGACCGTATGCGCTTTGGTCTTCCTCACGGAAAACAGCGAGGGGCGGTAGTGTGTTCAGAAACCGACAAAGAGAGATATTCATGGAAAATCCAGCCATTTTGCTGCGACGTCTGAACCCTTATTGCGCCCGTGCGATGGAAGGCGCGGCTTCACTCTGTCAGATTCGCGCGCATGCGGAAATTTTGCCAGAGCACTGGCTGCTGAAACTTCTTGAGCAGGGCGAGGGGGATCTCACAGTGCTGGCACGCCGCTACGAGTGGGACATGGACACTCTCTGGCAAGATTTGCTTGCCTGGCTCGACAAACAACCGCACTCGGTGCGCCATCGCCCGCAGCTTTCAGAAAATATCCAGGTATTGATGCAACAAGCCTGGCTGATTGCCTCACTGGCGGGAGAAGAACAGATTCGAAGTCACCACCTGCTGATGGCGCTGGTGGCTAAACAGAAGCTGGTGCGCTGCGATGGTCTGTGGCCATTGCTGACTCTGGGCCAGAGCCAGTTAGAGTGCCTGCGCCCGCTACTGGATGCTCAGTCAGACGAGCGAGCGCAGGTACAGCAGGAAGCCGAACTCACGGGGAGTCATGGTGGGGACGTGGAGTTTATCGGGCGTCCAGCAGGGAGTGAGATGAAAGAAGGGGAACTGAGTCCGGCGCTGCAGAATGCGCTGGATAAATTCACCCATGACGTCACCGCCCAGGCGCGTGAAGGCAAAATTGATCCGGTATTTGGCCGCGATAGTGAAATCCGCCAGATGGTGGACATTCTTTCTCGTCGCCGAAAAAACAACCCAATCCTGGTCGGTGAGCCAGGTGTCGGGAAAACCGCACTGGTAGAAGGTCTGGCGCTCAGAATCTCTGACGGTAATGTCCCTGAATCCCTCAAACCGGTGGTGCTACGCACTCTTGACCTCGGGCTGCTGCAGGCGGGGGCGGGAGTGAAGGGGGAATTTGAGCAGCGCCTGAAAAACGTGATTAATGCTGTACAGCAGTCTCCGGTACCTGTCTTGCTGTTTATCGATGAGGCCCATACCATCATCGGCGCAGGTAACCAGGCGGGTGGTGCTGATGCTGCCAATCTGCTGAAACCAGCCCTGGCGCGCGGTGAGTTACGTACCATCGCCGCGACGACCTGGTCTGAGTATAAACAATACTTTGAGCGCGATGCCGCACTCGAACGCCGCTTCCAGATGGTGAAAGTTGACGAACCGGACGACGACACGGCTTGTCTGATGTTGCGTGGCCTGAAATCCCGGTATGCCGAACATCATAATGTGCACATCACTGATGATGCGGTGTGCGCTGCCGTTACGTTATCCCGACGTTATCTGACAGGCCGTCAACTCCCGGACAAAGCCGTTGACCTGCTCGACACTGCAAGCGCTCGCGTGCGTATGAGTCTCGACACCGTACCCGAACAGTTGACCCGTATCCGTTCCCGGATTACTTCTCTTGAAATGGAGAGACAAGCGCTACAGGAAGACATTACCGTCGGTAATCAAAACCACGGTGAACGCTTGACGGCAATTGAACAGGAAGAGAAAAACGTCATCGTTGAACTCCACGAACTTGAAACCCAGTACGGCCAGGAACTGAAACTTACTGAACAACTACGGGAAAGCCGCCAGGACATTTCCCGTCAGAGCGAAACGCATGCCCTGCAACAGGAGCTGGGCGGTTTACAGCAGGGCAATCCGTTGTTGTCGGTGGATGTGGATGTGCGCACTGTTGCAACAGTGATTGCCGACTGGACCGGCGTGCCGCTTTCTTCGCTGATGAAAGACGAACAGACCGAACTGCTTACCCTGGAAAATGAAATCGGCAAACGTGTAGTCGGTCAGAATATTGCGCTTGAAGCCATCGCCCGGCGCCTGCGCGCTGCTAAAACCGGCCTCACCTCTGAGAACGGTCCACAGGGTGTATTCCTGCTGGTTGGCCCAAGTGGTGTAGGAAAAACTGAAACCGCGCTGGCACTGGCGGATGCGCTGTACGGTGGCGAAAAATCGCTGATTACCATTAACCTGTCGGAATACCAGGAACCACACACAGTTTCCCAGCTGAAAGGTTCTCCACCTGGTTACGTCGGCTACGGCCAGGGCGGCATTCTTACTGAAGCCGTACGTAAGCGTCCGTACAGTGTGGTGCTGCTCGATGAAGTCGAAAAAGCGCACCGTGACGTGATGAATCTGTTCTATCAGGTATTCGATCGTGGTTTTATGCGCGACGGCGAAGGGCGAGAAATCGACTTCCGTAATACCGTTATTTTGATGACCTCCAACCTTGGTAGCGACCACCTGATGCAGTTGCTGAACGAACAACCGGAAGCCACCGAAGCAGACCTGCACGAACTGCTGCGCCCGATACTGCGCGACCACTTCCAGCCCGCGCTGCTCGCCCGTTTCCAGACCGTGATTTACCGTCCGCTGGCAGAAGCAGCCATGCACACGATTGTGGAGATGAAACTCTCCCATGTCAGCCAGCGCTTACAGCGCCACTACGGCCTGACCACGCTGATTGACGAAAGCCTGTACGACGCGCTGACCGCAGCCTGCCTGTTACCGGACACCGGGGCGCGCAATGTCGACAGCCTACTCAACCAACAAATTCTGCCGGTGCTGAGTCAGCAATTGCTGACTCATATGGCGGCGAAACAAAAGCCAGCGTCGTTGACGCTGGGGTGGAATGATGAAGAAGGGGTTGTGCTGGAGTTTAAATATGACTGAAGGAACCTTATGAGTCTGACAGATACCATCTTCAGCACGGCGAAAGTGGCAGTGACAGACCCGGTCGCCAGCACGAACCGTGATGCAGCGGAGGTCAATTGATGAGCACGTTAAATGCCCTGGTTAGCGCCTGTCAGACAGAGCCGACGACACTCCTTGACGCGACCCGTGAGCGAGTGGCGCAGTGGAACAATTGGCTGCAGCCGTTACCCGGAGAGTCATCAGTGGGAGATGACCCAGGTTATGACGATGGCTTCCAGCAAATGCGCGAGGAGGTCAACAAACTTTCCGGGGCGGATACTGAGCTTATCTGCCAGTTGGCGGAGAAAGTGCTCACCACCACCGCTAAAGACATTCGTGTGGCGACGTATTACTGCTGGGCCAGGTTGCATCGTGAAGGCGAGCAGGGGCTGGCAGAGGGGCTCGAACTGCTGGCGGGTCTGATAGACCGCTTCGGTGTGCAACTGCATCCACAGCGCAACCGCAGCCGTAAGGCAGCACTGGAGTGGCTGGCAGGTTCACGCATGACGGACTCTCTTTCGCTGTATCCTGAAGTGGTCAGGGAAGATGCGCTGCGTACCATCGGTGCGCTGCTGCTGATAGCGCAGCTCACCGAAAATGAGCCGGATGAAACCCGCCCAGAACTTAACGCACTGTATGGTGCGCTGGAAAACCGACTGCAGAAAGCGGGCGGTGTGGATGCAGTTGTACCGCAGAACGCCAGTACTACTGAGACACTTTCCACGGCGAGCCACAGCGATGCCCCTGCTATCGGGAGAATCACTTCCGGTCAGGATTTGCTGGCGCAGGCGCGCACTCTCAGCGAATACCTGCGCGAACAGCCCGACGGTTGGTTGTCGGCGCACCATCTGATGAAAAGTCTGCGTCACGATACCCTGCAGGCTATTCCGGCTCCAGATGCACAGGGGCGAACTCGCATCGAACCCCCAAGAGCAGACCAGCGAGCGCTGCTCAAACGCCTGTACCTGCAGCAAAACTGGGCTGAAATTCTGGAAACGGCAGACAGTACCTTTTCCCGCGGTGCCAACCACCTGTGGCTGGATCTGCAATGGTATATCCATCAGGCGCTGACGAAGTCCGGTAAGGAGATAGTGGCTGACATTATTGCCGCTGATCTGAAGGGGCTACTGACCCGACTATCCGGGCTGGAGACGCTGGCATTCAGTGACGGTACGCCGTTTGCTGATGAAGTGACGCTTAACTGGATCCAGCAGAGCGTACTGGATACTACTGCTGGGTGGGGCAATGAAACGCCTTCCGCCCGTATGGCCGAAGTGAACGACGACATTCTGGCGCTGGAGTCGGAAGCCGTGGCGCTGGCGGACAGCGAAAGCCCGGATGCGGCACTGAGCTGGTTACAACATCGACCGGGCATCGCCACTGCGCGGCAGCAGTGGCTGCTGCGCCTGCTAATGGGGCGTATTGCAGAACAGTACGGAAAAAATGAGCTCGCGGTGCACCTGTTTGCAGAGCTGGGTGAGCGTGCCACAGAAGTGGCCCTTAGCGACTGGGAACCCGAGCTGCTGTTTGAGGTACAGGCCCGTCATCTGAAACTCCTCAGACTGAAAGCCAGTCGCAGTGAGGCTGACAAGATTCGCCTCGGGCCTGCTATGGAAAAATTGCTAGGCGGGCTGATTCAGCTCGATCCGGCGCGGGCCGCGGTGTTATGTGGTTAGAGAAAGTTATTGGCTGGATAAAAGGAGGATGAATAAGTGTGGCTCATAATTTATAGCAAGGTACTTTCTCACATTTTTTTATCTGGTCAGTCATTCAGAAAAATAACTACTGAATTTGAGATTTTAAATGAGGAGATAAAACCTATGTCTCTGACTACTCGCGAAGTGGTGAGATAACTTCCACTTTTGGGGAAGAAAACATTGTTTCCTATATTTTGAGTAACTATTTTATGGAAGATTTAACCCTGCGTTATTACGACGCAGAAATGCGCTACCTGCGTGAAGCCGCGAAAGAGTTTGCACACAATCATCCGGACCGGGCAGCGATGTTAGACCTGGATAAGGCCGGCACTCCGGATCCGGTGAATAACACCTGGCGGATCGTGTTGAGTCGTGACGACCTTGACCCTGACTCAGCCAGAATCATTGAAGCAGGGAGTGAACGGTTGACTCTGAAGGTGTTGAAAGATGAATGACACTCCGCGTCCGTCGCTATATGAGACCCTGTTTGGGAATTTTACCGGAGGTCTGGATCTGAATCAGGTTAGCGAGCAGAACCAGATAATCCTCTCAGTACTGGACAATATGCAGCGCATTCTTAACAGTCGTGCCGGCACGCTGGCGCATCTGCCGGACTATGGTCTACCGGATATGACCAAAATTCTCCAGGGAATGCCGGGAACGGCGCATGAAATGATGGGGACGTTATCAACCGTACTGCTCAAATATGAGCCGCGCCTGAAAAAAATAACCGTTGTTCTGCTGGAACAGGCAGTCCCTGGCGAGCTGTGCTATGCCATTGACGCTGAACTCAAAGATGTTGGTCTGGTGCGTTATGGCACTGAATTTATGCCTGAAGGGCGAGTCCTGTTGAGACACCTGAAACAGCAGTATCTCGACACGGCAGCTCGTATTTAAGGCCTGGTTTTAGCGTTTCTCCCTAACCCCGTCAGTCTCTGCTACGCCCTGAATATGCAGAACACGAAGCTGCATAAACAATCATCTTCTATAACCGCAAGTACGTCAGATGGATAACTGGTCATGAATGACATTACCCCACGTAGAATCAAAACCGGTGGTGACCCGCGCAGGCTACCGGATTATGCCGCTTTGTGTGATGAACTCAATAAGCTAACGCATCCGGCTCGTCCTGATGTGAACTGGCGTTATGCTGAAAAACTGTGTCTCTCACTGTTTGAGCAAAATGGTGTTGAGCTGCAGACTGCGGCCTGGTATACGCTGGCCCGTACGCAGCTGGCCGGATTGTTTGGTCTGAATGAAGGGTTGGCAATACTGGAGGCTCTGATAAGCCATCAGTGGGGCGTGCTTTGGCCACAGCCTGTCCATGTTCGGATTGAGATCCTCAGTAATCTGAGCCAGCGTTTGCAACAACGGATGCGCTCACTTCCGCTGAAATACAGCGACCTTAGCCAACTGTATCGGGCAGAGCAACTGCTTACCCGTTTGGGGGCAGTTTTACAGCGCCTGGAACTCAGACATCTCAGTCAGCTGGATACATTGCGTACCCTGATACATAACAACGCTGTCAGGCTGGAGAACAGCGATGACACAATCTGTACAGGGGCGACAATTCAGTCGGGTATCGTTTCGCATGATCCGGTCATGAATGACGTGGGTATAACAACAGGTTCCCATACTGGTCGTTCGTTTGAAGATATCCGGACGCCAGACAGTGCAGTGCAATGGGTGTACGTTACGCAGCCGAACGTGGAGGTACTGCCGGCAATACCTGAGCCAGTAAAAAAATGGAAATCTTTTGTCGGTGGGATGTGTACCATGCTGGTGATAGGTGCAGCAACGCTATGGACGTGGCAGTTTTTGCATCGTCCGGACCCGTTACAAACCCAGTTTACTGCCTCTCTGGCACCGTTACCCGCCGTACTCACGCCTGAACAATTGGATTTATTGCGTCAGCAATCGCCGTTGCCACAAGCTTTAATTACGCAAACACAACAGCAGCTTACGCTTCTGGACAAGCTACCGCCGGACTGGCTCATAACCCGGGAAAGGCAGCTTGTCGAACAGGCCCAGGTGATATGGCCGGAGCGCGCAAAGCCCCTGATACAGCAGTGGCAGCAACAATTTAATGTCGCTGCGTTGCCGACAGAAAATTTGAATGGCTGGCATCAGGGAATGGTTACGCTACAGAAACTGAGTGAACGACTGAACGGACTGGATGAGCATAAGGGGAAATACATGACGGTCAGCGAGCTGAAGTCAGTGGTGTTTTCAACGATACAGTCTTTTAATCAATCCATACCGGCTGAAGAGCAACTGCGGATACTGGAACAGTCGTCGGCGGGACAACCACTTCCTCCTGCCGCAGGGGCTGAGGCAGAGATGCATCTGAAACAGCTCATCGCCAGATATGCCGACATTAGACAGAATGCTTTGAAATTAAAAGGCGTTAACGATTACGAATGACCTGTAGCAACGATCTGAAATTTACCGTAGCCAGAAAAAGAAAAAGCCCCGCTTTGTAGCGAGGCCTTATAAATTTGGTGCCCGACTCGAGAACTTTCAGTTATCTAGTAAGTTGAATTTCATCATAAATCTGTTTTGCCAAAATTGTCAAGACCCTGAGAATGATCCATATTTTTGCTGTTAAATCAAATTGATGAGAAACACATACAGGAAAACATTCGGTTCGATCCTCCGGTACGATTCCCTTTATATTTCCGTAATGACATTAGCGTTACACGTGATGTATAATTATTATCCAGAGACACTCCTGAGGATAACACCATGCCAGCCGCAAACAGCCTGTCTATCAAACGCGAAACGCTGAACCTGCGTATCAAACCCGCCGAGCGCGATCTCATCGATCGTGCAGCGAAAGCCAGAGGAAAAAACCGTACTGATTTTGTGCTGGAAGCCGCCCGTGCCGCAGCCGAGGAGGCACTGATCGAGCAGCGTATTATTATGGCCGATCCGCAGGCTTACCAGGAATTTCTTGCCCGTCTGGATCAGGCTCCTGCGCCAAACGCCGCGTTACGCAAAACCATGCAAACCTCCGCGCCGTGGGAGCAGGAAAAATGATCTCTGCTCCTGAGCCTCTCCACGCCGGGCATGTTCTGGCGTCGTTCTGTTGCGGCGTGGATTCAATGGATAACTGGCTGAAACAGCGGGCGATGAAAAACCAGATTACGGGCGCATCCCGTACCTTTGTCTGCTGCGACACGACTAAAGTGATGGCGTATTATTCGCTGGCCTCCAGCGCGGTAATGACAAACACCGCCCCCGGACGCTTTCGCCGCAATATGCCCGACCCGATCCCGGTTGTGGTGCTGGGCCGTTTAGCCGTGGATGCATCGCTGCATGGTCAGGGTATCGGACGGGCGCTGGTGCGTGATGCCGGGCTACGGGTGATTCAGGTCGCGGAAACCATCGGCATTCGTGGGATGCTGGTTCATACTCTGTCTGACGAAGCGCGGGAGTTTTATCTGCGGGTGGGGTTTGAGCCATCGCCGATTGATCCGATGATATTGATGGTGACATTGGGGGATTTGTCTATGATTGTATAATAATAACTCTTACTTTGACCAAGAGCGTTGTAGTTATTAACAGGCTGATTAATAAATTTAAAAATAATTCATCAGGAACACCAGATTAGCTACCCAAATTCTCATGCCGTGGAAGCGGAAGAAAAATACGCCCCCTGAATATCTTCATATCGGATATACATAATAAACTTGAGGTTGTATATTTGAAGAATTGAGTAGCCAGAGCCTTGTTGACATAAATCGACACGAACAACATGTTACTTAAAATATCACGAGTATATATTCAGACTTGTTTATGTTGCGACATGGATTCTACAGGCATCTGGCTGAAACAGTGAGTCGGGAAACTTTACAGGAGCGCCATAGTCATTAATGGATATCCGTAATATGCTGATGCAAAAGGGCAAGAAAATTAATGGCTATCATATCCACATTAGACAGCATCATCTTACTTGCACTCAACTATATAACTAATGCTAAGTGTAAGAAACGGGGATTATATCCCCTGCCAAGGACCTGTTGAAATATTAGTCTGGAATTTCGAGGCTGTAATTTAAATTGCTCCATTTGCCTTAGCATCAAGAATGAACTTTTCATACTCGCGTTCTGCAACAACAATAGGGACTGTTTTGCGATTATATAATTGCATTAACAACAATGTACGATGCCTTCCATCAGAAACACCAAATTCACTGTTAGATGCCTCTGGATATTCAACATACCCTTTTGATATATATTTTTTGATTTTATGCCATCTACGCGGATCAATGCAGAATGCTCCATCTCCTAATTTTTTAAGAAAGGCTAGCCCATCGACATATACAATCCTGGTAGGACAATGCCGATAGCGTACAGGAAGGGTAAAGATAATATTTTCAAAAGCAGGGAAAGTAAGACCTGAATCATCTTTAGGTATTGACTCAAAGGAATCAAAAGGATATTTTGTCATGTATTCATTTAGCTTTTCAATATCCATATTGGAAAACCACGATGCTTTCGGGAGAAATTTTTTATCTCTTTCTCTAATTTCTTTGATCGAATCTCCAAATATATCATCTAACCTCCACCCCTCTTTCATTTATGCTCCCCAAATAATGTAATATTAAAAATTCCGTTAATAAGTCAAATTTTATGAATGCTAATAATGGGTTTGTACCACTCAACCGAGAGAATATCTTCCATTTTATAAAAAACACCATAATCACTTTGATTATAATGCTCAATTTTATCAGCCATTTGTAATCTAATTTTGTCTTTGTAAATTCTGCTTCGGATCAAACTGGCGAAATTATATATATCAACTCTCAGATTGATAATATTATTTCTATCTGGGCGTCTTTCATGTAATATATCACGAAAAGAAACAAGTAATGTAATTAATTTTTTAGCCTCATTATTTTTAATATATCCTTTTTTAAATATACATAATGTTAATTTTGAAATGAAGCTGATTTTTATTTGTAAATTATAGATAGCATTATCGTTTGTCAGGCAGTTTATGACTTCAATCACTTCACGTGAGCGAATGTAATTGTTCAGCGCCTCCCATTCATCCATTCCTCGATGTAATGAAAGCTCCAATTGACGCAGAAAAGAATATAGCGTCAAGAGGAGGTTGTTATTATAATATGTATTCATATTAGTCTTGTTTTGGTACAAACTCCGAGTTAAATGTAATCGCCTGTTTCCATATGGTACCTGCGGTAAAAAAAATTTTAGCTTTACTGGTATATAGTATATTGCTATATTCTGATGTTCCACCTGTTACTGAGTTTTTCCCTATTACGCCGGAAAATTCTGTTGATTTTATTTGTTTTTTTAACCAATTAACAGCCTTTGACAAACAAATTACTTTGTCATCAGAATCAGAGGAATTAATTTCTGTCATTAGCAAGATGTTTCTACCATTATGTTCAATAAATCTTCCTGGTTTAATCTGTATGCCACCTGAATAACGATCGATTGAACTGTATTTAATTCTTTTATTTTTCAAAAATACATTCGGGAATAAATAAATTTGAAAGCAATTCGATGGTATTTCATTGATTGGTAATTTGAATGTTTTTGCATAGTCATCCTCAAGTGAAAACCAAATGGCCGTTAATTGATATCGCTCAGATAATAAAGTTATCCACTGCAATAGTTCATTTGTTATGCAAAAAATGTGTAACCTAGATGATGACATTCTCTTACCCTATTTTTAGTTGTATGGAGTAAAATTAACAGTTGATCCTGTTTCATTTTCAAGATCGTCTATTGCTTCTCTTTCTCGTTTAATTGGCTCATTTTTTGCATTGTTTTTCCCAACGTTTTCATAGTATTTTTCTTGCGTTTTTGAGTTTGTGAATGTGATGTCAGGACGCCTTGCTTCTTTATTTCCGCCTGGGGTTGGTATATAATCTTCCTTTTTATTTCCTCCGGCAGTATGTTTCCATCCTTTACCAAGAATACTCTTTAATTCTTTAATACGCCTCATAATGGTTCTATTATGAGGTCCTCGTCCACCAGTCTTTGGTCCCCGTTTTTTACCAGATCTGGCTAAGCCATATAAATCCCACCAACCCAAGGAATTAGGAACATACTGATAAAAATCCTCCCCACCAGCTAGCCCTATCGGATCTGATGAGATGTACTGCCCTGAGTCGCAATCATAATACCTGAATCGGTTGTAGTACAGACCTGATTCGCTATCCGCATATTGCCCCGGAAACCGCAGGTGGCATACTGGGGCATCATCTTTATTAATACCTTCCTCACGCCCCCATAGTTGTTGCTTACCCTGCCAGACGATGGTGCCATCTTCGGTTAGTAGTTCCTGAATACGTCCGATAGTATCTGCTACCGAATAATATAGTTGTCCCTTCTCATAACGTGCCAGAGGCGTGAAATCTCCCGGCTCGTATATCCAGCGGATGGCGTTTTCGGCTTCCGGTTTGCCGTCAGCGCCGACCGGAATTTCCTCCGTCAACTGGTCGCCATTCCAGTGGAAGCCCATGCTGGGTTTGTCGCGGTTGGTACAGCGTTTGCTGATGCGTCTGCCGAACGGGTCGTATTTATACTCCCAGCGCTCACCGTCCGGGGTTTCCAGCCCGGTTAACTGGCTACGCGCATCCCATCTGTAACGCCATTCCAGCGGTCGGTAACCGCCTTTATCCACCAGCTTCTGTACCAGCCTGCCGTTAACATCATACTTCCAGGTGATGTTATGGGCGTTCACCACTCTGACAAATTTTCCGTCTTCCCCTTTTCCGGTGTCCGGGTTAATGCGGTGTGTTGTGTGCCGCCAGCCTTCATGCTCACTGGATACCACCCGGCCATGCAGGTTCTGCTGGTGCGTCTCACTTTCCAGGACTTCATTCACACGGGTCTGGCGGCGGGTGATGTTCAGGTTTTTGTCGTAAGTGAACAGTTCCTCGCACAGCGGAAACTGACTGGAGTCTCCCGTCCAGGTGGCATGACTTATCTGGTCGTTTGCCGTGATGGTGTTGAACATGGAGCCGCGCAGCGAATCGGCGATTGCGGTCAGATTATAGGCTTTGTCATACAGCCACTGGCGCTCCAGGCTCCGGTTCCGCTCATACGGCCCGGCCCGGTGGTCCCCGGCATTCTGCTTTGTCGGCATTCCTGTGCGGGTGTAAGCCAGCGTCTGGTAAAATCCGGCCTCACTCCGTCTGGACGTTTCAAGGCCGCGCAGGTCATATTCAAACGTCAGCGGGGCATGGTTCGCTATCTGCCAGGCGGTCAGATACCCCATCTGGTTGCGGGTAAAGTACTCTGTGATGCCTGCGGTGGTGCGCTGTGAAACCGTATCCAGATTACTGTCGTAACTGTATTCTGTACGCCTGCCATTGATTGTCTCAGCCACAACCCTGCTGGCACTGTCATATTCATACGTAACAGTGGCATCGTCGTTTTTCGCCTCCACCAGACGGCACAGCGCGTCATAGCGGAAGGTGGTGGCGCTCAGGATGCGGTCGCTGTCGCCCTGAGTGACTTCTTCATCCGTCACCTGGTCGGTCACGTTGTAGCGGCGGTTCAGGTGTGTGCCATCCGGGAAGGTGGTGCGGATACAGCGCCCGGCCGCATCGTAGCTGTAGGTCAGCGTCCGTCCGGTGAAGTCGGTTTCCGCGATAAGCTGCCCGGCTTTGTCGTATTCCAGGTAGTAGTGCTCACCTTCGGCGTTGATGATTTCGGTCAGGCGGGTCAGCTTGTCGTAGCGGCACTCCAGCCGTTCACCATCCGGGCGGATAACCGCTGTTAGCAGGTCAAACGCACCGTATTCGTAGCGGGTGGTTTTG